>CAZTRG010000149.1:0-131356 GCA_964615885.1 uncultured Planctomycetia bacterium | reverse complement strand
CATCGCCTTGCCGGCCAGCTGGCCGCCCTGGAAGTTGTCGGTGCCGATGTGGCCGGTGATCTTGACGCCTTCGGCGACGCACTGGAGATCGCAGGTAAAAACGGGGATGCCGGCCTTGTTGGCCTTCTGGATCGCCGGTCCGACAGCCAGCCGGTCACAGGGGTTGAGGATGATGGCCTGGGCACCCTGCACGATGTAGCTGTCGATATGCTCGGCCTGGAGCTTGCCATCACTGTTGGCGTCGTTAACGACGACATCAAAGCCGTTCAGGTTTCCTTCGCTGGTGATGCTGTCAGCGATGATCTTGAAGAACGGGTTGGTCAGGGACATCGCCGAGTAGCCGATGATGCCCTTCTTTTTCGTCTCGCCGCCCTGGTCTGAAGGTCCTCCGCAACCGAAGCAGAGAGTCGCGATCAGTACAAGGAAGAGGTTATTTCTGAAGAGTTTCATGTTTTGGTTCTCCTTGATGGACGGGCGCGGGGATCATTCCCGGCAGGTATTTTTGAGATCAGGTTCCGTCCGGGAGGCTGATCGAGCCCCCGGTCCGGTCAGACAAGATACACCGAAACAAGCTGCAGACGGGTAACAGTTTGTTGAAAAAAGGCGCCTGAGAGAACAGGATCTACCTGTAAACAGAATTTGCCCCGGAGATCTATCCCCATGTTGAATCGCTACTGTTTCCTGTTGGCTCTGCTGGCGTGCCCTTGCGCGTCAGGTGAAGACTGGCCCCAGTTCGGAGGTCCCGGTGCGAAGGGCATCTCCCCTGAGAAGGGCATCCCTGTTTCCTGGAGCGGCAAGAAGAACGTCGCCTGGAAGTTCCGCCTGCCGGGTACCGGCTGGTCGTCGCCAGTGGTTGTGGACGGCAAGGTCTACCTGAGTGCTGCGGTGGTGGGGGCGAAAAGTTCAAAGGACAACCCCTCCCTGGTGGCTCTCTCCGTTGATGGCAAGAGCGGCAAGCTTCTGTGGCAGACGGAGCTGTTCACCAAGGCGAGGTCGTCGAGACGGCATCAGAAAAACAGCCATGCCAGCCCGACACCGCTGGTCGACGACGGCAGGCTCTATGTCCACTTCGGCACCAACGGCACGGCCTGCCTGGACCTTGCCGGCAAGATCCTCTGGAAGAACGAGGAGCTGGTCTACAATCCCGTCCACGGCGGCGGCAGCTCGCCGGTGCGGGCCGGCGAGGTGATTGTCTTCAGCTGCGATGGTGCGGCGGACCCCTTCGTCGTCGGTCTCGACCGCAAGAGCGGTAAGATCCGCTGGAAGACGAAGCGCCCGAAGAGCTCGGGAAAGCTCTTCGCCTTCGCCACGGCGCTGGCCCTCGAGCTCGATGGAAAGACCCAGGTCATTCTTCCGGGCGCCAACTGGATCGCGAGCTACGACCCATCTGACGGCAAAGAGATCTGGAGAGCCTGGCACGGCGGCTACTCGGTGGTGCCGCGCCCGCTCTACGGCCACGGGCTGGTTTATTTCTCCAGCAGCTTCGACCAGTCAAAGCTCTTCGCGATTCGCCCCGATGGCAAGGGCGAGGTGACGAAGACCCACATCGCCTGGCAGAGCAGCAAGTCCGCACCCCATTCGCCGCCACCGGTGCTCGTCGGCGAGGAGCTCTATTGCGTCAGTGACCGCGGAATCGCCTCCTGCATCGAGGCCCGCACGGGCAAGCTTCACTGGCGTGAGCGGGTCGGCGGCGGCTACTCAGCCTCGGTCCTCTCTGCCGGTGGAAAGATCTACTTCCAGAATGAAAGAGGAGAGGCGGTGGTGATCGAGGCGGGAAAGAAGTTCAAGATCCTGTCGAGAAACAAGCTCGGCGAGCGAACCCTGGCGAGCTACGCCATCAGCTCCGGGGCGATCTATATTCGCGGCTCTGATCATCTCTTCAAGATCCAGTCGGCCTCGAACTGACCCGGGCCTCCCGATTATTCCCAGGAAGGAAATGAACCGTGATTCGCAAGGAAGTCATTTTTGCACTCAGCCTGCTGCTCTGCGCTCCCGTGGCGGGGCAGAAGAAAGAGGCTCCCGCCGCGCGGCCGCTGCCGTCCTACCGCGTCGAGGCCGAGGGCTTCAAGTCGGCTGAGCAGGATATCAAGGCGGTCTGTGATTCGGTGGCCGGTGAGCTCTGGCGCCACCTCAAGACCTCCAAGCTCGAGCCTTTTGTCGTCAAGCGCGGACGCAATGGCCCCTTCTTCAGCTTTATAAAGAATTCCCGGGGAGAGCTCGAGATCCTCCTCGATACCGGGGAGACCTACTGGGCCCAGTATTCCTACCAGTTCTCCCATGAGTTTCTTCACCTGCTCTGCGGCAGCCGTCAGAGAGGTCCCCAGAACCTCTGGTTCGAGGAAACCCTTGGAGAGACAGCCTCTCTTTTCTGTATGAGGGCTATGGCCAGGAGCTGGAAGACGAAGCCACCCTACCCGCACTGGGCGGATTACCGCGACCATCTCAGGCAGTACGCTGACAATGTCATCCTGAGGCGGGGCCGGGTTTCGGAGATTCACAAGGAGGGCCTTGCGAGCTTCTATCGCAAGCACAGCAAAGAGCTCGAAAAGAACTGCTGTGACCGCGATCTCAACGGCGCGATGGCTCTCATTCTTCTGCGCCTGTTCGAGGAGAAGCCCGAACGCTGGGATGCGGTTCGCTGGCTCAACAGCTCGCCGCCGGCTGGGGGAGACACCTTTCAGCAATACCTCCGGAAATGGCGAGACGCGGTTCCCATGCGCCACAAGGCCTTCGTAAAAAAAATCGCAGGCCTCTACGGCGTGAATATCGGGAAATAGAGGGGCGGTATCCCCGGCGGCGTGGTGAAAGAAATCCTCGCCTGCGGAGCCTTCGCAAGTCACAATAAGCGCATTGAAAGACCAACAAACTCCAGGGAGCTAATCATGAGAGCTATTGCCGTACTGAGTGTCATTGCTGTTTTCCTTCTCAGCGCCTGCACAGGTGATGATTCCGCCAGCAGTGGAGCAGAGAGCTCTGCCGCCCCCGCTGGAGCGGCTGCAGGAAATGCGACCCTGATCAAGCTGCAGGTAGAGGGCATGGCCTGCGGAGTCATGTGTCCTCCGAAGATCAAGGAAGACCTGCTGACGGTGGAGGGAGTCCAGGAGGTCAATGTGGACTTTGACACCAGGACCGCCACGGTCAAGGCCGCCGGTGAGATCGATTCAGGTACCCTGGTCAAATCCCTGCGCAAGGGATTCACGGCCACCGTACAGAACTGAGCCCGCAGGGGTGAGGAATCGCGAAGCTCCCAGGACTCTCTGGCCGGGCGCACTTTTGATGGCCTGTCTTTTCCAGCAGGCGGCCCAGGCTGAAGATCTATCCCAGGTCCGGCTTGAGTCGGCGGGACTGCAGGCTGTGGTTGCCGACAATGCCGCCTATGGGAAGAGCCATCGCAAGGGCTACAGCGGTATCGCTGAGCTCTACCACGGTTCCTCGAAGCGGACGCTCTTCGTTCCGGCCTATGCCGGGCTCAACTACGAGCATATCTTCAGCGGTGATTCCGCCAGCTACGGCTGGAATATTTTTGAGCCGCGCATTGCCCCGATCAGCTTGAGACGGTTGGGGGAGAAAAAGGTGGAGCTCTTCCAGGAGCGTACCGCCAACTGGCCGCTGCAGGGCCGGCTCAGCTATGAGCTCATCGGTGAAGATGCCGTGGAGATGCGGGCAAGCTTCCGGCCCCTGGAGGACGCCTGGAAGAAGCACGGCTATATCGGGGTTTTCTTCGCCTCTTATATCCAGGCGCCCGAAGACATGGCCATCCATTTCATCGGCCGGGACCGCCCCGGCAAGGGCAAGGCCACTCCCCGCTGGATCACCCACCTGCCCAAAAGCCACGGCGACCGGGCCTGCCACCGTCCGGCCGGCAGCACCTGGGATCCGCCACTGGACCCCGGGTTCAACATAGCCCTGGTGGAGGGACTCTCAGAATACGAATATCTCTATCCCTTCTACTACGGGGTCTCCCACGGCAAGGTCTTCATCTTGATGTTCCGGGATGTCGGCAGGCACTGCGAGCTGCGTTTCGCGCAATCGCCCTCCGGCGGCGGCAAGGGCAACCCGGCCTGGGATTTCGTCTTCTTCGCTCGCCGCTACGCCATCGGGAAGGATGCCGGCTTCACGGCGCGGGCCGTTTACCGCGATTTCAAGGGCAGGGAGGATGTCATCAGAACCTGGGAGGCCTGGTCCGGAAGCAAGGTGGTGCGTCCCTCGAAAGCCTCCGGCTGAGCGGCCTCAGGCGAGGATTCCCTTGATCACGTGGCCGTGGACAGCGGGCAGGCGGCGCTGGATACCGTTGTGGTAGAAGGTGAGCTTCTTGTGGTCGACGCCCATCAGGTGCAGAACGGTCGCATGGAAGTCATGGATCGTGGTGGGCTTGTCTGCCACCGCGAAGCCGATGTCGTCGGTCTCTCCGTAGTGGAAGCCCTTCTTCAGCCCGGCGCCGGCCATGAAGAAGGTGAAGGCGTCGGGGTGGTGGTCACGCCCGGGACGGTTGACCCCCTGGGTGGCTGGCCCGCGGCCGAACTCGGTGGTCAGCAGCACCAGCGTGTCATCGAGCATGCCGCGCTGGTTGAGATCCTTGATGAGCCCGGCGAAGGGCATGTCCATGCTGGCGGCCATCTTGGTGTGGTTCTTGACGACGCTCTCATGGGCATCCCAGTTGATTCGGGGTGAACCGAAGGCGCCGCCGTTGAGGATCTGGACAAACCGGACTCCCCGCTCCAGCAGCCGCCGGGCGATCAGGCAGTTACGCCCGATGCCCTCGGAGGCCTTGTTGTCGAGGCCATAGAGGGTCCTGGTGGCGGCGGTCTCCTGCGAGAAGTCCTGGGCTTCCGGTATGCTCAGCTGCATGGCGCCGGCCAGCTCATAGGAGCGCAGGCGCGCTGCGAGATCGCTGTTGCCGGGGTTCTCTTCCAGGAACTTCCTGTTCAGCTCCTCCAGCAGCCCCAGCCCGGCCTTGCGTTTTGCCGCCGAGACGTTGCCGGGGGTTTTCAGGTCGCGCACCAGCTCCGAGCCGCTGGTGTTGAGGGCGACTCCCTGGTGGGCGGCCGGCAGGAAGCCCGCGGCCCAGTTGATCGAGCCACCGGCCGGCATTCCTCTCGGGTCCGGCAGGGTGACAAAGGAGGGCAGGTTCTCATTCTCGGTTCCGAGGCCGTAGCTCAGCCAGGAGCCCATGCAGGGGAAGCCGTTGAGGGTGAAGCCGGTGTTCATCTGGAAGGTGGCCGGCGTATGGTTGTTGCTCTTGGCGACCATCGAGTGCAGGAAACAGCATTCATCGACGCAGGAGGCAAGGTTGGGAAGGATGCTGCTTGCCCAGCTGCCGGATTTTCCGTGGCGCTTGAACTCAAAGGGGCTCTTCATGATCAGCCCGGGCTGCCCGAAGAAGCCGCGCAGCTCGCCCCTTCCCTGCAGTTTTTTTCCGTGGAGCTTTTCGAGCGCAGGCTTGTGGTCAAAGGTGTCGATCTGGCTCATGCCGCCCATACAGAAGATCTGTACGACACGCTTGGCCCGTGCGGGAAGGTGGATTCCCTCTCCGGCGGCTTTTCCGCCTTCGGCCGCAGCCTCTTTCTGGAGCATCCAGGCCAGCGCGAGACCTCCGAGGCCGCTGGCGTTATTCCACAGGAAGTGGCGCCTGCTCATGGGGTCGCTGTTTGCCTGGGCCATTTGTACCTCGTGTTCAGCGTACATAGAGAAACTCCGATGCGTTAAAGATCACCCAGCAGACTGTGTCGAGGCCGTGTTCTTTTGCCAGGACCTCACAGCGCTTCTGTTCAGCGCCGGTCGGCTTGCGTGCGAAGGCGTAGAGCCAGGCGCGCTCGATGGAATCACCACTGTCCTTCCCGGTTTCCTGTTCGAGCCGTGTAGAAAAACTCTTCGAGAGCCGCTGCACGAGTGAATTGTTCATCAGGGAAAGAGCCTGCAGCGGGGTGGTGGTTGACGAACGCCGGGGGACCTTGACCGAGGGGTCCGGGCAGTCAAAGACATCGAGCAGGGGGTCCTTACCCGAGTTCACGTTCATGCGGTAGATGCTTCGGCGATCGAATTGCGGACCTTCCTGGTCCCTGATCTTGTAGAAGGAAGAGCCGAAGCTCGATACGGAGAAGGGCTTGTAGCTGGGCCCACCCATCTGTGGGTTGAGCTTGCCGCTGATGGCGAGCATCGTATCCCTGATGGACTCGGCCTCGAGTCTCCTGGGAGGAAAGCGCCACAGGAGGCGGCTCTCCGAATCGATCTCAGACGATTTCCTGTCCCAGGCAGAGCTCTGCAGCCAGGTGCTGGAGTGCAGGATGAGGCGGTGCAGCTCCTTGATCTTCCAGCCCTTCTCAATGAAGGTCGCCGCCAGCCAGTCCAGGAGCCCGGGGTGGGTGGGGGCCTCGCCGAGCGCTCCGAAATCGTTGGGGGAGCCGACGATGCCCCGGCCGAAGTGGTAGTGCCAGATGCGGTTGGCCATCACCCTTGCCGGCAGCGGGTTTTTCGGGTCAGCGAGCCAGTGGGCGAAGCGGATCCGGCGCTCAGCCTCCGGGGCATTTTCAGCCAGCCCGAAATCTCCAGAAGGTTCGCTGATCACCGACAGCGCCCCCGGGCGTACGGCCTCGGCCGGCTCCCGGACATTGCCCTTGATGAGCCGGCGGGTCGGTTTCGGCTGTCGCCGCTTCCCTGCGTAGGTCTTGCCCCCGCCGCGTGGCATGGCGCTGATCCGGGCGCGGATTTCCTGGGCTTTTTCAAGGAGCTCGCTGCGCTCCTTGCGCTGCTGGTCGGTGAGCTCGCCCAGCACATCCTCCAGCGAGATGAAAGAACCTCTCGATCCGATGGAGGCCTGGATTTCTTTTTCGCTGAGGGCCCGGTCGTAGAGGGCCGCCTGCTCGATTTCTCCTTTGAGGAAACCGTTGCGGGCGCCCTGGTGTCTCAGGCCGAGGACCACATTGGCCTGGCCTTTGCGGTAGGTGACCCGTCCTCCGGGCGTGTAGCTCTGCCCGTAGAGCTGGCCGTTTCTGTAGAGGCTGATCGAGTTGTCGGCCTTGTAGACGATGGCCATGTGAACCGCGCTTGCGGGATTCGAATTTTCTGTTTCCGCCGACAGGTTCCTGGTGCGAGCGAATCCGTTGCTGCCCGCCATCCATTTACGATTTTCGCGCTCGGCAAAGACGATCGAGTCGAAGACCTTGCCGCCGTTGGTCTGCAGCGAGATGGCGCCGCCGCCTTTCTGGTCGAGGGTCGGCAGGTGGACCCAGGCCTCGAGGGTCTTCTCCGCGACATCTTTTCCAAGCTGCGTTGTCGAGGCGAAGGAGTTCTTCCCGTCAAGGATGAGCCGGCCGCGCTCGACCCTGGCCGAGCCGTTGAGCTTCGCGTGCATGCCGCCAACCTGGTCCTTCAGGCTGCCGTTTTCGAAGGTCCAGAGGGCCAGGGGCCGGGGGCCGGAGGGGGCCTCGGGGGCCTTCTTTCCTTTGCTGGCCTGGGCTTTTCGGCGTGCGCCCTTCTCGAGTTCTTCGACCTTGGCGGTCAGCTCTGCGATCTCGGCGTTGAGGACATTGACCTTTTTCTGCCGGGCATTGCGCTCAGCCTGTGAGCCGAAGTCACGTTCACCGTGGAGGACGCCATCGAATACTGACTTGATGCGGTAGTAGTCCGTTTGCGGAATGGGGTCGAATTTGTGGGCATGGCAGCGGGCGCAGTTGACGGTCATGCCGAGGAAGCCCTGGGTCACACAGCTCACCAGGTCCTCCATCTCTTCTTCCCGGGTCTTCAGGCGCTGGGTCTGGTTCCGCTGGCTGTTGCCGGCCTGGTCGTAGGGGCCGCAGACAAGCAGGCTGGTGGCGATGATCCCATCGCTCATCACCGGCTTCAGGACGTCTCCGGCAACCTGTTCCATCATGAAGCGGTCGTAGGGCTTGTCGGCGTTGAAGCTGCGGATGACGTAATCGCGGTAGTGCCAGGCATTGTTCCTGAGGCGGTCGTATTCAAACCCCTGGCTCTCGGTATAGCGTGCTATATCGAGCCAGTGCCGGCCCCAGTGCTCCCCGTACTGGGGAGATGCCAGCAGCCGGTCAACGAGGTTTTGATAGGCCTCTGGGCTCTTGTCCTTGATGAAGTTGTTGACCTCCTGCGGGGTGGGTGGGAGTCCCAGGAGGGTGAAGCTCAGGCGGCGGATGATGGTCCTGCGGTCCGCCGGGCTGCGTGGCTCGAGCCCTTTTTCCTGCAGCTTCGCGAGCACGAAGGCATCGATGGGGTTTTTTACCCAGTCCTTGTTCCCGGCGGCCGGTGCAGCCGGTTTCCTGACTGGTTTCAGGGACCAGTGGTCGCTCTCGATGCGGCCGGCCCCGGCGGGGTCTTCAGGCCAGGTGGCGCCCTGGTCGATCCAGGCGCGCAGCGCCCCGATCTGCCCGGGAAGGAGGGCCTTGCCGCTTGGCGGCATCCGCTTCTTGGCTTTTCCCGCGACCATGAGTACAAGGCGGCTCTCGGCGCTCTTGCCAGGCTGGATGACAGCCCCCGAGTCGCCTCCCTTGAGTGCCGCAGTGCGGAGGTCGAGCCGCAGTCCTCCCTTTTGTTTTTTCGAGCTGTGGCATTTGAGGCACCGGCTCGACAGCAGGGGGCGGATCTCCTTCTCAAAGTCGATCTCGCGATCGACGGCCGGTGGGAGCTCTCCTTCCTCTGCCTTCAGTGCCGGGAGGATGACGAAGAAAAGCGGTAAGAGGAACCGAGTGAGTGTACTGGTTTTGCTGCTGGTGGGCATCTGGGCCTCTGTTCTAGGTGTGTTCCGGACCGCAGATAGTTTAGGCCTTTGGCCTGCCGGTGGGTATGTCTTTTCCTCTAATTCGACCCGGCAAAAAAAAGAGGCGGGCGGCAAACCTGGAGTCTGCCGCCCGCCTCCTGTCTCACCCCTTCAGCCGGGGTAAAACGGATTATCCCTCGAAGTCCTTGCAGTGCAGCTCATCGGGGGTGGGATCGAATCCCCTGTAGGGATAGGGTGCCGAGATGCCGGCGGTGCCATCAAAGAGCGTCCGAAGCATGAGAATCGGATCGGTCAGGTTGATGGTTCCGTCGTCATTGGCGTCGGCGGCATCCTCGCAATAGAGGGCGCCGCTGCCCTGGAAGAGCACCGAGAGAACCCGGACAGGGTCACTCAGGTTGACAACGCCATCGTCGTTGGTGTCGCCCCTGAGGAAGCTTGCGTCATGGGGTTCGAGCAGCTTGAAGACGGCTCCTCCGCCTTCCTCTGCCACCTCGGCGACAACATCAAGAGCCTCCTCGTCGGGGACCTTGCCATTGTCATCTTCTTCTTCGTCGTCGTCGTTACCACGGCCGAAGGTGTTCAGCTCATCGATCGTACCGTTGAGGACGACAGCGCCATCGGCATCCGTGACGGTAATCACGGCGCCCTCGAGCTCAGTAACACTTCCGACTCCAAGTGGCAGCTCGTCATCGCGGCGAGTGTCAATCCGGAGACTTCCCTTGCCGGCGCGGCGCTCTGCGATTCTCTCGCGCCAGCGGTCGAGGCGGGGATAGCAGGAGTTGACATCTCCCAGGAGCGCGAGGGAGGCCTCGCCTCCTTCTTCAGCGACAGTGTAAACCTCGACCACGGCACCGTTAAATGCCTCGGCCTGGCCTTCTGTCAGCTCGATGCTGCCCCTGCGGCCTTCCAGCTCGATGGCGGTTCCATCGGAGAGGACCAGGCGCGTTGCGGCGAGCTCGCCGTCAAGCCTCCTGGTCGTGATCCTGTAGGTGGCCTCTGAGAGATTACGTTTGAGGCGGATTTTCGCTGAGCCGGAGGGGTCCTGTGCCCGGCGATCGTTTCCGCGGCGGTGACAATGCCAGCCCCAGCGCCAGCCCCGTCCCCAGCCCCGTCTGTCGTGACGGTCATCATCGTCATCATCGTCGTCGTCGGCGGCGACCTCTTCTTCGTCATCGCCATCTTCGTCGCCGGCACCCTCGCCGTCATTGTCTTCTTCGGCAGGGGCTTCCTCTTCCGGTGCCGACAGGCCGCCGCTGTAGCAGCGTGAGGGCCTTACGGAAGCTTCCCGGGTGGTGATGCTTCCAACTTCCTCACTCAGCTCACCGAGGGAGGCGTTGACGGCATAGACACCGCCGGGCTCGAGACCCGCGATATGGACATGCATCGAAGCACGACTGCGAACCTGTACCAGCTTCACCGAGCCGGAGGCATCCTGGTTCTCTGCATCTTCGGGAGCAGAGAGAGGGGAGCGACCGAAGGCAACCCTTGGGGTTCCATCGACATCGTCGTCGTCTTCTGCTGCGTCATCGTCGCCGGCGCCATCGTCGCCGTCGTCGTCACCGTCGTCGTCACCATTGTTACCATCGTCTACGTTGTCATCTCCGCCGTCATCGACGACACAGGCGGGATCTTCAACACAGGCCGGGTCTTCGCAGTCGGCGAGACCGTTCTGGTCTTCGTCGCCCTCGCTGGAGCAATCTTCCGGAGGCAGCGAGCAGACGTTGAATTCGCAGCGGCCGAGCTCGGGAAGGAAGGTCCGGGTGTCAAGGGTGATGGCATTGCGCACGGGCTGTCCTGCGCCCTGGCAACCGTCAGCAAAGAAAACCTCCACGCCGTTACAGTCGCTGTGGGTGTCGGGAGCCGCAGCTTCGACATCGATTCGGGCGATCACGGAGGAGCCCTCGGTATCGAGGGTGATCGGACTTTCAAAGGAGAGGACGATGGCACTTATGGCGCCATTGAGTCCTTCGCAATCATTGTTTCCGCCGGTGGCAATACCCGAGCCGGAGGTGGTTTCTGATTTTTCGAAGCCGACCCCGCGCAGTCCACCATTATCTGTGGTGGCGGCGGCGGTTCCATCGGTGGTGATCGACGTGATGGTTCCACCCCGGGAAGCAACACTGATCGACCAGCCCTGGGCGCCGCTGTCGAGGGGGTTGTTTGATGTTGTCAAAATGCAGTCAATGGTGACGGCCTGGACAGCTCCGGGAGCCAACGTGGATTCGTTGCCGCACGAGCCGTCGAATGAAAGGTCCAGTTCCTGTGCCTGGCATTGCCCGGCCACCACGATACAGAGAGCCGCCACGAGGGCGCGCTGATACATACGATTCATAGCCAAAATCTCCTTCTTCCCGGGGTCGTCTGCATCGGATGCAACACACCCCCTAAAAACTGCCAAAGAGTAGAGCCCACAAAACCCGTATTCATTTACTTACTTAGTTCCCAGGGGCTTTGCGCCCCGATTCCAGGGGGGCCTGGAGGCCTCTCCCTGGATGAAAAATCCAACGGCAGGATCTTCGCACAATTGGTTTTTCCGTTCCATTAATTCCCCCTCATTGGCCCGATAATTTACGCTAAAGAATAAAAACCGCGGGAGGTTTCCGAACGTGAAACCTCCCGCAGCTGGCCGCTAGCTGGTTAAGTATCAGTTCTCATAGACGTCACAGTCCAGCTCATCCGGTGTGCGGTCATAACCCGCACGCGGATACGGAGCACTGATCCGGGCCGTACCCTGGAACAGGCTCCTCAGCATCAGGATGGGATCACCGATATTGATCTCTCCATCGTCATTGGCATCCGAGGCATCTGCACAATAGGGAGCCTCTCCACCCTGGAAGAGGTAGCCCAGAACGGCAACGGCATCGGACACGTCGACCTGGCCGTCATCGTTGGAGTCGCCACGAAGGAACCTTGCATTGTGTGGTTCCAGGACGTCGAAGCTGAGCTCAGGAGCCTCGAGCTCGAGGAGCTCTTCGAAGGCAGCGCCGACACCGTCGGCAGCCTCGTCACCTCCGTTATCAGCAACATCGCCGGCCTCGTCGCCTTCGCCCTCGGCGACATCATCGCCGCCGGCGTCGTCGTCCGCGGCATCGTCGTCGTCATCGCCCCGGTCGCCCCGGTCACCCCTGTCGCGGTCCCGGTCGTTGCGGCCAGGATGGCGGGGATGCCGGACACGGGCGGAGCTGAGCTCGCCGATATCACCGGCCAGCATGACGGCTCCATCTGCATCGGCTACCGACATGGTGGCACCGACGAGATCGTTGAGCGATTCTGCGCCCATCGGGAGAACGTCATCCCTGGAGGTGTCAAACCTCAGGACGCCCTTTCCTGCCCGGCGCGCAGCGATGCGCTCACGCATCCTGTCGAGGAAGGGGAAGCATGCGGATACGCCGCCTGAAAGTGCCAGGCTGGCTGCACCGTCGTCATCGGCGGTGTAGATCTCCACGGTGGCCCCTTCAGCCATGGCCGCAACCTGGCCATCGGCCAGCTCGAAGCTGCCCCGCAGGTTTTCGGATTCGATCACGGTATCGTCACTGAGAACAATGCGAACACCGCTGACCTCTCCCTGGAGGCGTCTCACCTTGATGCGGTAGCTCGCTTCGCTGTAGTCGCGGTTGAGCGTAATGGTGACGGAGCCCGAGGCCTTCCGGCTTGGACGCCAGAAGTTCCAGCCGTGGCTGCGTCCACGTTGGTTGCCCCAGCCCCAGTTCCAGCCCCGGCCATGGTCGTTGTCACGGTCGCGGGGATCGTGACGGCCATCGTCACGGTCACGGGGATCAGGGCGGTCGTTGTCGCGGTCACGGGGATCGGGGCGGTCGTTGTCGCGGTCGCGGGGATCGGGACGGTCGTTGTCACGGTCACGGGGGTCGGGACGGTCGTTGTCCCGCTCACGGTCCGGACGACCTCTTCCTTCGCCGTCATCTGCAACAGCGTCCATGCCATCGTCTTCCATGGCAGCTGCGTCGTCACCCAGGTCGGCGACCTCTTCTTCTCCTGCCGCCTCGCCGTCACCGGCATCCACTGCAGGCTCTTCGGGAAGGGCCTCCGGTTCCCCGGGAAGCACCTCTGGCTCCTCGGGGGATTCCAGCTTGCCGGTATAGCATCTCGAAGGCATCACGCCGCCATCGCGGGTCGTGATACTTCCGATGGAGCCGCTCTCTTCACCGGAGCTCACCACGACATCGTAGGTGGCTCCAGGGGCGAGCCCGGAAACATAAACATGGATCGCTGAGCGGTCACCGACCTGCAGCAGCTTGGCGCCGCCATCAGCATCCTGGTTTTCAGCGTCCGCGGGAGGAGAAAGATCGCCGCGGCCGTGGCTTAAGCCAACCCTGCCGTCCTCATCCTGCCAACCAAACGCACTTTGTCCGAAAAATACAGCCGTGATAAGAGCCAAGAGGCACAACGGTATCGACCGTGTGGTTCTTTTTCTCATCGCACCCTCCTTACATTGCTAGAGGCTACGGTACGGCGTAGGGTGCGGCCCCGAACCCCACAACTTTCCTGCCACTTCCGATCCTAAGGGTGATGTCGGGGCTGTCTAAGAAAAAAGCGGCGCAAAAAATTATTTAGGGGCGGGCCCGACGCTTTTTTTCCAGGCCTTGTGCAGGGCGTGGAGTCGCTCCACGATGGCGGGCTCAGCAGCGGCGTGGTTTTTCTTCTCCGGCTCTTCCCCGGTGAGCAGGTGAAGGCCCCGGATTCGATTCCCGGTTCCGATAAGCTTCCAGGCACCCTGGCGCACTGCCCAGCGTTGCTGCCACTGGAAGTAGAGGGTCTCGTGTTTTGAGGCAGCCTTCGCGTCTTTCAGGATCGGCAGAATGCTGTGGCCGTCGAGGGTGGTCTTCGGTGGAGCGATCCCGCAGAGCTCGAGGACGGTCGGGTACCAGTCCATGACCGTGACGACCTGGTCGCGTGCCGTGTCCTGCGGCAGCCTGGCAGGGTAGCTGATGATGGCAGGGGTGCGGATACCTCCCTCGAGGAAGTTGCCCTTGCTGCCAATCCATTTGCCGGTGTTGCCGCCGCCGCCATTGGCGCCGTAGCGGTGCCCCTTCGGGTAGCCGCTGGCATGTTCGGCGCCTCGAATAGCGTAGCTCTCGGTGGAGTGGCCGTTGTCGCTCTGGAAGACCACGATCGTATCCTTGCGCAGGTTGAGCTTTTCGAGCCGGTCGAGCACCTTGCCGATGTAGTGGTCCGTCGTCGTGACGATGGCGGCGTAGGAGCGCCGCGGCATCGGCAGCTTCTTCAGCTGTTTTTCGTAGAGGGCCGAGTGCTCCTTCAGCGCCTGCTCGGGATAGTGGGGGATATTGAAGGCGAGGTAGAGGAAGAAAGGCCGCTCACGGTTCCTGTCGATGAACTCAAGCGAGCGCTTGACCACCAGCTCGGGAAAGTACTCCCCCTTCTGCGTGACCTCCCTGGTCCCCTCGTAGAGGTCGTGGTAGCCCTTGTCGCCGTGCAGGAAGTAGTGGTTGTAGTTGTCGATGAATCCGTCCCGGATGCCGAAGAATTCATCGAAGCCCTGCCGGGTGGGGCCGTGGTCGCGATCAGCTCCGAGGTGCCACTTGCCGAAGAGGGCCGTCCTGTACCCGGCGGCCTTCAGCACTTCTGCCAGGGTAATCTCAGCAAGGGCCATGTTGCGGCCTTTTCTCCCCTTCATGTCTCCCTGCATCCAGTTGTTGACCCCGGAACGCTGGGGGTGGCGGCCGGTTAAAAGAGCCGCCCTCGCCGGGCAGCAGACGGTGTGGGCGTAGGCCTGGGTGAACCGCACCCCTGTCTTCGCCAGCCTGTCGATGGCGGGTGTATGGAGGTCTTTCGAGCCGAAGCTCCCGGCATCCAGGGTTCCCTGGTCATCGGTGAAGAGAATCACCACGTTGGGTTGCCGGGTTTTTTCCTGCGCAGTGGGGGAGCTTCCTTGCGCGGGGGCCGGCAGCAGGGCCAGGAGGGCAGCCAGGCAGATCCATTTCTTCATTTTGAGCCAGCTTCTGGAGATCAGGGGGTTTTTTCTGGTTACTAGAGCCGGGATCAGCAGATGCTCTCGATGTAGGCGAGGCAGAGCTCGATGGTTGCCTCGATGCCCTTGACGTGGGTTCTTTCGACACCATGGGAGGCAGCAACTCCAGGACCGACCAGCCCGACCCGGAAATCGTTTCCGGCCCTCAGTGCGGCTGATCCATCAGAGCCGTAGTAGGGATAGACATCGACGGAGTGGGGGATCGATTTTTCTTCCGCCAGGCCGACAAGTTTTTTCCGCATGGCGTAATCGTAGGGTCCGCTGGTGTCCTTGGCGCAGATCGAGCAGCGCACCTCGCTGCCTTCGCAGGGGTCGCCGAGGACGCCCATGTCGATGACCAGCAGCTCTTCGATCGTGTCGGAGTAGCCGCAGGTACCGCCGTGCCCGACCTCCTCGTAATTGGAGAAAAAGAGCTCTACCGGGATACCGGCATTTGAAGGCGGCAGCCGCCTGGCGATCTCGAAGAGAACGAAGCAGCCGGCCTTGTTGTCCATGAAGCGGCCCTTGACGTAGCCGGAGGGAAGCTCCTGGTAGCGCGGGTCGAAGCTGACGATATCGCCGGGGCGCACCCCCAGCTCACGGGTGTCGGCCTCCTTGTAGACCTCCTCGTCCAGGCGTATGTGCATATTGGAGGTGTCGCGCCGGGTCTTGTTCAGGTCCTTGTTGGCATGGGAGGAGGGGTTGTCGAGGAGGAAGGTGCCGGTCAGGACTTTTCCGGCCATGGTATAGACCTTGACGTACTCACCTTCGGCCATGTTCAGCGACAGGCCGCCAATGGTAGAGACAGCAAGGGTTCCATCGGAGTTGAGACCGCTGACCATCGCGCCGAGGGTGTCGGTATGGGCGGCGATCGCCAGCCGGGGGGCCGGGCCCATCGAACAACGCACCGCTCCCTTGTTGCTCAGCTCAGGTTCGTAGCCATAACCGCGCAGGACCTCGGCGGAGTACTCGCAGGCCTGCTCAGTGAAGCCGGTGGGAGAGTCGATCTCTACGAGGTTTTTCAGAGTTTCAAGTGAACTCATCGTGTCTCTTTCCTCTCTTGCGATGGGCTTGATGCCGCGCGGCAGTATCGAAGGAAGGATAGAAGGGGGGGGAGGGTCTGTCAATACAGGCCCCGGCCGGCAGGACCCGGTATAAAAAGAGAGAGGGCGGCGAACCGAGGAGGTCGCCGCCCTGTACTCTTCTCTTCAGTCTCTTTCTAAGAGCTTATTGGTTCGGGAAGTTATTTTCATAAGCTTCCTGCCTGCCCTTGTTCGTGGTCTGCGTGTAGACCTGGGTCGTCGAGAGGTGCTTGTGGCCCAGGAGCTCCTGGACCGCCCTCACACTCGCGCCCTTATCGAGCAGGTGCGTCGCAAAGCTGTGGCGCAGCGTATGCGGCGAGGTCTTCTTGTTCAGCCCGGTTACCTTGATGTACTTGTCGAGAATCTTTCGAATACTCCGGCTGGAGAGCCGCTTTCCGAAACGATTCAGGAAGAGTGCATCGCCCTTTTCATCCGCTACGGGCGTGTGGGTCTTGATCCGTATCTCGATGTAGCGCTTGATCGCCAGCAGGGCAAAGCTGCCGATCGGAACCAGCCTCTCCCTGGCAGCCTTGGCGCCCTCGCCCTGCTCGTTGATTCGCTGGCGGGCGGGGACCTTGATGACCTCGGCGTTAAAGTCGAGATTCAGAACGTTGAGGGCCGTGAGCTCACTCACCCTGAGGCCGGTGGAGTAGAGCGTCTCAAGGATCGCCCGGTCACGGCAGGACTGGAAGGTGTTGCCCTGGGGGGCGTTGAGCAGCTTCTCTACTTCGTCGACGCTGAGGAAGTGGGGGAGCTTCTTCTCAACCTTCGGAGTCTCGATCGAGGTGAGAGGATTCGTGGTGATATGTCCCTTACGCATGAGGAACTTGTAGAAGCTGCGAATGGTCGCGAGCTTCCGGACGATCGTCGTCTTCTTGTAGTTGCGCTCGGTCAGCTCGGCCAGGAACTCACGTACCTGGAGGGTCGTGATGCTGGCGGGGTGGGGAACCACGTGGGTTTCCTTGCAGAAAAAGCGCATGAACTGGTGCAGGTCCTTTTCGTAGGCGCGGATCGTCTCGGGAGACATGTTCCGTTCTTCGCGCAGGTACCTGACGAATTCCTTTTCAAAGTCCATCTCGGCAGCCGGGGTTTCTATTCCGGGTGCAGGCGTGGCAGCAGTGGTTTCTTCAGCCGCTGGCGCAGGCGCGGCAGCCGCAGCTTCTTCCGTGGGAAGGGAAGGCGCAGGCGGCTGGGGCGTTGCAGGGAGCGCCGGAGCCGGCATCGGGGTGTTGTACTCAGGGGCGGGCGGTGTTGCCCTCGGCAGGGTGTTCTCCATGGCCGGCTCACCCTGGGCATGTTCCGGTGTGGTTTCCGGCTCTGGTTGAGTCGGCTGATAGGCGGTATGAGTGTTGTCTTCCATTTTTCCTTCTCCACGGTCCTTGTTGACCGTTAAAAGCTCCTTACTCTCTGCTTCCAGGGGCCCGGGTCAGATTGACTTGAGCCGGTCTGGAATCATTCCTTCCATGATTTCGTATGCCTCCCCGCGCGTCAGTCCGGAGTTCGGTTTTCCCGCCTGCTCCATCAGCGCGCGGAAAATTTCGAACGGATCGTCTTCGTTGTAGAGAAAGCAGAACTCCTGCTCATCTTTCAGAACGAAAGCCGTTTTGTTGACGCTCTCAGACATTTCCCTGAACAGTTCCTTATTCTTCTGTTCCCGAAACCCGTCCTGAGAATTCGCCGGGGGCCACGAAAAATAGGCCGCCAGAGAGTCCGTTAAGATTACTTTTCTGAATATCGGCAGTAAGGCCGGTATTTCCTTGATGAATATTTTCGGACGCAAAGAAATGGGGTCTTTGGGCTGAAAAGGGGCACAAATAGTGGCCCGGAAGGGGGTTCAGTTCCGGATACCAAGTGCCGATAAAGTGAAGGAGTGCGCTTTTTCAGAACCTCATCCAGGCGAAGATCTCAGCAATCTCGACAGGCCTGGAAAAGATGGTACGGGACAGGAGGAAGCCGCCCAGTGCCAGGATCAGCAGGGCTGATACAAGGGAGGCCGTCTGGGAGAAGCCGGGCAGCTTCTGCCGAAGTGGGGCAAATACGCGGTGGGAGGCGACCAGTTTTTTCCCGCTGATCGTAAGGATGCCTGTTAGAAGCAGTACAAAACCCAGGCCGAGGCTGAAGGAAAAGAGCAGGGCCAGGGAGAGGAAGAGCTTTCCGGGTTGATGCAGACCGCTGAAGATCAGCAGGATTCCGGGGGTGCAGGGGAGCAGGCCGCTGGCGACCCCGAGGCAGAGCAATTCCCGGACACCTCCTTTCTGTACCGCCGGCTCAGAGCCGCCTTCCCCGGCTTGCTGTCCTGCACGCCGGGTGAAGAGCACCAGCCCGATGGCGGTGATGAGGATTCCCGACAAGAGCATGCCGGTGGTGACCAGGCGCTCCTGGACGGCACCGGTGGTGAGCTTGCTGCTGATCACCATCAGGATGGAGCCGACCGTGATAACAGCGAGGGTGTGGGTAAGGGTCGTAACCAGGCCCAGCAGGACCGCGTCACGGTAGCGCCAGCTTGATCCGGCGAGATAGGCGGCGAGAACGCCCTTGCCATGACCCGGAGCGAGGCAGTGGCTTGCTCCGAGAAGGAAGGTCAGCAGGAGGGCCACCGCGAGCCAGCCAAATTCGATCTCCGAGCGCTCCTTGAGCAGGGAGCTGAGGAGCCGGGTCTCAATCTCTTCGGGGGAGTCCGGCCCCGGTGCGGGCAAAGCGGTTTTTGCTTCCCCGGGGGGCGGCTTCACAGCCTCAGCAGGGGGCCCTGTTTTCGATTCTGCTGTGGGGGGGCCCAGGCTCAGCTCCGCCGCCAGCTTCCTGTTTTCGATAAGGATCCTCTGGCCCTGGGCGTCGATGATCTGTTCTTCAGGCCCCGGGATGGTGAAGCGGTGGCGCAGGGTGGCCCGGGATGGGTCCAGTCCATGGCCTGAAAAGGGAACCAGGAAAAGGGGCAGTCCGGGAACCTCTCCCTCCAGGATCCGGTTGAGGATCTCAACCCGGCGGGTGCCTCCGCTTTCCAGGGGTTTCCCCGCAGCACGGGCAATGACCGTGTAATAGAGGCTGAAGGGGGTGGGGGCGACCTGTCCGACCAGGCCCTCGTGGAGGGATTTAACCAGCTCCAGCTCAATCTCGACCCCATCGATGCTGCAGGTGATGGCCGGACCTTCTTTCCCGGGCCCCTGCCGCAGGATGCTTTTCTGCCAGCTCTTGAGCAGGTAGGCGGCCGCCTCGCTTTTTTCAACCACGGAGTTCCTGTCGGTATCGGCCGCGAGCATCTCCGCCTGTGCCCAGGAACCCCTGAAGCCGAGATCAATCGAGATCTCTACCCGGTCCTCGAAGAAGAACACCTGGCACTGGGTGCCGGCGAGATGGCGGGGGACATGGGCCGTAGCGGCTGGTGAGAAAAAGACCGCGGCCAGTGTGAGAATGCTGCAGCGGGTCATTCTTCAGGTCCGGGATCGCCAGCGGCGAAGTCGTCATCCACCGGCTCGCGGATGACCTTCAGGTTGGCGTGGGCTACCACGAATTGTTTTTCACCAGCCTCTTCAAACTGGACGGTAACTCTCCGGCGCTCTCCAAACCCGTTTGTTCTCACGATCTTTCCCTCACCGTATTCTTCATGGGCCACGACAGCCCCGGGCTGGTAGGGATCCTCTTCTTCATCGAAGAAATCTCCAAAGGGATCTTCATTTGAGAAGGGGTCGATGTCCCCGGGGAAGTCATCCTGGGTGGCGCCCCCGAACCCGGGCCTTCTCAGCCCCGGTCCGTGCAGGCTGGCCTGGGTCTCGGCGTCCATTTCAATGTGGGAGGTGTTTTCATCGGTGGGGCGGCTCAGCTCATCGAGGAATCTCGATGGGACCGATGAGAGGATCTGGCCGAAGCGCTGGCGGCTGTTGGTGTGGGTGAGGTAGAGCATCTCTTTTGCGCGGGTGATTCCAACAAAGAGCAGGCGTCTCTCCTCCTCGATATCAGGTTCTGCATCGTCACTTCTGAGCAGCGGGAGCACCCCGTCCTCGACCCCGGCGACCGTCACCACTGGAAATTCGAGACCCTTTGCCGAATGCAGGGTCATCAGCGAGACGCGGTCCTCACGCCGGTCCCAGCGGTCGACATCCCCGAGAATTGCAGTCAGCTCGAGGAATCCTGTCAGCGAGCCATCCGGATAGTTGCGGTCGTATTCAGCTGCAGCTCCTACCAGCTCTCCGATATTCGCCTTTCGCTCCTGGGACTCTTCATGCCCCATACCATCCAGCAGGCGGTCATAGCCTGTTTCCTTCAGGACACTCAAGAGGAGGTCTTCTACAGATTCTTTGCTGGCCTCTTCGAGTTTCCGGTAGATCTTGCGGAAGCGGGCAATGGCCTTCGCCTGGCGCCCGGTGAAGTGCTCCCCAGGCTCTTCGCTCAGCGCTGTTTCCAGCAGGGTTCTTCCCAGCTCGCGGGCCACGCTCACGATTCGTTCGATGGTTCCCTTGCCGATCCCCCGCGGCGGAACGTTGATGACCCGCTTGAGGCTCTCGCTGTCGCGCGGATTGTCGAGGATCCTCAGAAAGCTCAGCAGGTCCTTGATCTCCTTGCGCAGGAAGAACTCGATGCCACCGACGATGGCGTAGGGAATGTTGGAATAGATCAGCTCCTGCTCGAGTGCGCGGGAGAAGGCGTTCAGCCGGTAGAAGATCGCTATGTCGCCACAGGGGGTTCCCTCGTCGATGAGCCTGGCGATGAGGGCCGCTATCTCGCGGGCCTCTTCCATCTCGTTGAGAAAGCGGTAAACCCGGACCGGGTTCCCGGCAGGGTTTTCTGTCCAGAGGTCCTTGGGCTTGCGCTCGGTGTTCCTCGAGATCAGGGCATTTGCCGTGGAGAGGATATTTCCCGTTGAGCGGTAGTTCTGCTCCAGGAGGATGATGCGGGCGCCGGGGTAGTCTTTCTCGAAGTTCAGGATGTTGTTGATATCAGCGCCGCGCCAGTGATAGATCGACTGGTCCGGATCTCCGGTGATGCAGAGGTTGCCGTGGCTCTTGGCCAGCAGGGAGCTGATGCGGTACTGGACCGCGTTGGTGTCCTGGTATTCATCGATGAGGATGTACTGGAACTGCTCCCGGTAGCGCTGGAGCAGGTCCTCGTTTTCCTCCAGCAGCCTGACCGACAGCAGCAGGAGGTCATCGAAATCGAGCAGGTTTCTCTCGCGCATGGCCTCGGTATAGAGATTGTAGAGCTCCCGCAGCACCTGCCCGTGCTTGTAGTCCGATCCGAGTGAAGCATCATCGCCCTGCTGGACATTCTTGATCTTGCTGATGGAGGACAGCAGGCCGTTCGGGTCCCAGAGCTGGGAGTCGATGTTCTGTTCCTTGAGAATGGTTTTGACGAGGGCCTTGCAGTCCTCGCGGTCACAGACCGTGAAGGATGAGTCGTAGGGTTCGATCCTGTAGGCGTGACGGCGCAGGAGCCGGGCGGAAAAGCTGTGGAAGGTAGAGACCCAGGGACTGCTCTCGCCACAGAGCTGTTCGGTGCGTTCCTTCATCTCGCTGGCGGCCTTGTTGGTGAAGGTGATGGCAAGAACGCTGTCGCTGGCGACCCCGGAGCGCAGCAGGTGGGCGATGCGATGGGTGATGACCCGTGTCTTGCCGCTGCCGGCCCCGGCGAGAACCATGAGCGGTCCATCGATGTGGGCGACCGCTTCCCGCTGGGCCGGGTTGAGTTCTTCAAGAAGTTCGTCGCGTGTTTTTTCCATCGTTTCCAGGGAGTGTGAGGGTGCGCAGCGCTTTTACAGGCCCAGCCTAAGATAACTGTGAACCGCTGGAGGACTAAGCAGAAACCCGCAGCAGCCTGTTTGCGGACCGGTAGCGATTCAGCGTGGCTTTATCGGCATCTGGGGACCCGGCAGAACAGTTAGTGAAAAATTTCCGAACACGCGCTTCTGGATTTCCTCAGGTGTTGACAAAGCACCGTCTTGGGACTAATTTAGTCGGTTTTAATAATGCGCCCGGTAAGGGGTGTCGGCGCCTTAGTTTTTTTCTCCCGTTCCGTCATCACGGAGAGGATCTTGTGGAAAATTTGGATATAGAACAAGCCCAGGAAGACCCGGGTCAGAATCTCAAGGCGATCGTAAGCGAGATCGCCGGCGGTGGACTCCAGAAGCAGTCTTTTTTACGCCTGTCACATGAGGCTTATTCAGAGGCCAACGGTCCTGACAATGTCAGGGGACTCGTCTCTGATTGGGAATCCGTAGCCGGCACAATTTCATCCGGCTCTGATTCCGCCGCCCTGCTGGGGTATCTCCAGTTTATTCTTGGAGACCTCGACGATGCGCAAAAGACGCTGGAGAGCGATAGCGGTTCGGAGTGGGCCTCCTACTGGCTTTGCCGGATCCTGCTGGCAAAAGAAAAGGCCGATGAGGTGCTCGCCCTGGCGAAGATGCACCAGAACGGCTCCCCGGCCGCGGTAGATTTCTCCTACCTTTCGGTGGAGGCTCATCTACTGAACGGCAGCCTCGATGAGGCCAACAGCATTCTTGAATCCATCAGGTCCGGTGAGGGTGAAACAAGCCAGTTTGCCTATTACGCCGGGCTGTGCCTGGAGCAGGCCGGAGATTACAGGGAGGCGATTGATTCCCACAGCCGGGCGGTTGACCTCGATGAGGACAATTTTGATGCCCAGTTCCGTCTTGGTTACCTGCTGGGTTTTCATGCCAACGAGGAAGAGGAAGAGAGCGACCTGGCCCTGTCCGCTTACGAAAAATGCCTGCAGGCCCGCCCGATCAACACCAACGTGGTGATGAACCTGGGAATCCTGTACGAAGACAGGGAGCGTTACCACGATGCGATCCAGTGCTTCCAGGCCGTGCTGAAGCACCACCCGCTTCACTCACGGGCGAAGTTGTTCCTCGATGACGCCGTAGCTTCTACCAATATGTTCTACGATAAGGAACAGGAGAAGAAGGCGGACCGTCAATCCCAGGTTCTCAGGATCCCGGTCAGCGATTTCGAGTTGTCGGTCAGAAGCCGCAACTGTCTCCAGAAGATGCACATCGATACCCTTGGCGACCTCATCATGCGTACCGAGCAGGAGCTCCTCTCCTACAAGAATTTCGGTGAGACCTCTCTGACCGAGATCAAGGAGATGTTGACGCAGAAGAACCTTCGCCTCGGCCAGGGACTCGAGGATATTGAGAGCGAGCCGCTCTCGCCGAGAAATCCTCTCGAGGCCTCAGCTGATCCCGAGGTTCTCGACACCACGATCGATGTCCTGAACCTGTCGGTGCGCAGCCGGCGCTGCATGGAGCGCCTGAACGTCCGCCTGATCAGGGATCTCATCAACAAGACCGAGGTCGAGCTTATGTCGGCCAAGAATTTTGGTATGACGTCCCTCACCGAGATCAAGCAGAAGCTTGGTGAAAAGGGCCTGGCGCTGCGCGGTTGAGTTTCAGCCCGGTTTCGGAAGTCAGAGGTGTCACTTGTATCACCATCTCAGGGGTAAGCTGGTCGAGCTGAGTTCCCTGAACGCCGTGGTGGAAACATCCGGTGTTGGCTGGGATGTCCACGTACCTCTCTCCACGAGCTCCCAGCTGGGTGAGGGTCTTGGGCAGGAGGTTGTTCTCTATACCCACCTGCTGGTCAGGGAGGATGTCCTCAAGCTCTTCGGTTTTTTAACCAAAGAGGAGAGGACGCTTTTCAGGCTCCTGCTTTCAGTTTCGGGGACAGGACCGGCCATCGCCCTGCAGGCTCTCTCGGCCTTTACCGTTGGTGAGCTCATCAGTGATCTCAGCTCCGGTGATGTCAATTCTCTCAAGCGGATCAAGGGTGTTGGAAAAAAACTCGCCGAGCGGCTTGTGCTGGAGCTCCGGGATAAGACCGGAGTGCTCCTGGCGGGCCTGGAGAGCTCAGGGGTTTCCGAGCCAAGGCATCCGGAAGGCACGAGCGGAAGAGTCCATGAGCTGGCTCTCTCAGCGCTTGTGGAGCTTGGGTATACAGCCAGGGATGCCCGCTCCAGGGTTGAATCGGCCTGGAAACTTCTCCGTGAGGGGATGGAGACCGACTCACCAGAAGAAGCGATCCAGGCTGAGGATGTTATCCGGGAAGCCCTGAAAAATTCCTGAGGGGTCCTCTTGCCGCAAATGGACCAGGTGTTGCCAGGGTCTGTTGAAAACAGCCCCGATGGCAGGCTGGTGCCGGGTTGGTGTCCATAAGTCAAGTCTGTGAAAGGACCTGTGGGGTCAGCTTGACAGGGGGACCTGCCTCATTATAGTAAACATAGACAGGGAAATACGGGAGTCTCTAACCGTAAAGTAAGTTCTTAATTTCCAAGGGTTTGTGTTGTCTCGCCAGCGGCGGATCCGCTCTCGCGAGGTTCCTGCTGTCAGTTGTTTGTGGGGTTTCCCGGTAAGTCGCCAATCAGGCGGATTTACCTGGAATCGCCAGTTGCCCAAGGGCTCCCTGGAGACCTGGAGACCTGGAGATCTGGAGATCTGGAGAACAGGTTCCGGGAGAGCTGCGGGTCAGGAAGAAGTGCGAAGATCATTCGGCAGGCAGTTTCAGCTTGTGGGTCTGTGGAGAGGACCCCTTGCCGGCCGGAGAGAGGGGGAATCATGAAGCTGGTCTGTTTTCATCGGTTTTACCATGGAGCTGGGATCCATCGTGTTCGTGTGGTGGCAGTCCTGGTCTCGTTGCTGGTGCTCGGCTTTGCAGCCGGGGCCCGGCCTCTTGCATCGCAGGGAAGAGCCGGCCTGGAACCGGGCCTCACTGGGGAACCCGGCCTGGTAGCGACCTTTAAAGCCCCGGTTTCCGGACCGGGCAAGGATACTGCTGCGGTTGCAGCGCGCCTGGAAGTGGAGCGTAAGGACCTCGACAAAGGCACCCTTGCCGTACCCAGGGCCAGGAGGATCCTGCGCGCCCGGGAGACGCGAAACCATCGCCAGGGGAGCCGGGGTGAGAGGGCTCCCTGGGTTGCAGTCAGGGCCTTGACGCCTCCGGGCCTTGAAGAGGAAGAGCTCTTCAGCAAAACACGGGCGGTAGAGAAATTGCCACCCTGGTATACCCACAGCAATATCTATGACACGGGGTTCGAGGTGCCTTCGGAATACCTCGTATCTTCCGATGAGCAGGTTTTTGAAAGAAGCCTTCCCCCCGAGGCAACCCTTGCCAGGGCAGTCAAGCGGCTGGCTGCGAGGAAGTTTTATCTCGAGGTGAGGCGCTTTCTGAAGGAAGAATGGCGAAGGAGCTACGATAACAGCTCGGGCCTGACCTACGATCAGTTCGAGGAGAAGCTCCTGCTGATCAACGAAATTGGCAGGGAGCCGGGAGAGTACGGTTTACTGGCCGGTGATTACTATTCCACCGAGCTCAAGGGTGAGCTTTTCGAAAAAACCTATCCTGGCGGGGAGAGGGATATCCCCATTCTTGCATGGGGTCCCTTAAGGATCATGGATTCGGGTTCCATGAAGGTTCATTTCGAGGAGATTGTGGATATCGAGGGCTTCTACCCCCAGGTTGGGGAGCCGGAGAAGAAGAGGCCCGGGGGTGAAGGCATCCTCCTGTTTGACGAATACCGGATCGATACCAATTTCCGCCTGGGTTTTGATATGAGGGCCTTCTTCGAAGGAGATGATGTAACCCGTGTGATCGACAGCTATGGAGTCTCTGTCAGTATAGACTGGCTGTCCAAGGTGCTCGGGCGTGAGCTGATGACTACGGAGTTTGAAGCAGAGATCGACAGGAACGGAGATTACGGTTTTGCCTTCAACTGGATCCTCAGCGTTCGTTGATTCTGCGGTTTTGTGTCTGCACCCGGGTGCGGGGCCCGGGTAATAGAGCGTATTGCTTCTGTGCTGAAGTGCTGATAATATGCGCCCAGCCGAATCGGACCAGGCTCGTGGTGGAGTTTGACAGCCAGGTCCTTCCTCTCCCGGCTTGTGTCTGTTTCTTACAGGTAAAGTAGCCTCTTTGCTTGAGTTAGGTGATGGGGCGCAAAAAGAAGTGAATGGTGGCTATATGATTAAAAAAGTCTCTGAGCAGTGGGAAGCTGTTGATGGGGATGCCGACAGTCTGCGAAATGCAGACAAGGGGCAGCTGAAATCAGTTGCGGATAAGGTTGGGGAAGTCCGTCAGGCTTTGCGCACCATGTGCAAAGCTTCCGTTACCAGGACGACCCTCAAGGAAGCCGTAAGTGCGGCGCTTGATGAGATTCTTCGCGAACGGGGCGAAGAGCTTCTGGCCTCAATTCCGGGTTTAGAGAAGCGGCTCGATGCACCCGCTGCGGCCTCGCAGGCCGCGGCTGCTGATGCCCTGTCGTCGGTGGGGCAGCTGCGTGAAAGGCTGGATTCCCTCGAGGCGAAGATCTCGTCGGTGGTGGAGTCCGATGGCACGGCTGAGAAAAAGTTCGGAGCTTTTGACCGCCAGGTGCGCGATGAGCTCAGCCTGGTTTCCGAGGAGCTCAACGATCTTCGTTCAGGTAAAGATGCCGCCGACAGCCAGGTTCGAGATGAGCTCAGCCTGGTCAGTGATGGGATTATTGAAATAGAAAAAGGCCTCGGCGAGCTCGAGGAGTCCGTTCCGGAGACTGCGAAGTCCCTCTTGAGCGAGATGGAGTTTCGCCTGCGTAAGGAGATCTCAGAGATGATAGAACAATTGACCGTGTATGTCGGTGAGCTTAAGGAGATGATGGGGCGTGTAGAGGAGCGGACGCCATCGCGGGCTATGCTGGAAAGTATGGGGGCTGATGTCAGCCAGCGCCTCGAGCGACTTGAGCAGTCTTTTGCCAGTGTCTCAGCCCAGGTTGAACACATTGATTCGGCAACCCCGGTCATTGAGAATATGGGTGAGCGCTTCAGGCGTCTGCATGAACAGACAGCATCTACCCAGCTGGAGCTCAATCGGAATACCGAAGGCGTCAGGGACATCAGAACCGGCCTCGGCAGCCGCCTCGATGAGCTGGAGGGAGTTCTGCGCCAGGTGCTTGATAACTGGAAAAGCGACCAGTCAGAAATGGCAGAGAGGTTGAGTGCCCTGCGCGATTCGCTGCGCGATCAACTCAAAGATTTCCACCAGCAGGTCGAAGGGGAGCAGAAGGGAATCTGGAACAAGCTGAGGGGTAATAAAGATCCCGGGCTGAGGCTCTCCGGAGAAGAGTTCGGCAGCCTCTCAGGCAAGCTTGAGGGAATCATCACCGGCCTCGAGACGGTTATCGCCAGGAAGAAATAATCCTGGCGGAGCCGCCGGCAAAACCCGGCCCAGGCCTTCTGTGGTGGGTTAGTGCTTGAAATAAAGCCCCGTGTTCGTAAACTCTTGGTTCGCTTTCCAGGGGACCCGTTTACGGGTACCTCTGTTGAAGGATTCTTTGTGGTGAGCGTAGCTCAGGTGGCTAGAGCGCTTGGTTGTGGTCCAGGAGGTCGGGGGTTCGAGTCCCCTCGCTCACCCCATTTTATTTTCTGCTGATCCGGTTGAAGGCCCCGAAGTTTCGGGGCCTTTCGGCTGTCCCACGGAGCAGTTGCAGCGTGTCCTTCCAGGTATGAAACCGTCCTTCAGAGCTTGTATAGAGGGCAGCTCAATTGAGCCGGTACCCCCACTGGCGTGGCTGGTGGCTCGGGAGATCTGTCCTGTGGATATTTATTATTCCAGGGGTTTGAAGAGTATAATTTCAACGTGCCCCAGAAAGTAAACGGACCCCATTTTATCCTGGTTCTGCCGGCTGAGGGAGCCGGGCAGAGGCTGCTTTTGCTTGCCGAGGGAGAGACCTCCATCGGCCGCTCCAGTCAGAATGACATTGTCATCGAAGATCCGGCTGTTTCCCGCTGCCACTGCCGGGTGATCCGCACCGGCTCCAGGGTGGTCTTTGAAGATCTCGGTGAACGCAACATTACCAGGCTTCGCAAACAACCTGCGCATGGAAGGCAATTGCGCGAGGGGGACCGGCTGCACCTTGGCCGGTCGAGCCTGTTGTTTCACTCCGGGGCTGCTGCCGCGGCCAGCTCGCCGGCTGTCCGCAAGAGAGTGGTTCCACGACGCAAGGCCAGTGAGTCCTTCAAGGCCAGGGGTAAATCCTCCAGCCTGCCGATGGTGATCGTAACGGCCGTGTTGATCACAGGGGTTCTGTTTTTCTTTCTCTCCAGCCGCCGCTCCTCCGATGTGCCGGCAGCAAAGCCCGATGCGGGGCAGCTGGCTCTTCGCGCGCAGGAGGAGGCTGCGAAGAAGGAGCTGGAGCTCCTGGAAAAATCCCTCCTTGCTGCACAGAAAAAAGCGGCAGCCGTCCGCAGGGAAACTCCTGTTGCGGCTCCGCCGCCGGCTGAAGCTGAAGCTCCATCGAAACCAGGAGATCCTTCTCCGCCTGCGCCCGACCAGGGTAAAAAGCCCGCCTCTGCCGGGGGCGCCGGCAGCCCGGAGGGAACGGAGGCTGAGCTGGTGGTGAAGAAGCTGGAGCCGCCGAAGCCCAGGGTGATTCGCCCGGTGGTTCCCAAGAAAGCACAGGAAGCCTATTTCGAGGCGCATGTTGTTCCCTATCTCTCCAAGTACTGTAATTCCTGCCACAACGCGGAGAAGGCGAAGGGAGACCTGGAGCTGCATGCTTACCGGGTCGCTTCCGAGTCCATCAAGGACAAGGATGTCTGGGCCAAGGTAGCGAAGAAGGTCAAGGAGGCCAGGATGCCGCCTAAGAAGAGCCGCCAGCCGACGGAGTCTGAGACAGCAAGGCTCCTGGCCTGGATCGATGCCGCGGTGTTCGAACTCGACGAAGGAAAAGGCCGGGATCCCGGCAGGGTTACCATGAGGCGGCTTAACAAGGTCGAGTACAACAATACGGTTCGTGACCTGGTGGGGCTGGACCTGGATATGGCTGACGCTTTTCCCGCCGATGAAATCGGCTACGGCTTCGACAACATCAGTGACCTGCTCTCCATCCCCCCCCTGCTGATGGAGAAATATCTCAGCGCATCGGAGAAGATCGTGAAGGCGGTCTGGGCGGATGAGAAGGCCCGGTCGCGGATCATGATCTGCAGGCCGGAAAAAAAGAGTCAGAACAAGACCTGCGCGAAGAAGATTGTCCAGGCTTTCGGCGGCAGGGCCTTTCGCCGGCCTCTGAACATCTCTGAGACCAGCGCACTGGTCAGCCTGGTTGAGCTGGCGGTCAAGAACGAGGACGGTTTTGAGACGGGGATCCAGTTTGCAGTCCAGGCCATGCTGGTCTCTCCTCATTTTCTCTTCCGGGTTGAGATCGACAGCAAGCCGCATGACCCCAAGGCGGTGCGCATGCTCAACGACTACGAGGTCGCCTCGCGAATGTCGTATTTCCTCTGGAGCAGCATGCCCGATGATGAGCTGCTTGAGCTGGCGCGTAAGAAAAGCCTGCGAAAGCGCAGCGTGATCGAGGCCCAGGTCAAACGCATGCTGGCGGATGGGAAATCCCGCGCTTTCATCAACACCTTTGCGGCTCACTGGCTGGGCACGAGGACAATGAGGCTGGTCACCCCCGATGTCGGCACCTTTCCGGAGTTCGACGAAAAACTTCGCGACGCAATGTGCCGGGAGACGGAGCTGTTCTTCCAGGAGGTCATGTCGAAGGATCTCAGCATTCTCCTGTTCATTGACTCAGATTTTACCTTCCTCAACCAGCGCCTTGCTGAGCACTATGGCATACCCGGGGTCCAGGGGGAGAAGCTCCGGCGTGTAGCCCTCAAGGACCGCCGCCGTGGGGGGGTGCTCACCCAGGGAACTGTGCTCACGATCACCTCCGACCCGACCCGGACCTCACCGGTGAAGCGCGGCAAGTGGATCCTCGAACAGATTCTTGGCAGCCCGCCGCCGCCGCCTCCTCCGGGCGACGACAATTTCGTCGGGGAATCGAACAAGGAGGAGCTGACCCTGCGGGCACGAATGGAGCTCCATCGGGAGAAGCCCGAGTGCGCGGTCTGCCATGACAAGATGGATACCATTGGCCTGGGTTTTGAGAGATTCGATGGAATCGGTTCCTTCCGAAAGACCCACGCAGGCAAGCCCATCCTCGTTTCGGGTACCTTCCCAAGCGGCCAGACCTTTGAGAATGTGGGTGAATTAAAGGCGCTTCTTTTGCGCCATAAGGCCGATTTCTGCCGCTGCCTGACCGAGAAAATGTTGATCTTTGCCCTCGGCCGGGGGCTGGAGTATACTGATACTTCACTGGTTGATGAAATTTCCAGTCAGCTGGCCTTGAACGATTACCGTTTTTCGACGCTGGTAAAGCAGATCGTTTTATCTGAGCAGTTCAGAAAACGCAGGGGTGAACAAAAGCCCCTGGCGACTGTAAAATAGGGCTGTGGGACAAAAGGCAAAGTTATGAAAACTTTAAGTCAAATGCGTAGAAGGACGTTCCTGAGGGGAGTCGGCACCACCGTGGCCCTTCCTTTCCTGGATGCAATGCTGCCTTCGGATCTCGTCGTCAAGGCTCACGCTGCGGGGAAAAAATTCCCCAAGCGTATGGCCTTCTTTTATGTGCCCAACGGGGCCCATATGCCGGCCTGGACTCCTGAGAAGGCAGGGGCGCTCAGGCAGCTGCCGGAAACGCTTGCGCCGCTCAAGGATCTGCGCAGCCACCTGCTTGTTCTCAGCGGCCTGACCCAGGACAAGGCACGCGCAAACGGAGATGGTCCCGGTGACCATGCCCGTTCCGCGGCGGCATTCCTTACCGGTGCGCAGCCCAAGAAGACCAATGGGAAAGATATCCGGGTGGGAATCTCCGTTGACCAGTACGCCGCCGGGCGTATCGGCAAGGAGACCGCCTTCCCCTCCCTCGAGATCGGCTGTGACAAGGGCAAGCAGACCGGTAACTGCGATTCAGGTTACAGCTGCGCCTACTCGCATAACCTCTCCTGGAAGACGCCATCGATGCCGATGGCCAAGGAGACCAGCCCGCGCCAGCTTTTCGACCGCCTCTTTCCGAACATCGCCGAGCAGAAGAACCAGGTCAATGAACGCTATCGCAAGAGCATCCTCGACTTTGTTCTCGGCGACGCCAAGAAGCTCGGCAGGAAGCTCGGCTCGAGCGACAACCGCAAGCTCGATGAGTACCTGACAGCTGTTCGCGAGATCGAGGGCCGGCTTGCAAGGGCGCAGTCTGACAAGGAAAAAGATGGAACCCTTCGCAAGCTTCCAAGGGATGCTGAGAAGATCGGGCAGAGCCTTCCCGGCGGACACCCCGGAGACTATGGGAAACATATCAGGCTCCTGGGCGATGTTATGATTCTCGCCTTCCAGGCCGACCTGACCCGGGTTGCCACCTTCATGTTCGCCAACGAGGGGAGCAATAAGAGCTACAAGAACATCGGGGTTGCCGAGGGGCACCATTCCCTGTCCCATCACGGCAACAACAAGGGTAAGCAGGACAAGATCCGCAAGATCAACAAGTTCCACATGGACCAGTTTGCCTACCTCATGAAGAAGATGAAGGCGGCAACAGAGGGCTCCTACAACCTCCTGGATAACTCGATGGTTCTCTATGGCAGTGGAATCGGAGATGGTAACCGCCACAATCACCACGAGCTTCCGATCATCCTGCTCGGCAAAGGTGGCGGGACTCTCAAGCCGGGGCGCCATGTTCGCTACCCCAAGAACACGCCGCTCAACAATCTCTACCTGGCCATGCTCGATCGCATGGGAGCGCCCTGCAAGAAGCTTGGTGATTCCACCACCCGGTTGAACAATCTCTATTCATCGAAGTACTGATTGGATTGTCAATCGCGGCTTTCGTTCTTCAATGCCCTGCGCGCCAGCCGGGTGATGTAGATGATTGCGATGAGGGTTGCGAGCAGTCCGCCGGCGAGGAAGGCCCACTCCAGTGAATTGCCATCGGCTGCTTTGCGGGGGATGGAGCCGAGGTAAACATAGAGGAAGGTGCCGGGGAGCATCGAAATCCAGCTCGCCAGGAAGCAGGGCCAGAACCTGACGGGGCTCAGTCCCCAGAGGTAGTTCTGCAGGTTGAAGGGAATCGCCGGGGAGAGTCTCATCAAGGCGACTGTTTTCCAGCTGCCTTTTTCCAGGGCCTTGTCGATGGCTGCGAGATAGCGATGACGCCCAAGGATCCCGGAGATCCGGCGGCGGGCGAGGTAACGTGCAACCAGGAAGGCAAGAGCCGCTCCTGCTGTCGATCCGATCGATACGGTGATGGTGCCCTTCACCAGGCCGAATGAAAAGCCGGCGACGGGGGTCAAGAGGGAGCCGGGGATCATGAGCAGCGTAGCGATGATATAGGCCAGGATGAAGATGGCGGGTGCCCAGGGGCCGAGCTCTGAGATGAAAGCATCCAGGTGTTCAAGAGGTTCCTCCAGTGGCAGGGTGCTCCCGGCAAGGGCCAACCCGGCTGCCACAGCCAGCAACAGGAACCAGCCGGCGGAGCTGCCGGATTTCCCCTGGTCTTCTTTTTGTGGCGATTCGGCGGGTGGGGACTCGTTTTCCATCAGAATTCTCAGCTGCCCGATTGGTGTTCTAAGGCTGTCTATGTGCTCTCCAGGCCCATTTACGCAGGTGTGGTGGAGGCGAAAGAGTTTCTTAATGGTACACTAGATGGACGTGAAGTCAGCATTGCGTCGCTGGCTCAGGGTAGGCGGGAATCCAGCTGCCCAGGGCAGTTGCAGCTTCTTAAATAACTGATTCAGTGTCCAGCAATCCGGGCCCCCCGGCCCTTAGAGGTCTTTCCGTGTATTCGAGGCCAGCCATCTGCAAATATTTCTGCATCCTGCAGTTTTTCTGGGTTTCTGCCCTTCTGCAGGCAGCACCGGGTAATGACGACTACCTGGAGGCGGCCCTTCTGGAGGGGATCTCCGGGCAGTGGGGCGGGGATAACCGCGGCGCCACACGGGAGCTGGGCGAGGAGCTCCATGCCGGCAATGCCGGTGGGTCTTCGGTCTGGTTTCGCTGGACTGCCGATTTCAACGGCCAGCTGACCGTCTATACCTTCGGCAGTGACTTCGATACCCTGCTGGCGTCCTATACCGGCGCAACCGTATCTGACACTGTACTCATAGAGTCCAACGATGATTCGTGGGAAGATTTCCAGAGCCGGATTTCCTTCCCGGTGACTAGTGGAGTTGAGTACCACATCGTTGTTGATGGCTGGAATGCCAATGTCGGGAACCTCTTGTTGACCTGGCATCTCAGCCGCTCCGCGGGTGCGCCTGCAAACGATGCCTTTGCAGACAGCGAGGCCATCACCGGGTCGTCCGGGATGCTGGTGGCCAGCAATGCAGGCTCCTCCCGGCAGGAGGGAGAGCCCTTTCACCTCGGCCAGATTCCCGGCCGCTCGGTCTGGTATACCTGGACTCCTGAAAACGATGGAGAGGTCAGCTTCAGCACAGATGGCAGCGGCTTCAACACCATGCTGGCGGTCTACAGGGGAGATTCCCTGGAGGGACTCGAGCGCATCACGCAGAACGATGATGTCGAGGCCCAGGGGACACCCGGCTTCAGCCAGGTACGGTTCCGGGTGACTGCCGATGAGCCTTACCACATCGTGGTTGACGGGCAGGACGAAGAGTCCGGTGTTTTTATACTGCGCTGGTTATTCTCGATTCCCTGTGATCCTCCTCCCCGGCCGGAGGCTCCATTCCCTGGTGATGCAGCGGTGGAGGTCGGGCGCAGCCTGACCCTGGAGTGGAACCTGGCAAGGCGGGTGGTTGCACGAATTGTCTATGGTGAAGATGACCGGATGGAGGCTTTCGCGGTGGTCCGCCAGGAGCGCCGCGAGGCGCTCGAGTCGGTCGCTGTCGTGGTGGAGAGGTCCGACCTGGTCGAGAACGAGGACGGCACCTTCAGTCTTCCCCCGGGGACTCTTGCCGAGACCGGCTCCTTCTGTCCCACCGAGAGGTTTGTAGATCAGCCGAGCCCGGGTATCTGTTCGGCTTTCCTGGTCGGGCCGGACCTGCTGGCAACCAGCGGCCAGTGCATCTCCGATGCAGTTGACTGCTCGAGGTTTGCCTTCGTTTTTGGATTCCGGATGGCTGAGCCGGATGTTCCCGTACTCAATTTTGATCCCTCCCAGGTCTATTTCTGTTCGGGGATCCTTGAAAACCGGGTAGAGAACCAGGGCCCCGACTGGGCGGTCGTTCGTCTCGACCGCGCGGTCGAGAACCGCAGCCCCCTGGCCGTTCGCCGGGAGGGCCGGGTAGAGGAGGGCCGCGAGCTGGTGGCCATGGGGCACCCCTTCGGGCTTCCCCTCAAGATTGCCGATGGGGCCGAGGTCAGGGAAAACGAATTCGACGGCTTCTTCGTGGCGAACATCGATGCCTCCCGTGGCAGCACCGGCTCACCGGTGCTCGATGCGGAGACGATGCTGGTTGAGGGCATCCTCGTGCGTGGAGATGATGAGCTGGTCCTCCAGGATGGCTGCTGGGCGAGCCAGCGCTGTGGTGACAACAACTGCCGGGGTGAAGATGTCACGCGCTCATCAGAGTTTCAGCACCTGGTGCCGCCTGACCGGGAGAGTGTCATCTACGAGGTCTGGCTCGGACCCTGTGGGAACCTGGCCAAGGTCGGAGAAACCCGGGCAACGAGCTGGGAGATCCGGGAGAGGCTGGAGGGGGCAACACCCTATTGCTGGAGGATTGTTGCCCGCAACGAATGCGGCCGGTCCTTCGGTCCGACCTGGAGTTTTGTAAGCTCCTCGCTGAGCGACCCGGTGTTCCGTCGCGGTGATGTGAACCAGGACGAGCTCGTCAACCTGTCTGATGGAATCGGGATCCTCAATTACCTTTTCCGCCAGGGCAGCAACCCCGGCTGCGTGAACGGAGCGGATGTCGATGATTCAGGACAGGTCAACATCACAGATGGGATCTACCTTTTGACCCACCTGTTTCTCGGCGGCGCGCCGCCGGCTGAGCCCCTGGCTGAGTGCGGAATCGATATCACTCCCGATGACGGGCTCGAATGCGAATCCTATTCTCCCTGCGCGCTCTGAACGGGTTTTCGTGATCCGGCAATCAGAGTCCGACTATGTTGTAGCCGCAATCAACATAGATCACCTCGCCGGTAATCCCGCTGGAGAGGTCGCTGGCGAGGAATACCGAGGTGCCGGCCACCTCCTCGATCTCGACATTGCGCTTCAGGGGCGCGCGCTCGGCGACCTGGCCGAGGATATCTGTGAATCCGGAGATTCCCCGGGCTGCGAGGGTGTTGATCGGGCCGGCGGAGACGGCGTTGACCCGGATTCCCTTTTCGCCGAGGTCCGCTGCCAGGTAGCGAACGGATGACTCGAGGGCCGCCTTGGCCACGCCCATCACGTTGTAATTTTTTACCGCCCGCTCGCTGCCGAGGTAGGTGAGAGTCTGGATACTGCCTCCCTCTTTCATCAGGGGCGCTGCCATGCGAGACACGGCAGTCAGGGAGTAGGAGCTGACCTCCTGCGCCAGGAGGTACCCGGCGCGCGAGGTCTCGCTGAAACCATGCTCAAGGTCTTCCCTGGCGGCAAAGGCCAGGCAGTGAACGACAAAATCAATGGAGCCGAAGTCTTTGCCCAGGCCTTCGCCGAGGCTGTCGATCTGCTCATCGTTGGTTACGTCGCAGGGATAGAGCGGGTTTTCACCCGGCAGGGTTTCGACAAGGTCCTCGACCCGCCCCTTGAGCTTGTCGTTCTGATAAGTAAAGGCCAGCTCGGCCCCGGCTTCACTCATACCCTTTGAGATCGCCCAGGCGATGCTGCGTTTGTTGGCAACGCCAAGGACGACTCCTTTTTTGCCCTGAAGCAGGTTTGTCGCTGTCATTTGTATTTCCTGGAAAAGTTGGGTGAGCCGGAGAAGATGTTTTCGGTCGTTCAAAGAAACCGCCAAACGGGGTCTCAGGGCCGGAATTGTGATGGATTTGAACTGGCTGGGCAAGATTTTCTTTGCCGATGAGAGCATCTGAGGGCTATAGTCGGAAGTTCAGCGTTGCCGCCCGGTCATGGTGCCGGAGGCGGTAAAACCCGATTCAAACAGCCAATTTGGGGTTCTAAAAGATGAAGCCTCTTCGTTCTAGACCGAGATCAACCCGCAGACGCCCCAGGGCGTTCTGTGCCCGTTGCCGGCTGGCTCGAAGATTCCGCATCTGAGAAATCGCCAGGGGGCCGAGAGAAAATCCCGGACCCCGGTGAGACGGAAAAACCAGATCTTTGAAGGCCAGCCCACTCCTCAACCAGTTACTGGAGTCGGGTTTTTTTCGTATCAGGCAGGTCTAAGCTCAAAAACGGCAGGATGAAAGTTCCGTGGAAAACATAGAAGTACTCAAACAGGCGCTCCCCTATATCCGGCAATACCGTGAGAAAACCTTCGTGATCAAGGTCGGCGGCGAGTTGTTGCAGACCGAGGGGTTTCTCGACAGGCTCAGCCACGATGTGGCCCTGCTCTACCAGCTCAATATCCGTGTGGTGATCATCCATGGCGGAGGTCCCCAGCTCTCGGAGATGGCCGAGAAGATGGGGATCGAGAGCGTCAAGGTCAATGGGCGCAGGATCACCGACGACCGCATGATCGAGGTGGCCAACATGGTCTTCAGCGGCGCCTCCACGGATATCCTTGGAGCGCTGCGCAGCCACGGCACACCGGGGGTCGGACTCTCGGGTGTCGACGGCGATCTCATCCAGGCCACCCGGCGTCCCCCTGTGAAGCTCGTTGACCGGGAAACAGGCGAGGAGCGCGAGGTCGACTTTCAGAATGTCGGTGATATCGAGTCAGTCGATTCCAAGGTGCTGAATGTCCTGCTCGACAATCGCTTCGTCCCCGTGGTGGCGCCCCTGGGGGCTGACATTGCCGGCAATGTTCTGAACATCAATGCCGACACCATCGCCTCGATGGTTTCTGCGGCCCTGCCGGCCGAAAAACTCTTCCTGCTGACCAACGTCGGCGGTGTTCTCGGGGATGTGGAAGATCCCGAAAGCCGCATCAGCTACCTGACGGAATCAGGAGCAGGTGCCCTGGTCGAGGAGGGGGGAGTCTCCGGCGGCATGATGCCGAAGCTCCAGGCCGCCGTTGATGCAGTACGCTCCGGCGTAAGGCGGGCGCACATCATCGATGGCCTGGCAGACAACTCACTTCTCTTCGAGGTCTTCACCAAGACGGGAACGGGAACGATGGTGATCAGTGATGCCGATGAGTCCGAATACCTGGAGCAGGGATGATGCGAAGCGGTCGATTTGAAAAAGGCATGGCCGACAATATGCGGAGCCTCAACGCTTCGATCGGCTTTGACAAGCGCTTCTGGCGCGAGGACATCGAGGGGAGCAAGGCCTGGGCCCGCGGCCTCCTCGACACCGGGTTCCTCTCCGCCGCTGAGCTTGAGCAGATCTGCGATGGCCTGGACAAGGTTGCTGCGGAGATCGAGTCCGGAGAATTCAGCTTCAGCGAAGAGCTTGAAGATATTCATATGAATATCGAGGCCCGCCTGAGTGAGCTCATCGGGACGGCCGGTGCGAAGCTGCATACCGGGAGGAGTCGCAACGACCAGGTGGCAACGGATTTCCGCCTCTATGTAAAAGGCGCCGCACTGGGGGCGGCACAGGCAGTCGGCGAGCTCATGAAGGCGCTTGTCGGCGCTGCCGGGGAATGCCAGGATGTTGTGATTCCTGCCTATACCCATCTGCAGAGGGCCCAGCCGGTTGCCTTTGCGCACCACCTCCTGGCCTATGTCGAGATGCTCGAGCGTGACAGGCAGCGCCTTCTCTGGGCTGCGGAGCAGGCCGACAGCTGCCCGCTGGGCTCCGGTGCCTGCGTCGGCAACCAGTTCGGAATTAACCGCGGGAAGCTCCAGGAGGAGCTCGGCTTCGGCTCCCTCACGGCCAATTCCCTCGATGGAGTGAGCGATCGGGACTTCGCCTGCGATTTCCTCTACGCCTCCTCCATGCTGATGGTTCATCTTTCCCGCTTCAGCGAAGACATCATCCTCTGGACAACGAGCGAGTTCGGCTTTGTGCGCCTCGATGACGAGGTGACATCGGGGAGCTCCATGCTGCCGCAGAAGAAAAACCCTGATGCCTGTGAGCTGGCCCGCGGCAAGACCGGAAGGGTCATCGGGCATCTCATCGGCCTGCTGACCTGCCTGAAGGGGCTGCCCCTTTCCTATAACAAGGATCTGCAGGAGGACAAGGAGGGTGTCTTTGACACTCACGATACCATTCTCGGAATCCTCGGGGTGATCACAAGGCTGGTGGAAACCATGGAGATCAACCGTGAGCGGACCTCCGGCAGCCTCGAAGGAGGCTACCTCGAAGCCCTCGGTGTTGCCGACTACCTGACCCGCAAGGGAATACCCTTCCGCGAGGCCCACGACCTTGCCGGCGGCTGTGTGAAGCGCTGCGAGGAGCTGGGGGTTTCCCTGCCCTCGCTTTCCCTGGCTGAATACCAGGCGATCCACGCGGAGTTCGATGAGGATCTCTTCGATGCGATCTCGGTTGAGGGTTCGCTTGCGGACAAGGATGTTACCGGCGGCACCGCCCCGGGGCAGGTGGCGCTCCAGCTTGAGCGCTGGAAGGAGCTTCTCAAGTGAGAGGGGATAAAGAGCTGAAACAGATTCGGCAGGCAGGCATCGTGGCCCGCCGGCCCGGCGCGCGCGGCGCGCGAGTACAGAAGGAACACGGATCATCAAAATGAGCCAGAACAGAAAAATTGTCCTCGCCTACTCCGGCGGACTCGACACCTCCTATTGCATTCCCTACCTGCGCGAGAAAAAGGGATTCGATGTCATCACGGTTACGGTTGATACGGGGGGCTTCGATTCAGCAGAGCTCAACGAAATCGAGGAGCGCTCGAAGGCCCTGGGGGCTCTTGAGCACATCACCGTCGATGCCCGCCAGGAGGTTTTTGACCGCTGGGTCAGCTACCTGGTCAAGGGTAATGTCCTTCGCGGCCAGGTCTATCCGCTGGCGGTTGCAGCCGAACGCGTTGTCCAGGCCGAGGTGATTGCCCGCAAGGTGAAGGAGTCCGGCGCCGATGCCGTTGCCCATGGTTCTACCGGGGCCGGTAACGACCAGGTCCGCTTCGACACCGCCTTCCATGTGCTTCTGCCGGGGATAGAGATCGTCACGCCCACCCGGGATGAGAAGCTGAGCCGCGAGGAAGAGTACGACTTCCTCAAGGAGAGGGGGGTCGATATTGATCCGAGCCTGCGCGAGTATTCCATCAATTCAGGTCTCTGGGGTTCTACGATCGGTGGCGGCGTGACCCACGATTCCACCAGCGAGATTCCGGCTGAAGTTTTCGAACAGGCTGTTGATGCCGAGAAGGTCGAGGACAGCGAGCTGCTCGAGATCGGTTTTGAGCAGGGTGTGCCGGTGTCCCTCGGTGGCGAAAAACTCAATGGGGTCGATCTTGTCATACGCCTCGGAGATATCTGCCGGAGCCACCGGGTTGGCCTCGGTGTTCATATCGGGGACACGGTGCTGGGAATCAAGGGCCGTATCGCCTTTGAGGCGGGTGCGGCGATTGTGCTCATCCATGCCCATCGTGAGCTCGAGAAGATTACCCTGAGCGACTGGCAGCGTTTCTGGAAGGACCACATGGCCTCCTTCTACGGAAAGCTCCTGCACGAGGGGCAGGCTTTTGAGCCCGTCCTGCGCGATATCGAGGCGATGATCGACTCCTCGCAGGAGCGCGTAAGCGGAACCGCCGGTGTCCGCCTCGATTCCGGCAGCTTCAGTGTCGCCACGGTCTCCAGCCCCTATACCATGGCGGGCGCAGAGGCCGGGGTCTATGGCGAGATGCCGAAGCTCTGGGAGGGAGCGGATGTCCGTGGCTATTCAACGATCTCGGCGATCTCCTCGCGGCTCTACCGGGGTGCGGGTGAGAACAAGAAGGCCGGGGATGAGTGAGCACACAGAGAGGTTGAAATGACGAATCCGGTAAAAGACCAGGTACGGGTGGGTGTTTTCGGTGGCTCGGGTTACATAGGCGCCGAGCTGCTGCGCTATCTCTCCTGCCATCCGGGGGCCACCATCTCCTGGGTGACCGCGCACTCGCGTGCAGGCCAGGAGGTTGCCGGGGTGCTGCCGAATCTGAAGGGGGCCATCCCGGGCTCTTTTATCTCCCAGGCCGAAGGCGAAGAGCTGATCGGCGAGGTCGACGTCGCCTTCACGGCTCTTCCTCACAATGAATCCCAGAACCTCCTGCCGAAGCTGGCCGAGGCCAACCCCGGGCTTCGCCTGGTGGACATGGCGGGAGATTTTCGAACCAACGATCCGGCCGGCTATGAAAAATACTACGGGTGCGAGCACACGGCCTCAGACTGGCTGCCGCAATTTGTTTACGGCTTCACCGAGTTCCAGCGTGAGAAGATCCGCTCTGCACGGCTGGTTGCGAATCCGGGCTGCTTTGCCACCGGCATGTTGCTGGCGCTGGCTCCCCTGGCCGCTGCCGGCCGCCTCCAGGGCGATGTCTGCCTGCTGGGGCTTACCGGCTCCTCCGGCTCGGGAAACAAGCCCAGTCAGACCACTCACCATCCGGAGAGGTTTTCCAATGTTCGCTCCTACAAGCCCCTCGGTCACCAGCACCTGCTGGAGGTAGAGAGCTTCCTCGATGCCATCGAGGGGCCGGACTTCAGCCTGCAGTTTGTGCCCCAGTCCGGACCCTTTGTGCGCGGCATCTTCACCACCGTCTTTACTCCCGGAGTTTCAGCAGCAGAGTTGGCGGAGATCTATGCGGGATCCTACGGCGAGGAGGGACTTGTAGATGTCATCGAGGGTTCTCCTGACCTGCGCTGGGTGCAGGGCTCCCCGCGCTCCTGGCTGGGCGTCGGCGGAGAGGGCGGCAATGGCGTGGTGTTCACCGTGATCGACAATCTCGGCAAGGGGGCTGCAAGCCAGGGGATCCAGAATATGAATCTCATGTGCGGCCTGGAGGAAACCGACGGCCTTCGCGTGGCGGGTGGTTTTGTATAGGGCCCTGCGACAGGGCCAGCAACAGGAGAGTCCAGCTCAATGAATTCGAAAGAAACCGAGGATCGCTTTATCCTCCCGACCTACAACAACATTCGCTTCCCGCTGAGCTTCGTTCGCTCCGAGGGCAGCTACGTCGAGGATGACACCGGGCGGCGTTATCTCGATCTCTACGGCGGCCACGCCGTCTGTGTGCTCGGCCATTGCCACCCGAAGTGGGTGGAGGCGCTCTCAGAGCAGGCTGCCACCTTCGATTTCTACTCCAATCTCTGCTACTGCCCGGTGCGGGCGGAGGCGGCCAGGCTCATGGTGGAGAGGTGCTATTCGATGCACCAGGTCTTCTTCTGCAACTCCGGCGCCGAGGCGATCGAGACCGCTCTGAAGATTGCCCGCAAGGCTACCGGCCGGGAATACGTGGTCTCCATGGAGGAGGATTTCCATGGGCGAACCATCGGAGCTCTCAGCGTTACAGGTTTTGAAAAGTCCCGCGACCTCTTTCCGCAGAACATTGCCCAGTGGACTCATTTTATCCGTCTTGGAGATCTCGAGGCCCTCGACAAGCTTGATGCATCCGGGATTGCCGCTGTTATTCTCGAGCCGCTTCAGAGTGTTGTCGGGGTCAAGATGGCCGGAGAGGACTATTACCGGGGACTGCGGGACTGGTGCGATCGCAAGGGAGTCGTGCTGATTTTCGATGAGGTCCAGACCGGCAACGGACGCACGGGAAAGTGGTTTGTCGGTGAGCATTGGGGGATGGAGCCGGACCTGGTGACGACCGCCAAGGGCCTCGGTGGGGGCTACCCCGTCGGCGCTGTGCTTGCCAACGAGAAGATCGCAGCAACGGTTGAGCCCGGCGACCAGGCGACGACCTTCGGCGGCGGGCCGATGGCGGCCGCGGCGGTGGCCGCTACCTACCGGATCATCGAAGAGGAAGGACTCGTTGAGCAGGTTGCCACGCTCTCCGCAGGGGTGATTGAGCGGCTTGGAGAATATGTCGGCCGGGGAGTCGAGGAGGTCCGGGGACTGGGTTACCTGCTCGGAGTGCGCTGCCAGAGGCCTGCAAAGGAGATCCAGGCCGCCCTCCTCGAGCACAACATCCTGGTGGGAACCTCGGGAGATCCGCAGACTTTCAGGCTGCTGCCTCCGCTTACGGTGAGCGCCTCGGAATGGGATTTATTTTTCGAAGCGCTTGAGGAAATCTTCTCCTGAGTGCTTTGCGGGTGTGGCTATAAGGTCTTGCACATCGCCTGCGAAAGTGGGACATTCAACGCCCTTTGTAAGACTGGTGGAGGTGCGAGATGCGCCATTTTTACAGTTTGAATGAGTTTTCAGCCGAGCAGGTCGCTGAGTTTGTAGACAGCGCCCTTGCCTTCAAGGAGAACCCCTGTTCGGACGTTCTTGAGCGCCGGCAGATTGCCCTCCTTTTTCTGAACCAGTCCCTGCGTACGCGCTGCTCCTTCGAGGTGGCGACAAGGGAGCTGGGTGGGGATGTGAGCACTCTCGATGCAGAGACTCTCTTTGCGCTGGAGACCGAGTTCGGCAAGAGGATGGACGGAGACTCGGCGGAGCATGTCAAAGAGGCCACGGGTGTTTTCTCCCGTTATTTTTCCGCCCTGGGGTTGCGCTCTTTTGCCAGCGGTGAGGATCAGCAGGCGGACCTCCTCGATACGACCTTCACGACATTTCTCGAGCACGCAAAGATCCCGGTCTTCAACATGGAGTCGGCTCTTTACCATCCCTGCCAGGCGCTTGCGGACCTGGTGACGATCCGGGAGCTTTTCCAGGAGCTGCAGGGCCGCAAGGTGACCATCACCTGGGCGAATCATCCCCGGGCCCTGCCGATGGCAGTGGCCAACTCGGCCCTCCTGGCGATGACCAAGATGGGGATGCATGTGACGCTCGCCCATCCGGAGTCTTTCGACCTGCAGGAAGGGATCATGAACATGGCCGGGAGCTTCGCCGGGGAATCCGGCGGCAGCGTGAAGGTTGTGCATGACCGGCTCGAGGCAGCCGAAGATGCCGATGTCATCTATGCCAAGTCATGGGGTTCACTGCTTCGTTACGAAGACCCCGCAGCCGAGCAGGAGCTCAGGGACAGCCTGAAGGACTGGGTGGTCGACAGCGAGATGATGAGCCGCACCCGCAGAGCCTATTTCATGCATTGCCTGCCGGTGAGAAGAAACGTGGTGGTTACAGATGAAGTGATCGACAGCAATCGATCTGTTGTGTTGCAGGAGGCGGAGAACCGTCTCCATGCCCAGAAGGCGATTCTTGAATGGATCTTTTCCTGAGCGATCATCAGTGGGAGCGCGGCCGTTTTCCGGCGAGGACGCCGGCTTCGTGGCTGGTGCTCCTTTCGACCCTGGTTTTCCTGCAGCTGCCGGCTACCGGCAGCTTTGCCGCCGAATCCCTGGCCGCTGAATCCCTGGCCGATGGCATCCCGCAGGAGTCGATTCTTTTTCTGCACTGGCAGAATGCTGCCGAGGGAGGCTTTGCCTCCACCTACCTCGGACAGCTGAAGCAGGTGATGGAGGGGGCCGGCTTCCTGGAGGCCTATTTTCGTGAGCTTTCCCAAACCTTTACACCGGCTGCCAGGAAGACCTACAAGACTCATATCGAGCGCTGGCAGGGGCTCATCGGGCAGCTCCCATGGTGGAAAATCCTGTCGACGGAGGTTGCCGCCGGCAGCCGGGTAGGGCTGGGCGGACAGCTTGAATTTGTCCTCCTGTTTCGAAGCAACAGCGAAGATTGCGCCGCGGACCTGCAGATCCTGCGCGATCTGCTCTATGCCTTTTCAGCCGCAACGGGGGCCTACGAGCTGGAGGTCGGAATTCGCAACGGGGCGACCACCACGGTTCTTCACAACAGGCTCGAACCGCTCGACCAGGTTGCCGTCAGTGCCCAGGGCAATGTAATCGGGATAGCTACCTCAGCCACCCTGCTGCGCCGAAGCTTCCAGTTGCTGTCGGGAGAGACTCTCGCGCCCAGCTACATTGCGGCCGCTGACTATGCGAAGCTCAGCGCGAAAATGAAGGAGGCGGGAAAGAAAAAGCCGCCGGCCGCCAAGTCTGCGGGGGAGACGGCCCGTTTCGAGTTCGTTTTTCAGCCCAGGGGAGTCCTGCAGGACGCGGTCATTCTCGACGTGATCGAGGAATACCATTATGTCGCCAGCTTCCATGCCACGGGTATCGAGTCGAGGTCACGTACTGTTCTCAGCCCGGGCCGGGAGAACCCCCTGCTGAAAGCCATTACCGGCCAATCGAATGCCGGCGGACTTGCCGCGGCGATTCCTGCCGAGGCGGTCGCCTTCAGCGCCACCTCGGGAACCGATCCTTCAGGAATTTATGATTTTTGTCTCGAGCTGCTTGTCAACCTTACCGACAGCGCCGACTCGGCCGAGAGTTTTGAGCGCGAGCAGGCCAGGCTGGGGGTTCGCCTGCAGCGCGACATATTACGGAACCTGACCGGGAGGAGAGCTACGGCTGTTTTTGAGGCAGGTTCGGGCGGGGCGGGGGCAGGCATCCCGCGGGCAGCACTTTTTGAGCTTCGCGATGGAGAGCGCGCTGCAAAGGCGCTTGACGGGGTTGTCCGGGCACTGCAGGAGCCCCTGTCGAAATGGAACCTCGAGCTTTTGCGGCAAGCTGAAGAAGATCCGGCCGGGAAGCGGTATTCTTTGAAATCAGGTTTGCTCGGCTTCGAGTTTTCCTTCGGGGTCCGTGGGGATTTCCTGGTCCTGGCAACAGTGCGGGAAGGGCTGGACAAGGTGGTGCAGACCCTGGCCGGTAAATCAAAGAATCTTGCCGAGGCCGGGCGGCTGAAATGGCTTCCCGGACCCGATGCCTCCATCGACAGCTTTTACAGTGGCGTCGGCGCGGGGATTCCTGATCCGGGGGACTGGCTGCTCAAGGCCGGGGGCCTGGTGGGAACCCTGATGCCTGATTCCGATGAGCCCTCGATTCTCAAGTCACTGCTGGTTTCCCTCCATCGACTTGAGGGCGTTCTGCGCACTCTCGATATTCTTACCGAGAGTGCGGGCTACTGCCGCCGCAAGGGGCTTGAATTTTACAGTACGGGTTCCAGCAAACTGCGTCCTGTTGCGGGTTTCTAGGCTCTCCGCGGCCTGCGCCTCATTAAAAGCTCCCGGTGTTCTTGAGCCCCGGGCAGCCGTGCTGCATACTGGATAGAAGGACTGGCAGTTGCCAGCGCAGACGGCCGGCACTTTTTATACCTGCCGGTAGTACCTGGAAGGACCTCGAAGATATGTTGCAGTGCCGGGCTTGCAATAGTTGGAACGAAGACTCAGCTGCTTTCTGCAGCCAGTGTGGCCAGTCGACCGGCCGGAAGGGGCGGGGGGGCTTGAGATTGCCTCTTACGGTGATCGTCTTCACTGCCCTGGTGGCGCTGACCGGGTTCATGGCAACGTGGCTGCTCTTGGACAGGGAGGCTCTCGAGCCGGCTGCGCTTCCTTCGGTGGAGAAGCCAGTGGCGCAGGGGCCGCCCCTTCCAGGCAAGAGCAGCCCGCCTGCTGAGCGCCCGGCTCCCGGCAAGCCGCCTGCTCCCGCAGCCGACCCCATATCAATAGGAGAGGTTACGCCCTCCAATCCCCAGCCCCGGCGAGTTGATGTCGGGCGCTCGCTGGCTACCCTTGTTCTCTTTGACAAGGAAGGATCGCCCACCAGGCAGATGCCGGCCGTTGTGGTTCATCCCGATGGAGTGCTGCTGAGCCGTTACAGCCCCCTGCTTGGAGTTTACAAGGTGAACTGCCACCGGGAGGGAGCCAAGGGCAGCATCCCGGTCACCGGGATTATCCGCTACAACCAGCCTGCCGACCTGGTTCTTCTGCGCCTGGCAAGGACCCCGAACCGCCTGCCGGCCCTGGACATCCTGTCCCGCGAAAAACGGCAGGAGCTTGCCAATGAAGATGAGATAGAGGTCTACGAGGGGCCCGGTGCGCGCCTGGCAAAAATCGCTGAGGTCTTCTACACCTCCGCTGATGGCCACTCCGGAATTCTCCTGGACGATTCCCCCGGAATCGATGCGGAATCCTTCCTCGCGGTTTCGAAATCAGGTGCTGTCCTGGGACTTTGCCGGCCGCTCGTGGATAATGTTGTCGGAATTCCGCGCCGCACCATTCCTGCCCGTCCCCAGGGCCTGCGTGTGTTCGTCGACCCGGCCGGTGTTTTTTCCCGGCAGGCCCTCCTGGAACCGATCAGCGGCACGGTAGCTGACAACACCATACGGATCTACGAGGGTACCTTTGACGACCTGGAGGAGCAGGCACGTACAAACTACCGCAAGAAGCACTGGGCCGATGCCATCACGGTCCTGGAACAGGCACTTGAGCGTGGCCCCCTGGAAAACGTCGAGGAGGTTCGCCTGGACAGGTTGCTGGTCATGCTGAGAGAGAGCTATCTCGGCGAGGTAGGGCGCCTGCAGGATCGCAGGCGCTTTGAGGAGGCGGCTGAGACAGCCAGGAGCGGCTTGGAGATGTTCGGGCGGGATGGGATCCTCTGGTACAAGTTGGCCGAGGTCTGCGCGGAGCTGGAGCTGACCCGGGAAACCATCGATGCCCTGTTACAGGTACGGGAGCTCGAGAACTCAAGGAGTATCGTTCCCATGCTGGAGGGGGCCTACCACGAACTGGCAGGTAAAGCTCTGAAGGCGGGAGACGCCCGCCAGGCTGAGCTGGCCTATATCGATGGTCTCGAACAGCTGCCTGAATCCGCCATCATGCGATTCAACCTCGGGCAGCTCTACCAGGAATGGGGGATCTATGCTGATGCGATCCGGCTGCTGGAGGAGGCGAAACAGCTCGACTCCTCTCTTGCCCAGCAAGCGGACATCCTGCTGGGCAGGATCGATGATATTCTCTCGAGCAGGGGAGCGGTGGTGATCCCGATTCCGGAAGGAGCCCTTTCTCTCAGGGCGAAAATAGCGCTCGATGGCCGCCTCGAGGAAAACTTTATAATCGATACAGGGGCCAGCTATACGGCCATCTCCGAGTCGCTCGCGAAGAAACTCGGCTATTCCTATGAGCGCGGTGAGCGTGTTATTGTCACCACCGCCAACGGCAGGATGCAGGTCAGGAGAATCCGTCTTGGCTCGGTGTCACTGCAGGGCTACGCCGTCCACAATCTTCCGGTGATTGTTCTTCCCGACATCCGCGGAAAGAGCATCAACCTGCTGGGGCTGAACTTCCTCAATAATTTCAGGTACAGCGTTGATTCGAACAAGGGCGAGTTCCGCCTGGAACGTCCCTGAGGTCGCCTGGCGCAGAGGATCAGTTGAGGGGACCCTCCACCTGTGAAAAGGAGCCGGAAAGATTCCGGCTCCCTGGCGATTTTCACAGCAAAGCGGCGGTCAGCCGCGGTCTTACTTGGAGCCTCCCTTGGGGGCAGGAGGAACCGGCCCGAAGACCTTGGGCTTGGCTGTAGCAGCAGGGCTGGCTGAGCCGCTGGTGACCTTCTTGGTGGAACCAAAGTTCCTTTTCAGGGTGGTGCTTCCCAGCGAGGCCGTCGCGTTGATCAGGATCTCTTTGCGAATGGGGTCATCGGTGGAAAGCCTGATCTTCTCAATGACCCGGCGCGTTCCGGCCTTGGCCTTCTTGGCATAGGCCACGGTCAGCTTGTATTCCTTGCCCTCAGTGACAGGTTCGAGCTTGGTGGTGAAGTGCTCACCGCTCTTGGAGAGGGTGGCGTTCAGGAGCTCGACCTTGGTGATCTTGAAGCTGTGGGAAGGATCAAGGCTCTTGATCGTCAGCTGCTTGCTCGGGGGAGCAGGCTGCTTGCCAAGCTTGTCGGTATCTCTGCGGCTGAAGTAGACCGATGGCGGGCTCGCCTCGATACGCTCCTTGACAGTGATCGAGACCCTCACCGGCAGGTCAAAGCTCTTGTCTTTGACAGTTACGTTGGCGTTGATCTCGGCATAGTGGTACTTGCGGGTGTCGGTCTCGTCCAGCTTGGGAGTCACGGTGAGCTCATAGAGGCTGCCCTCTTTGACCGTCTTCATGGTGACCTTGGCAAAATCACTCTTGCTGGAAACCTTGTTGAGCTTGAAGGCATGGCTTGCAGCTTTCTTGAGGGAAACAGTGATGGGCTTGATCGGGACACCCTTCACCACCTGGATTCGAGGCAGCTTGGGTTCAATCTCAACAGCCAGCTCAATTTTTCCCGTCATCGTGAGGCGCTGGGAGATCTTGCTCGCATTGGTGAAGATCTCGGCTGTCTTACGGACAGTTCCGGAGAATTTCTTGGTGTCGACCTTCAGGGTCACCTTGCCGCTGGCACCCTTGGCGATGACCTTGTCGAAATCAACCGTGGTGCAACCGCAGGCGGGCTTGACACGCTCGATCTTGAGGGGAGAGCCCCCCGTGTTTTTCAGCTCAAATTCGTGGATGACTACTTCGCCCTGGAGAACAGAGCCCCAGTCAAATACCGGCTCGTTAACACTCGAGGTGGGCGGCGTGAAATTCTTCGGGGGAGGTTTCAGGAAATACCGTCTTTTCGAGGGGCCCTTGCTCGTGTCCGGGCTGGCTTTCTTGGCCTGGGGGACCTTGGTCTTTCCCGCACCCTGCTGTTGCGAGGAAACCTGGCTGATATGGGCCAGAACGATGACCGCTGCCAGGGCCAGAACGAGACCGGAGCGGGCGGCATTGGATTCAGCTAATTTCTTCAGCATTTCAGTATTAAGACTCCACGTAAGGTGAAAGTTGATGGGTGGTACTGGATTGAGCTCTCTGCTGCAGGGTAAGGACTTCACAGGCTGAAAACTGCTACACGGCACCGTTTCCCGTTTTGCCGCTGTGCTGTTTTGCTCTTATGCCGGTGGCTTCCCCTTAACTGAGGCTCGACTGGCGATTGTATCACGTAAATTCGGCCCATTTCCACTCAGGGGTCGGTTGATAATCGCCCTGGGATGGGCCGGTATTACCGGTTCCTGTAAACAGGGTACCCGGGTACCGGGGAAAATCGTAAACCGTGATGGGGCATTCGCCTGCTTTCTTGATTCACCGTGCCTGTGGTGGCAGTATGAGCCGGATGATCGGCCTGCCTCACACCTATCTGAGCTCAGATTTCCCCGGAATCGGTGGAAGAATTCGCGAGGAACTGGAAGATTTCCTCGTCGAAGAGGTCGCACTTTATCAGCCCTGTGGGGAGGGTGAGCATGTTTATTTCCTCATAGAAAAGCGCGATCTCTCTACCTCCGAGGCCATTCGCCATCTTTCCCACCGGCTCGGGCGTCCACAGAAGGATTTTGGTTACGCAGGGCTCAAGGATCGTAAGGGAGTCACCAGGCAGATGGTGAGCCTGGGTGGAATCCGGGTGGAGGATGTACTCGATCTTGAATTCAGGAATATGCGGATTCTTTCAGCCCGGCGGCATCTGAACAAATTACGGCTGGGGCATCTGCGGGGGAACAAGTTCAGAGTTCGAATACGCGGAGTCTCAGCGGATGCCGAGGAGCTAGCCCGGCCAATCCTGGCGAGAATCGAGGAGCTGGGTCTGCCAAATTATTTCGGCCCGCAGCGTTTCGGAAACCGTGGCGATTCGCACTGGATCGGCCGCTCCTTTCTGCTGAAGGACAGCCGCAGGGCTGTCAGGAGGATTCTCGGCTACCCCTCCGTGACGGAGTACAACCCGGATGTTGTGGCTGCACGCTGTCTTTTTCTGCAGTTCCGCTGGCGGGAGGCTCTCGAGAAATTCCCGGGAAGCTTCCGGGAGGAGAAGAAGCTCTTGGTCTACCTCCTGCGGGTTGGGGAAAAATACAAGGGTGCGGCGAAGCTGATTCACCACGGCGTCATGCGTCTTTATTTTTCAGCCTTCCAGTCCTACCTCTTCAATACAGTTCTTGATGAGCGCATGAGCTCAGCCGGGGGCGACCCGGGACAGCTCCTGGCCGGAGATGTAGCCTGCCGCCATGACAATGGAGCCAACTTCGCTGTCGAGGATCCCGGGCTTGAACAGGAACGCCTGGAGAAATTCGAGATCAGCCCGACCGGGCCCATGTTCGGTGCCAAGATGCTCATTCCAGGGGGCTACGCTGCTGAGCTGGAATCATCGGTACTGCAGAACCAGGGCCTGGGCCACAAGGACTTCCATCATCTGCAGCAGGTCTGGCGTATGAAGGGATTGCGGCGCTCCCTGCGTGTTCCAGTCACCGAGCTGAGCTGGACTGTCGATGAAGAAGGCATGGTGCTCGAATTTTTTCTTCCCAAGGGTTCCTTCGCTACGACGCTGCTGAGGGAATTGATGAAAAACGAAACGGTTCCACCTGCCTACCAGGATGGCATGGCTTGAAAGCAATGCGCCGGCGGTGTATTTTCAGCGCCAGAAAGAAGGTTTCCCAATGACAGATCAACCCGAAACAGCTTCTACGCCCGACTTTGCTGAAGCTCTTGCCGCGGCGACTCCGACGCCGGGCGGTGGAGCGGCGGCAGCGAGAGTCGGACTTCTTGCCACCTCACTGGTGAGGATGGTTGCGGGGATCTCGCTTCAGAAAATGCAGGCAAAGGCCTCATCGGAAGAATCAGCCGATGAGCGTGGGCCGGCCATTCTTGAGGAGGCCGCTGAGGGCGCCCTGGAGCTGGCCCGGAGCTTCCGCCAGCTCGAGGCCGCAGACATCGCCGTTTTTGATGATTTCATGGCAGCCATTCGCCTGCCAAAGGAGAGTGAAGAAGAAAAATCGAAACGCAAACTCGCCCTTTGCGATGCGGCTGAAAAGGCGACCAGGGTACCGCTCGACACTCTCGCGGCCTGCCTGGGAGTTTGTGACCTGGTGGACACGCTGCTGGATGCTGCAAGCGTCGGGGTCGTCCGCCTTGGCGCTGACAGCGACCTCGGAGCGGCCCTCGAGTTCTCCCATGCGGCCTTCAGGTCAGCGGAGCACAATATCCATTCCAACCTGTCGATGTTAAGTGAGGACCCTCGCTCAGAGGCCCTTGTTGCGCGCTATGAATCGTTGCGGGAGCGTTTCGAGGAAGAACTCCCACCACTGCGTACACGCGTCCTGGAGTGGCTTAAAACACACTGAGGCTGGCCATGGAGCAGCAGCTGCCTGGTGAGCAGAGCCGTTCTCGTTGACCGGAGACCGATTACTCGAGGAATCCCTCGAGTGAACGGCTGCGGGTGGGGTGCTGAAGTTTCTTGAGGGCGCGGATTTCTATCTGGCGAATCCTCTCCCTGGTTACCTTGAACTTCTTACCCAGCTCCTCGAGGGTGCAGGTCGAGTCCCGGCCGATTCCGTAGCGGAACTTGACGACCTCACGTTCACGAAGGCTGAGACTCTTGAGAACCTCCTCAAGGCGGTCCCGGAGCATATCCTGGGTGATCGCCATGGTAGGAGATTCCGCGCCCTTGTCCTCGAGCAGGTCCCCGAAGGTGCTCTCCTCATCGTCGCCGAGCGGATTGCTCAGCGAGGCCGGAGGCTTGGAAAGCTTAAGAGCCTTGCGGACCTCTTCTCGAGGCAGTCCCATGTCTTCGGCGATATCGAGCAGGTCAGGAGCCTGGCCGTTTTTATAGGTCATCTCCCTGCTGATCGACATGAGCTTCGTCATGGTTTCCGACATGTATACCGGCAAGCGGATCATTCGGGACTTTTCGGCGATGGCTCTGGATATCGCCTGGCGAATCCACCAGGTGGCGTAGGTGGAAAACTTGTAGCCCTTGCGGTATTCAAATTTTTCAGTCGCCCGCATCAATCCGGTATTTCCTTCCTGGATCAGGTCCAGGAAGGAAAGGCCCCGTTTGCGGTACCGCTTGGCCACACTTACGACGAGTCTGAGGTTGCCCGAAGCCAGGTTGCTCTTAGCTCTCTCGTAGAGGAGGAACTCTTCCTGAGCATTGGCTGCAAGTACAAGGAAGGTCTCATAGTTTCCGAAGAGAGCGGTGTTTACCTCCCTCAGAACGGTTTGATCACTGTAGCGTCGGCGCTGTGCTGGATTTGGCAAAACCCTGCGTATAATTTCCCCAAACTGCACCAGGGCACTTTTCCAGCGCGCCAAATAGCTCATCTTGACGTGATACTGCTCGATGATTCCGACAGTTCGCCGGATCCTTCGAAGCAACCGATTCTGAATTCGGACAACCTCTGACTTATTAGATTGCCTCTTCGAAACCTTCTTAGTGGTCTTTTTAGCGGCCGCCGTGGCAGCCTTTTTCTTTTTCCCGGCCTGGGGGAAGACGAGGCCGGTAGCTTTTTTCTTCAGGAGGTCGAAATCCTTGACGTTGGCCTTGATGTTTCTTTCGATCGAGGCGAGGGACTTCTCCATTTTCAGGAAGAAGGCGTGGCGTTCGCCTTTTACCGAGAGATTTACATCGAGAGCTTTCTCGATCAGGATCTCTTTGCTCATGATGAGCCTGAAGAGCTCGAGTACTCTTTGCTGGCCGTAACGAGTCGCATAGATCAGGCGCCTGAGATTGATACGGGAGGATTCAATCCCCTTGGCGTATTCAACCTCCTGTTCGCGGTCCAGGAGTGGAATCTCAGCCATCTGGCTGAAATACATGCGGATAGGATCGCCGAGTTTGCGAATCGCGGCTGACTGCTCATTTTCCTTACCGCTTTTCTTGTTATTGATATTCAGGACCTTGATCCCCTCCTTCTTCAGGGCCTTGAGGATTCGATCAAGGTAAGCGGAATCGGAGGAGGCGGCCTTTGCGAGCTCGAAGATCTCTTCGTGGCTTACAATCTTGCCCTTGAGGTTCTTTAGGAGGCGTGCGACGACGGTTTCAACTGGCTCCAAGGTAGATACTCCTGAGTACTGCTCTTTGTTCTCTTTGTTTCCGGGTGAGGCTGCGCCTCGACGGGACATAAAGCAAACCTCAGGCCAAACAAGGGAATTCCGAATTTCTTCTGTAAGTTACCTTCCTGGAGTCACTTGTGGCAGGGGTTCAGGAATCCCACAAAGGGTACAAAAATGGTCTTGTCAGAATTTTGACAAGACTTGGGTCAGAAGTTCAGGCTGATTTAACACTTTGACTGTGTCAAAAAGAGGGCAGGCCGGTTTTTTGGGGGGCAAAGTGGGCTTTTGCGCAGGATCGGTACCTGGGGTACTTTACTGGCCGCGGTGGAGATTCTTTATTTTCAGACCCTAGTATCCTCCCACCGGGTGGCCCCAGGGTTTGTTTGTCCCCGGCTTGGCTACCGTTTCTGGTGAGATGGGGCAAAAGCCTTTCAGCAGAATGATGGAGTGAGTCCAGATGTCTTATCGAACAGCTTCCCTGGTATTGCTGCTGGTTGCAGCAGGCGGCTTCTGCAGCCGGCCGAACCAGTTTTCTTTTTCGTCTTTAATGGCAGATGAAGCGAAGAGCCCGGCAAAAGTTGAATTCCTGGTGGGGAACTACCTCCTGTCCGAAGGCGGAACCTGGAAAGCCGGCGACAGTCCCCTCAAGGGCCCCTTCGGGATTGATTTTGATTCATCAGGAGCGATGTACATCATCGAGCTCTCCAGCGGCAGTCTTCATAAGCGTTCGGCAAAGGGAGAGCTGAAAACACTTCGCGGCCCGCATAAGAAAAGCTATTCAGGCGATGGGGGCGTTGTTTCCGTGGCAGGATTCAATGGTCCGCATAATTGTGTGGTGACCGCTGAGGACAGCTTGTTGATCTCCGACAGCTGGAACCATTGTGTGCGCCGGGTAGACCTGGAGACCCTCCGAATCGGGACGCTTGCAGGAACAGGAGCCGGCGGATTCTCCGGTGACAGTGGTCCGGCCGGGTCGGCAAGGTTCAATTACATCATGTGCATTGAGTTGTCTGTGGACGGCAAGACCCTCCACATGGCCGACCTGAAGAACAGGCGAATCCGGAATGTTGACCTGGAAACAGGCCAGGTCCGGACGGTTGCCGGTAACGGCAGAAAAGGAGTTCCGAAAGATGGCGCCCTGGCGGTGAATAGCCCGCTGGTTGACCCAAGAGCGGTCTCTTCAGATGCCGGGGGCAGGCTGTACATCCTGGAGCGTGGTGGAAATGCATTGCGGGCAGTTGGCGCCAGTGGAGAGATTCATACGGTCGCCGGGACGGGCCGCAAAGGTTTTCGAGATGGAGAGGCGCTGAAGGCCCTGTTCGGATCACCCAAGCACATCTGCTGTGACCCGGGCGGAAACGTATACATCGCAGATGATGGGAACAAGGCAATTCGCAGGTTCAATCCGAAGACTCGCCGGGTCTCTACCATCCTGGGCCGGGGATTCGGTGATCCTAAGATAACCCTCAGCCGTCCCCATGGGGTGCGCTGGTACAAAGACCACCTCTATGTCGTCGACACCGGGCACAACCGGATCTTGCGAATCAAGCTGCACTAAGGGCTGAAGAGGAAGGGGGCCTCAGGGAACCAGCGAGATTCTCGAGCGAGCCCAGCCCCTGTCCTGGTGGTAAGACCACAGGGCCACGTAGGGGACCGCGCTCCTGTTGTTGGTGCGGCTGTCCAGGAGCAGGCTGAGGTTGTTATTCCTTCTGTTCAGTGTGCCGCTGGCAAGAATCTGAACGTTGCGAAGGAACTCGAAGCCGTTTTCCTCATTATCAGGATTGGCAAGCAGGTCGTGGCGGTTTGCTGATCCGACCAGGAAATAGAGGCTGTCACCACTCCTGGGGTGCAGCTCTATGCGAACCCGCGCGCGCTGCGGCTGACGGACCCTGGCGGCTTCAAAGAGGCCCAGGGCCTGCCTGGGGCTCTTCTTTCTGCCGAGCTTGGGTGCAACTGCAAGGGGTCTCACCGGCCCTGGGAGATCTGCCGAGAATTCCATCCAGGGGAGTCCTTGAACATGACCACTCCAGCTGCCGCGGGTAACCCGCGATCCGGTTACGGTGGAGTGCAGGGCAACGTCCAGGTTGAGAATGCCTCTTCCCGGGCTCAGGAGATTGATATCGTCAAGGGCTGCCTGCAGCCACTGGACATCGAGGTTGACGGCAACATTGAAGAGTCCACTCATGGGATCTCGCGGCGTGCTGGCTCTTCCATTGGAGTTCACCGGCAGCGCAGTGAGGAAAGTGCCTGCGGAAGAGAAGACCAGGACGCCAGGATGGGCGTAGTTGGTCTGAAGTCTCATGCGCAACCACCTGCCGTCGAGAAGATCTTCTCCGGCAGGCAGGTTACCTGCCTGGCCGACACCAGCCCTCTCAACAGGGACAAAATTACGCCCGAGGCGATTCAGCTCGTTTCCACGCAGGTTGTTGCCGGCGACCTGTGCTCCGCCACCATCTCCAAGCGGTTCGTCGTCTCCGGGGCCATCGGCGAGCGGTTCGTCGTCTCCGGGACCATCGGCAAGCGGCTCATCATCTCCGGGGCCTTCTGCCGCGGGATTGGCGTTGCGGACGGGTTTCTTGTTTCTTTCAGGCTGAAGGTTCCGCCGGGCGCCGTCTTCTACCGGACGGTTACCCTCAAGAACCCCGAGATCGCGGTTTCCCCGGTCTGGGCGAAGCGCGATTTCCATCGGGCGCATCGGCGCACGTTCACCAGGCCCGAGCAGGAGGACGAAGGGTTCCCGCCGGTCAATCTGGTCGTCTTCGTATTCGGCTTCTTCGCGAGCTCTGAGTACTTCAATTCCAGGGAGGTCACTGCAGAAACGCTGCAGGCTTTTCATCTCACCCGGCCCGACCAGGCCAAGGGCCCAGGAGAGGGCAACCAGGCTGGCCAGGAGCAAGGAAACGACAAGTGCATGACGTCCCCGCAAGCGCGCAGGCGCACGCCCTGGATGCCGTTTCAAGTCTTTCCGCCCTTTTGACCTGGTACTCATAAAGCCCCCGAAGGTCCCCTTCAGATCAACACTTATCAACCACGTCCCTGAAGCGCCGGGCAAATACGCACCGGCCTCCAGGCAAATCTAATCCGACGAACATAAATAGTAAGGCCAATTTAAGGAAGGTGCAACCTTTTCAGCGCCCTGGAAGCTGCCGGAAAAGCCCTGCAGAAGCTCTTTCGGTGGATTTTGCTTCACCTCGGTCAGTCCTCGCGCTGGATCGAATGTTTCTTCATCAGGCGGTAGAACGATTCTCTGGATAAACCACTTAGTTTCGAGGCCGCTGCAACATTACCAGCACATTCCTTGAGGGCTTTTTCGATGTACATTTCCTCAAAGGAGTTACGTGCAATGCGGAAGCCGGTCATCTGCTCCTCGCCGAATAATTCATCAAGCGCCTTCTCTTCTTCGACCTTTCCTCTGACCGACCGGTCCAGGATGAGGTCCTGCGCGGCGATGGTTTTATTTTCGGCAATCAGCAGGGTTCTTTCGAGGAGATGGCGGAGCTCCCTGATATTTCCGGGCCATTCGTGGGTGATGAGTTTTCTCATCGCATCCTTGGTGAAAGCGGGACTTTTGATGCCCAGCTTCGAGGAGATCTCGCCGCAGAAGACCTCGACGAATTCGGGGATGTCTTCTTTTCGGTCGCGAAGGGGAGGCAGGTCAATGCGCACGGTGTTGAGCCGGTAGAAAAGGTCTTCCCGGAAGAGGCCATCTTCCACCAGCTTTCGCAGGTTCTTGTTGGAAGCCGAAATGATTCGAGGCGTAACCGGTATGTTGCTGGAGCCACCGACAGGGCGCACCTCGCCTTCTTCCAGGACCCGCAGAAGTTTCTGCTGCATACCCAGGCTCATGTCAGCGATCTCATCGAGGAACAGGGTTCCATCGCTGGCCTGCTCGAGAAGTCCCTGCTTGTTGCTGACCGCTCCGGTAAAGGCTCCCTGGACGTGCCCGAAGAGCTCAGACTCAAGGAGGGTTTCGGTAAGAGCGCCGCAGTTTTCCGAAACGAAGGGGCCGCTGCTGCGTTCACTGTTGAAGTGAAGCGAGCGGGCGATGAGCTCCTTGCCGGTGCCGCTTTCACCCTGGATACAGACAGCCAGGGTCGAGGAGCTCAGGCGCTGCACCATCAGGAGAACTTTCTGCATGGGCTCTGAATGCGCGACAATATTTTCCATGGCATAGCGAGACTCAAGCAGGCTCTGGCGGTGCTCGATATCCTTTCGTGCCACGGCGAGCTCCTCGGTCTGTTCTTCGATCCGTGAGCGCAGGCGGTCGTTCTTGTTATTCTGGGCCTCGATGATCCGGGCGGTTGTGATGGCGATCACCGCCTGGTCGCTGAAGGTCTGCAGGGTCTTGAGCTCCGATTCCTGGAAAGCATGCCGCCGATGCCTGTTGTCCAGGTAGACGACGCCCAGGACGTCCTCGTGAAATTTAAGTGGAACGCAGAGTACAGAGCGCAGGCGCAGCTCCCTTACGCTCCTGAGGGCCTCGAAGGGTTCCTCCGAAAGCGCGTTGCCGGCCAGCAGCGGTTCTCCGCTCTCCATGACCTGCCGGGCGATCGAGGTGGAAAATTTGTGCCCCGGATCCCTGACCTCTTCCTTGTCGAAATCCCGCGCGACAATGTTCGGCTCCTCCCCGGGATTTTCAGACTCCAGGATGAGGAAGCCCCTCTCGGCGTTGACCAGGTCAATGACGGCATCCATGATGCGCTCGAGCAGCTGGTCGAGCTTCTGGCCGCTTCCGCGGGCAACGATGATTTCATGCAGCCGCATGAGCTCGAGGTTCATGGTGGCATGCTGCCCCGGGTCGTGGACCGGCCTGGCGGCCTGCTCTGAATCCCACTTTCTTTCGGTGTCCTCGTCCCTTTCGGGCTCTTCAGCCGGGGACTCGGGAAGGTTCTCCATGGGTTGTTCGCAGCAAAGGATCACCATCTGGCGCTCGCGCAGATTGAAGAACTTGTCGCGGTGGGCCTCCGGCAGGCTCTCGCAATGTTCCTCGAGCCGGGTCCTGGCCTGCTGGAAGTGAATCCTGGCCAGCCGGTAGTCGTTGCGCTTCTGCTCCAGCAATCCAAGCTGCAGGTGAAAGCGCCAGTCGAGGTCGCGCAGACGGGCCTCGCGGGATTCAACCAGTCCCCGCTGGAGGTATTTATGCGATGAATCGAGGTCAGCCTCCGGGATCTCCAGGTCGAGCCGGCTGCGAAGCAGGAAGTACAGAGGCACCAGGTCGCGCGAGCCGAGATCCTCCAGCAGGGAGTAGGCCTCCTCGAGGTTCGCCTCGGCCAGCCGGATCTCCGCCATCTCGATCCGCAGCGCTGCCAGCTGGAGGATGGCCTCGACCAGCTTCCTGCGGTAGCGGGCTGTCCTGAAAAGTTTTTCCGACTCCAGCAGCTGGCGCTCGGCATCTGCAAGGCGGCCCTTTTCTGCGAACAGGACTCCCAGGCGGATCATGCTGTCACCGGCTACAGTCGGCAGCTCCTTCGCGGTAGCTGCGACGATGACCTCCTTGAAGTGCTCCTCGGCTTCGTCGAAGACCCCGATGTGGAAAAGAGCACGTGCCCGCGTGGCCTTCGCCATGATCTGGCCAATCCTGTTGCCCAGCTCCTGGAAGCCGCGCTCGCCCTGGCTGCAGTAATCAAAAATATCAGCGAGGTTCTCCGTCTCCATTCGCAGCTCAGCGAGCTGAAGGTTTGAGTAGGCCAGGCCGACCTTGTCATCGAGCTCTTCGCGAATCCGGATGCTCCTGCGGGCGTAGCTCAGGGCCTTCTCCAGCTCGCCCTTGGCCTGGTAGATCATCGCGATCCGGTAGTAAGAGAATCCCACACCTGATTTGCCGCTGAATTTTTTACGCTTTTCCAGGGACCGGTAGGCGTAGTCGAGGGCCTCGTCGTATTTACCATCGCGCTCGAGAATTCCGGCGAGGTTGTTCATGCAGGCAGCCATGCCGAACTGGTTGTTCAGGCGGCTGAAGATGGCAACGGCGAGCTTGTAGTATTCAGCCGCCTCCGCCGTCTGGTCGCGAAACTGGAGCACGTTGCCGAGGTTGTTGTAGATCCTGGCAGTCCCCTCCTCATCGCCGGTCTGGCGGCAGAGCCTGAGACTCTTCTGGTAACTTTCCAGGGCCCGGTGGTAGTCGCCGCCGTTGTAGAGCACGTTTCCCAGGCTCTTGTAGGATAGCGCCAGGTCAGGTTTGTCATCGGCCGCCTCAGAAAGGGCAATACCCCGCTGGATCGAAGCAGTGGCCCGGTCGTGGTCGCCCATGGCAAGGTGCGTCTCGCAAATGGCCCTTATGGACCGGGTTATACCGTGCAGCTCCCCGGCCTGTTCGGCCAGCTCAAGGGCCTCCCGGTTCAGGGCCAGGCCTCCTTCGAGGTCGCTTTTTCGATTGTGGATCTGGGCCAGCAGAAGGTGCGCCTCCGCTAGAAGGCCATCCATTCCCTCCTGTTCGCGCGCCTCCGCCAGGCTCTCCCTGAGGGTCTCCTCCGCCTGTTCGAGGTCTCCCCGGTCCAGCAGGAAGAGGCCCATGGAAAGCAGGGTCCGGCAGAGCTGCCTGCTGCGGGCGCCTTGATCAATTTCCTGTTCCTGCCGGGTCGTATCACTGCCGGGGAGCGCCTTGAGCTCCTGGATGCTCTTTTCGAGGAAGTGGGCAGCATTGGTTCCGTCACCTCTCTCCTGGTAGATCTCGCCCATCGCCCGGTAGACCTGCCCGGCTTCCAGGGAGTTGGTGTCGTTCTGCAGGAGGGAGAGAAGAACGGTCAACTTGTCGAGCGCCTGGGGCAGGTGGTTCATTTTCCGGTACAGGTGGACCAGGTTCCAGTTGGCAGACCAGAACAGCTGCCGGGCCTGGCCGGCGTCCTCATCCTTGCTGTCATCGAAGCCGGCCATTTTCTCGAGGACGCTCTCGTAGATGCTGGCGGCGCTCGGATAGTCGTGAAAACTGCCAAGCCGATGAGCCGCGGCGACGGCCTGTTGCCGGAAGCGGTTGGTGAATCCAGCCCTGTCTGCGTGGTAGGCAAGGTGCTCTGGCGCGCTGGCTTCGACCGTGTGGAGGCTGAAGTCGGTGGAGAGGACCTCGTAGAGAACCTCGTGGTACTGCTGAATGGTTTTCTCACCACAGCGCCTGTAGAGCAGCCTGCGGGCCGGGTCACAGCTCCATTCAATCTCTGTTCCCCGGATTCCCCTTCGGAGTTCGACGAAGCCTTCGGACTCGAGCTTTCTGAGTCGTTGTTCGAAATCGATTCTCGCGACCTCGTCATCGACGGGCTTCTCTTTCGGCGCGTCCTCGCTGAGGCTGCGAAGCCTGCTCTCGGCGGTACGCAGGGTCTCTGCGGGTAAGGAGATTCTTCCGGAGCTTGCCAGCAGCTCCAGCAGGGTCCTGTCCCTTTTCAGCAGGAGGTCTTCTCGTTCGAGAATGGCTCCCTCCAGGTTCATCGGCAGGCCCGAAAGGAGGTCTCCGGAGGGCTCGACTTTTTCGGCATCCTCCTCCCCGGTTTCAGTGCCCGGGTCCGAAGATGTGAAGAGCCGCCCGTCTACCCTCCTGAGGTATTCATCGAGCAGCCTCGGCAGCCCCTCGGAGCGATCGTAGAGTTTCTGTAATAAACCCGCCGGTACCTGCAGGTGCGGTGCCCGGTTCGCCACCCAGTCGCGTACGCGTTCCAGTGTCAGGTTGCGTAGCCGCAGCCGGCGGCAATAGTCTTCTTCAGCGAGGGTTTCAATGCGGTCGTTGATCGTTTCGCGGGTCTCTGTCTCCCGCTCAGGAGCCTCGATGTTCCAGGTTCCCAGCAACAGAAGCCTGCTCGGCCGTGGCGGGTCACCTTCTGGATTCTCCTCTTCTTCCTGGCGCAGAATTGCCAGGTTGCGGGCAATGGACTGCAACAGGGAGAGGCTGGCTTTGCTGGCTCTCTGGAGGTTTCTCAGGCAGATAACCAGGGGGCGCTGGCGCCCCAGCTCCAGCAGGAGCCCGGTGAGCCGGTCGATCAGCTCGGCCGGGTTGGAGTTGTCCTCCAGCCCGGAATCGATGCTGAGTCCGGGTTCAGGAAGCTCGACCTCCTCCAGGAACAGGGAGACGACCTCCTGTAGAGCGCCCCAGCCCGGGGAGGTGAGATCGAAACTTTCTGAGAGCTTGCAGATGATTTCCCGGAAAGGCGAGTAGTTGTTGCTGCGCGGGGAATGGCACACCCCATCGACGAACTCGAAACCCTTGGTGAGGGCCATGGTCTCGATCTCTTCAAGAAAAGCCCCGGTAAATTGTCCGGGATTGGTTTCGAAGAGGACCATCGAGGTGGTTGAGTCATCCCGGTGCAGCTGTTCGAGCTCATCGCGGACGAGGTTGAGCTCCCGCTCCCAGCCGGTAAGGGGAATTCCAGGGGCGGAGAAGTCCAGGTCCCCCGGAAGGGAAAAATCACCGACCTGTTCGAGAGTCCGGATGAGCTCCCTGGAGCTCCCCGGCCGGTTTTCCGGGTCCGTCTCGAGCAGGCGGTATACCAGCTCGGCCAGCTCCGGCGGGATTTCCGGGGCCTGGCGGCGCAGATCCTCGATCTTGCCGGCGCGGAGAGATTCGAGCCATTGCGCCGGTCCCTCGCCCGGGAAGGGCGATTGCCCGGAGATGCTCCAGGCGATGGAGGCGCCAAGGGAGAAGAGATCACTGCGCCGGTCGGCATGGGTTTTTTCAATGACCTCCGGAGCGACGAAGGGCACGGTTCCCCGCGCCCGGGTGCCGATGGGGGTCGTCTCGAGCTCCGAAAGGCCGAAGTCAATCAGCTTGATGTCAAAAGACTCCAGTGCACCGTTGGTGGCCCCGGGGGCCGGGGCCGGGGACAGGAGAATGTTTTCGGGTTTGAGGTCGTAGTGGATGAGCCCGCGCGAGTGCACGTATTCGAGCCCGACACAAATCTTCGCGAGAGCCTCCAGGAAGATGCGCCAGCTGCCCTTGGCAGCCCCCCCGTTTTCTTCTGTACCGGGTGAGGTGCCGGGAAAGAGGCTGAGGAAAGCCTCGCGCAGGTTCATTGCGTCGATGTGCTCAAAGGTGATGTAGGCCAGCGGGCATTCATCGGGGTCCTCCTGGGCATCGATGAAGGCGGCGAGCGTCTCCAGGTCAGCTGCCTTCAGCCCGGCCTCGGTAAGAAACCCGGCGTTGGGAAGCACCCCGAATTCTCCTACCTGGGCAACATAGGGATGCCGCAGGCGCCTGAGGGTGAGGAACTCCTGCCGGGCAGCCTCGAGGGCGTTATGGTTCTCGACCTTGAAAAGCTTGAAGGTGGTCGGCCTGAGATCATAACGGTGGTCAGAGACCTTCAGTACGCAGCCTTCCGGGTGGCAGGACAGGGTGCGCCTGTATTCCCAGCGATCCAGAAAAAGCGGGGAGGAAGTTTTTCCCATGAGCCATCCTGAGCAGTGCGAGAATCAGATTTCAGACCTCTTCGACTGCGCTTAGATTAGCCCATAAAGCGTCAGATTTCTACCAAGATGTGTTAGTTTTGTGACAATTGTGTCCAATGTCTGACAAAAAGCCCGGATTACAGGCTGTAGCGTTTTATCTTGTTGTAGAGAGTCGTTTTAGGAATGTTGAGACTCTTGGCAACAAGGCTTTTATTGCCGTCATTTCGGCTGAGTGCCTGGCGGATGAGTTCCCGCTCAAGCTCTTCGGTGGCTTGCCGGAGGCTGAGATGGGAGAAACCATCAGCCAGTTGGCGGGTATTGGCATTGCTGCAGCTGGTCTCCTGCTGGAGATGTTCGGAGAGATCTTTGACCCGGATGTGATTTTCATCACAGAGCGCGGCGAGCTTCAGGGTTTCGTTCTGAAGCTGGCGAATGTTGCCGGGCCAGGAGTATTCAGCCAGGGTTTCGAGCGCAGCAGCCTCCATGGTGACCGGCGTTGAGTTGGCGGCCTTCGCCGTGCGTAGAAAGTGATCCACCAGCTCGGGAATATCCTCCCTGCGGTCGCGAAGGGGGGGCAGAGCCAGGTTGATGACATTGAGCCGGTAGTAGAGATCCTCACGAAAATTGCCGGCCTTGCATTCCTCAAGGAGATCTTTGTTGGTGGCGGAGATGATGCGCACATCGACAGGAGTGAAATCCTTGGAGCCGACCCGGCGGATGACACCCTCCTGCAGCACCCGCAGCAGCTTCTTCTGCATCGAGGGGCTCATGTCGCCGACCTCGTCGAGGAAGAAGGAGCCGCCACTGGCCTGTTCAAAGAGTCCCTGGTGATCTTTTGTCGCCCCGGTGAAGGCTCCCTTGACGTAGCCGAAGAGCTCGCTTTCGAGCAGGGTCTCGGTCAGGGCGCCACAATTCTCCGATACGAAGGTTTTGCCATTGCGGGGGCTGTTCTGGTGGATGGCCATCGCCGCCAGCTCCTTGCCGGTGCCGCTCTCTCCATTGATCAGCACCGGAGCACAGGATTTCGAAAGCCGGTCGATGACCTGGAGGATCTCGACCATTCTCGGGCTGCGGCCGATGATCGCAGAGTAATCACCTGTAAGGCCTTCGCGTTTCTTTGCTGCGGGTCTACTCGAAGTTCGCTGGGGCTTGTTATCGCCAGCCTCTTCACGCAGGCGGCAAAGCTCACGCCAGAGCGATTCATTTTCTTCAAGTGTTCCGGTGAGGTCATTTCCGGCTGCAAGTGTCCGGCAATAAACCAGTGCAAGGGCAAGGTTGGCAGCTTTGAGATCAAGATCCCTGAATCGATTTTCCAGCAGCAGGACAAAATGGACCGATCCACGAGAGACGGCGGGCAGCGCCAGGTGGGAGACGCTTTCGGATGAAGCGTCCTCATTGCCATCAGAAACAAGGGCCGGCTGTGCACTGCTGACAGCTTTCTCCAGCAGCTCCCTGGGCGCTTTCTCTTCGGGGTTGCTCACCGGGTCCCCATCGAGATCACGAGAAGCGATGCAGTTGCCGAGGGTTGACGCCTTTTCACGCAGGTCCTGGTCGCAGAGGAAAAGGAAGGCTCTCTCAGCGCAGAACAAGCCGATCAACTCTTTGAGTACTGCCTGGTGGTCTTCTTCGGCGCACTTGCTGTCGAGGCAGGAGATGGCCTTCAGGGCATGGCGGTCCATGCTGCCGGCTTGCGGGCAGGATTCGCAATTGCTCCAGAGCTCTTCAATGAGAGTTTTTGCCGGTTTTTCGGCGGTTTCGTTGACCATTAGTCCTCGGACTCCCCGTTTAAAACAGACCCGAAGCAGTATAACATCCACCTCTTGAAACGGCTCAGATGCGTGATTTAAGGCATGATGGGCTGGATAATCGGAACATGGAGTACTTTGACTTAGCCTCTGCCATGCACTAAGCTTCCGCGATGCCCGCTGTGGGCCTGAACAAGCCCGTTTGATCCCGTATTTCGAGAGCCAGCATTTTTATGGAACGTACCCTTATCCTGGTCAAGGTGGATGGCGTCCAGAGGCGCCTTGTCGGCAAGATCCTGAGCCGTTTTGAGGCGAAGGGATTGAAGATTGCAGGACTGAAGTTTCGCCAGTTCGCCCGCGAGGTGATCGAGGAACATTACGGGGAGCATCGCGATAAGCCGTTTTTCCCCAATGTTGTCGGCTTCATGACCAGCGGCCCGGTCTGTGCCATCGTCCTGGAAGGTCCGGAGGCGATCTCTGTCTGTCGTAAGCTGATCGGCCAGACCCAATCGAGAGAGGCCGACCCGGGGACGATTCGCGGAGATCTCGGTATCTCCCGGCAGTTCAATCTCGTTCACGGTTCAGATTCAGCTGAGTCGGCCGAACGTGAGATTGCTCTCTGGTTCGAAGCCGACGAGCTCGTTGATTACACGCTCTGCGATGAGCAGTGGCTGGGCGACTGAACATTCGTTTGAAGGCAAACCCATGAATTTCGGGGCCTCGGAATTGAAAGCCGTCCTCGATGAATGTTGTGGTGCCATCGAGGGCGCACGCCTCAAAAGCATCTACGATGAGGGGGCCCGGGGCTGGATCTTCAAGCTCTACTGCCGGGGGCAGAATCTGTTTCTGCACCTGGGAGCACAGCCCCGCTTCAGCATGCTTAATCTTAAGCCTGCCCGGTTGAGTGCGCCGGAGGGGCCGGGGGACTTCTGTCGTGCCTTGCGTTCCAACCTGGAGGGAGCCTTACTGGAAAGCATCCGCCAGGTGAACAGTGATCGAATCGCTGAGCTGACCTTCTCAACTCCAGCCGGCAGTGTTCAGCTGGTGCAGGAGCTGTTTGGGGCGCGTCCGGAGATCCTGCTGCTGGATGATGAGCAGAAAATCATCTGCGCACTCTCCCTGGTTGCCGGAGCCCGGTCGCGCCATGAACCGGGTGGGGTCTACCAATTCCCCTCTCCCCCGGCTGCAGTGCCGGTTCCGGAGAGCCCAGGGTGGCTGGAGGCCGGCGGTGAGGGCGAGTTCCCTCTCAGCTTCCAGGTTGCCCGGAAAATGGGGGCGGCTGAATCCGAGGCGATCTTCCTGGATCGAAGGAAAAACCTTGCCGGGACTCTTTCGGGGGAGCAGGCGCGCCAGGAGAAAATTGTCGGCAAGCTCGAGGCAGAGCTTGAGGCGCTCGGAGGATTCGAGCATCTCAGGCAATTCGGTGAGCTTCTCAAGGGGTCCTACGGCAGTCTGCGCCGGGGACAGGCAGAGATTGAGCTGGTTGATTATTTTTCCGAGGGGCAGGAACCGGTTCGGATCAAGCTCGATCCCAGGCTCAATCCGGAAGAGAACATCGAGCGCTATTTTAAGCGCTACCGTAAGGCGAAACGGGCCGGTCCCGCCATCGAGGCGCGCAAGGGGGAGGTGAAGGGGCGAGTCGAAAAACTGGCTCAGCTTGGTGCGGAGGTCCTGGAAGCTACCGATGAAGAGGCCCTGGACCGGCTTTCGCAGGAAGCGGCAAAGTACCTTCGGGCTAAGAAACGTTCCCGAAGATCGCCAAAGAAAGAGGGACTCTCCAGCCCCAGGAGCTTTGTTTCCTCAGAAGGGTATACGATCCTGGTTGGGCGAAACGCTCGGCAGAATGACCAGTTGAGCCTTCGTATGGCGCGCGGCAACGATATCTTTCTGCATGTCAGCGGGCGGCCCGGCGCTCATGTCATCATTCGCACGATTCCCGGCAAGACAGTTCCGAGGGATACCCTGCTGGAGGCCGGCCAGCTGGCCCTCTATTACAGCCTGGGCAAGCGCTCGGGAGCTGTTTTTGTCGAAGGGGCAGCAGCGGAGGTGGATTATACGCCTGCAAAGCTGGTATCGAAGCCAAAGGGAGCCCCGCCCGGCCTGGTTATGTTGAGCCGTCACAAAACCTTGCGGATTCGACTCGAGCGGGAGATTTTCGAACGGATCGGGGCAGGCAGCTAAATTGACCCCGGGGCGGTCTCGTGTTAGGTTCTCGGCATTGAAGAGAAGAGCCAGCACTTCGGGCCGCCGCCGGGCGGTTCGGAGGAACAGGATTCGCCTTTGGATTCCATCGGTTGTCCGGGAATGCAGTTGTCCAGGAATGCAGTTGTCCAGGAATACAAAAGGTAAGGAATACGATACAGGCATGAAAAACATGAAACTATTTGTGGCCTTAGCTGTGCTGGTTTCAGGCGGGTTTTCCCTGGTGGGCTGCGGGACTGGAGGGGAAAAAGATCCGACAACGCTCGGCTCTGTGGAGAAGGCCCAGGCTGTCACCAGGTTGCGTAAAGAGGCCGAAATCTGCCTGCAGCAGTTTGTCGCGTCCGAAGGGGATGAGGGCGGTATCGACCTGGATGCGCTGCTTTGTTATGTCGAGAAGCTCAAGACCACAACGAAGATCTACCCCAACCCCAACCTGTGCTCGAGTTGTTACGCTCAGTATGGTGAGGGTCTGCGCATGCTTGGGGGTTATTACAGGACCCTCAGCATGAAACAGGCGGAGTCGGCAAGGAAAGCCGATCCGCAGCGCCAGGCAGACCTGAAAAGGCTCAGCGCGGAGAATTCCAGGAAGGCGGAGAGAAACTACCAGCTGGCTCTGACCCAGTTCAATCTGCACGTGGCCAGCGGCCAGGTGCTCAACTGGGTCTACTGGAAGGGTTTCGAGGTTTCCGCCCGGCTTGAGCAGTTCACCATGGCATTGAAATACCTCAAGCTCTTTGAGCAGAACAACACCCTCGATGAGGCTGAGAAGGTTAAGCTCAAAAAATGGCGTGAGTGGACCGACCAGCGGATCAAGAAACAATTGCGCGACCGGGTTCGGGAAGAGCTGAAGTAGGGGCCTGAACCCCCGGCAGCCTGGTTTTTAATCCTCGGCGGCTGCCTTTCTGCTTTCCACGGGCAAGGTGAGGCCCTCAGCCTCTTCTCAACGCGGGATTTTCACAAAATCCCCCAAAAACAGCCCTAAAACTGCCAAATTGACATTTTTTCCTGTCAGAGACTCGGTCTGCAGGTATGATCTTTGGGTTGTTGCGAGCTTTTGGGGACGAAAATATGCCAGAAAGTCAGGAAACCAGAGTTTCAGCCTCTCCGAAGAAAGCTGGAGTCGATGTATCAGCCATGGCGGGAAGCCTGGTTCATGAGATCAAGAACCCGCTTTCGGTGATCAACCTGAACGCCCAGCTACTGCAGGAGGAGTGGAAGGATGCAGACACTCCCAAGGAGCAGAGAGCGCTGAAGCGGTTTGAGACCATGGCGGCGGAGGTTCAGCGGGTCGAGCGAATCATCGAGACCTTTCTGCGCTTCACCGAGCGTCATGAGCTGTCCCTGGAGTCGAGGAATCTCAACGAGATGCTCGAGGACCTTGGTGAATCGGTCGCTGATGAGGCTGAACGTTCGGGAGTTCAGATTCGTCTCGGGCTGCTAACGGCCCTGGAGTCCTTCCCCTTTGATATCGGTCTCTTGCGGCAGGTTTTTCTGAACCTCGTGCAGAATGCCTGCCAGGCAATGAGTGCAGATGGCGGAGAGCTGATACTGAAAACCGATCGGACCGCGAGGGATGGGGTCGAATATGCAGTGGGCGAGGTGATCGACACGGGGCCCGGGATCGAGAGCGACAAGCTGGAGCGGATCTTTGAGCTCTATTACTCGACCCGCAACCGCGGCAGCGGCTACGGCCTGGCGATATCGAAGCGAATTGTTGAAGAGCATGGTGGATTTATCGAGGTGCAGAGCGCAGTCGGCAAGGGTAGCCAGTTTTCCGTTTACCTGCCCCTGGAGGGCAAAGACAAATGAGTGTTGAGAGCCAGGAAGAACTTCAGGCGGATTCGCTTGGGACCGATGAGGAAGAGATCGATCGCGGCCGCGGGCTGATCCTGATTGTCGATGACGATCGCAACCATGCAGAGGGCTCAAGAGATGCCCTCGAGCTGGTCGGCTTCCGCTGTGATGTCGCCACCAGTGGCACGGAGGGGATCTCGATGCTCTCGAGCCGCCAGTACGATCTCGTGCTGACCGACCTGGTAATGGACGAGGTTGACGGCATGCAGATTCTGAGGCAGGCCCAGCAGATCAACCCCTTTGTCGCGGTGGTGGTTTTCACCGGGCATGCAACCATAGAGACTGCTGTCGAGGCCCTCAAGCGTGGCGCGGTGGATTATCTCGTTAAGCCGCTGAATATCGAGGGATTGCGTGTGCGGGTAGAGAGGGCGCTTGAGCACCAGGAGCTGGTCCGGGTGAACCGCAAGCTCGAAGAGCGCCTCGATAAGCGCTTCGGCTATGAAGGGATCATCGGCAACAGCGAGTCGCTGCGCAAGGTCATCGAGCTGTGCCGGCAGATTGCCGAGACCGATGTCTCGGTCCTCATTACCGGGGAGAACGGGACCGGTAAGGAGCTCATAGCGCAGGCGCTGCACGAGAACAGCCTGCGCCGGAATCGTCCGCTTGTGCCGCTCAACTGCGCGGCTCTCTCACCACAGCTGGTAGAGAGTGAGCTCTTCGGCCACGAGAAGGGAGCCTTTACGGGCGCCAACTTCCAGAAGAAGGGACGCTTTGAATTCTCCGATCGTGGAACCCTGTTCCTGGACGAGGTGGGTGATATTCCGCTGGAGACCCAGGTGAAGCTGCTGCGGGTTCTCGAAGACGGGCAGATTACCCGGGTCGGCTCGAACAAGCCGATCAAGGTCGATGTGCGCCTGATCTCTGCCACCAACCGCGACATCGAGACCCTGATCAAGGATGGATCTTTCCGTGAGGATCTCTACTACAGGCTCAAGGTCGTTACGGTCCATCTGCCCCCCCTGCGCGAACGCCGCCAGGATATCCCACTGTTGTTGAACCACTTTATTGGCGAGTTTTCCCAGGCGCATAAAAAACCCGTACGGGAGATCGAAAGAGAGGCGGTCAACATTCTCAGCTCCTATGCCTGGCCGGGGAATGTGCGTGAGCTGAAGCACGTGGTGGAGAATATGGTGGTCGTATCCCAGGGCCCTGTTCTCTCGGTAGAGAATCTGCCTGATAATATTCACCAGGGGGAACAGAGATCTTCTGCGGATGTTCATTCCCTGCTGGGCGTTCCTCTGAAGGAGGTGGAGGAGGTTCTCATCAAGGCAACCCTGGAGCAGGTCGGTGGCAACCGCCAGGAGGCCGCGCGGATCCTCGGGATCGGTGAGCGAACCATGTACCGAAAGCTGAAGGAGTATGGCCTGACCTGAGTGGGGGCTCTTGTCTTTCTGCCAGCGTGACAAGGTGGGCAGAAGATAGTTCTGTCACTTTGGCAGGAAGAGGGCTCCCTGGCGGGCCACAGAAATAACCGTAAAAGTCGTAAGTATTTATTATTTAACAGCTAATAGAAAACAGCCGGGTTGATGGGAACGCTATTTGCATTTCTTCCAGGGTAGAAGAGATGGCTGTTCCGCCGGATTGCCCGAAGACCGGGAAGACCGGGTGCCTTGAGCACATGGAGCGTCCCGGCACAGCCTGAATCAAAAACAATACCAGAAAATATAGAGTCTGAAACTCAAGGGGATTGAGATGTCAAAAATCATAGGAATCGATCTTGGAACCACGAACTCAGTCGTGGCGGTTATGGAGGGGCAGGAGCCCGCTGTCATAGCCAATGCAGATGGAAACAGGGTCACGCCCAGCGTGGTGGCCTTTACCGATAAGGGGCGGCTGGTCGGCCTGCCCGCCAAGCGCCAGGCGGTTACCAACCCCAAGCGCACCATATTCTCGATCAAGCGTTTCATGGGGCGCCGTCATGCAGAGGTCTCCAGTGAAGAGAAAATGGTCCCGTATCCGATCACTGGAGGGGAAGGTGAGCTGGTCAAGGTAGAGATTGACGGCAAGAGCTATACGCCGCCGGAAATCTCGGCGATCGTTCTCCAGAACCTCAAGGAAACAGCTGAAAGCTACCTCGGCGAGAAGGTCGATAAGGCGGTCATTACGGTGCCGGCCTATTTCAACGACTCCCAGCGCCAGGCCACCAAGGATGCGGGCAAGATTGCCGGCCTGGAGGTCGAGCGGATTATCAACGAGCCGACCGCTGCTGCCCTGGCCTACGGGCTCAAGGGCAAGAAGTCCGGCGAGAAGGTGGCCGTTTTTGATCTCGGTGGAGGCACCTTTGATATTTCCATCCTCGAGGTAGACGAGGGCTTCTTCAAGGTTCTCTCCACCAATGGTGATACCCATCTCGGTGGAGATGATTTTGACCAGGTTCTCATGGACCACATTGCCGATGAATTCCAGAAGGAGCAGGGTATCAATCTGCGTGGCGATGATATGGCCCTGCAGCGTCTGAAGGAGGCCGCGGAGAAGGCCAAGTGCGAGCTCTCCACCAAGAGCGCAACCGATGTGAACCTTCCCTTTATTACCGCCGACCAGGGTGGGCCGAAGCATCTCCAGATGGAGATTACCCAGGCTGTCTTTGAGCAGCTGATCGATGAATTGATCGACCGGCTGCGCAAGCCCTGCACGAAGGCTCTCAAGGATGCAGGCTTTACGCCAGACCAGGTCGATGAGATTGTCCTGGTGGGAGGCTCGACACGGATCCCCTCGGTTCAGAAGGTTGTCCAGGAGATCTTCAAGAAAGAACCCAACCGCTCGGTCAATCCCGATGAAGTTGTCGCCCAGGGTGCTGCCATCCAGGGAGGGATCCTGCAGGGAGACGAAAATCTCAAGGACGTCCTCCTGCTTGACGTTACCCCGCTTTCGCTGGGTATCGAGACCCTTGGAGGCGTTATGACCAAGCTCATAGAGCGCAACTCGACCATACCCACCAATAAAAAAGATGTCTATTCCACTGCCGCTGATAATCAGCCGGCGGTCGACATCAAGGTGTTCCAGGGCGAGCGTGAGCTCTGTAAGGACAACCGCCTGCTCGGCAGCTTTGTGCTCGACGGTATTCCCCCGGCTCCCCGGGGGACCCCCCAGATCGAGGTTTCCTTCGATATCGATGCTAACGGTATTCTCGAGGTCTCGGCCAAGGACCTTGGCAGCGGCAAGGAGATGACGATCAAGATCGAGTCTTCCAGTGGCCTCTCCGAAGACGAGGTCGACAAGATGAAGGCCGATGCCGAAGAGCATGCTGAGGATGACCGCAAGGCGCGCGAGGTGATTGACCTGAAGAACCAGGTTGACGGCCTGGTTCACCAGCGAGAGAAGCTCCTGGAGGATAACAAGGACAAGCTCTCCGAGGAGGAGCGAACTGGCCTGCAGAATGCGCTCGATGCTCTGAAATCAGCCAGGGATGCTGAAAATATCGAGGGTATGAAGAGCAGCATGGAAGAGGTCGAGAAGCTGGCCAGCGCGCTTGGTGAGAAGCTCTACCAGGATGCCGCCTCATCTGCCCAGGCCGCCGGGGGGGGAGCTGATTCCTCCGAAGGGGCCGGCGCTGCAGGCTCTGAGGATGAGGACATCATCGACGCCGACTTCGAGGTAAAGGATGAAGCGGGCGATGAAGCCGGCGAGACAGATTCCGCGGCCGGTGAGGAGGCGGAGAAGGAAGAGGTGAAGGACTGAAAATGGCTCCAGGCTGTTTTCGCAGTGGTTTTCATTCAACATTCAAACTGGCCGGGAGCTTTCGGGCTCCCGGCTTTTTTCTTTGGCAGCCTGCCTCCTTCTCCGCCCAGAAGGGTCTTACCGGAACTAAAAGGGTTTTTTCTGTCTCCTTGGGCAATTGCAGGGGCAGGAGAATTACAATTGGCGGGTTTATTACAGTAATATTGGGGCTTCCAATGCCCCTGCCGGGCCTGGTGAGACGCCCGGCGGGCAGCCAGCTGAAGAAACCAAATCGAGATCTATCGGAGCCTTCCAGATGAAAGTAAGCCTCAAGCCTTCGGCCGGCCGCAGCGCCACCCGTGTCGTTCCTGTATTTTCTGAAGGAGGGGGGAAGGGGAACACCTCCGGCCTCGATCCGGCTGTTGCCGCGGTGCTTAAGACCGCCTCTGCACCGGGTATCTTCGGCGCTAAGAAGGGTGAGGTCCTGCCCCAGGTGGCTCCGGGCTCCACTGGTGAAAAGACCCTGTTTCTCCTGGGTCTCGGTCCGCGTAAGAAGCTCACTGGTGAGGTCCTGCGCATGGCCTTCGGTAATCTCGGCAGGCGCCTCAGTGGCCTCGGTGGAAAGAGTGTGGCCCTTGCGCTTCACCAGGGCGCGATGAGCTCCTGCATCAAGAAGCTGGGCGATGCCGATGTGGTTCGTGCAGTCGTCGAGGGCTGCCGCCTTGGAGCCTACGATTACCAGGAGCAGAAGGGTGGCAAAAAGCCCCGCAAGCCGGCCTCGACCCTGGTGCTGGAGAGTGGAGATTCGGTGGTCAAGGAGTTACGGGCCGGTTTGAAGCTGGCCGATGCCTGTGTTGATGGCGTCAACCTCGCCAGGGACCTGGCCAATACTCCGGGCAACTATCTCTACCCGGCCAGTCTTGCGGCCAGGGCACGGTCAATGGCCCGCTCCAGCGGCCTGAAGTGCAAGGTGCTCGGTGAGAGCGACCTGCGTCGTGAGAAGATGGGCGGGATTCTGGGTGTCGGCCAGGGCAGCGATCGCGCCTCACGGCTCATCCAGCTGGAGTATTCACCCCGTGGCAAGGCTGAGAAAACCCTGGTGATCGTCGGCAAGGCGGTCACCTTCGACAGTGGCGGAATATCCATCAAGCCTGCCGGCGGCATGCAGGACATGAAGTTTGACATGGCCGGCGGCGCTGCGGCGATCGGCGCCATGAAGGCACTTGTGCGTCTCAAGCCGAAGATCAAGGTGATTGCCCTCATACCCTCGGCGGAGAACCTGCTCGGCGGTTCAGCTTACCGGCCGGGTGATGTACTGCGCTCGGCAAGCGGCAAGACCATCGAGGTTATCAATACCGATGCAGAGGGCCGGCTGCTGCTGGCCGATGCCCTGCATTACAGCCGGCGCTTCAAACCTGATGCGGTTGTTGACATGGCGACCCTTACGGGAGCCTGCGTGATCGCCCTGGGTACGCATGCCAGCGGCTTGATGAGCAATGACAAGTCTCTTGCGCGCCAGCTCTTGAAGGTCTCAGCTGACTGTGGCGAAAGAATCTGGGAGCTTCCCCTCTTCGAAGAGTATTACAGGATGGTTGAGAGCAAGGTGGCTGATGTAAGGAACTCCAGTGGCCGTGATGCGGGTGCCTCAACGGCCGGGGCATTCCTTGGACATTTCATCAAGGGGGTGCCATGGGCCCATCTTGATATCGCCGGTACAGCCTGGAGGCAGGCGCCCCTGGGCTACAACCCGAGGGGAGCTAGCGGCGCAGGAGTGCGCCTGATGGTAGAGCTGGCCCTGTCGATGGGGGCCTGAGAAGAGGTGCAAGGGCCGAAAAAACAATACGATTGTTCAATAGTTTAAGGGACTTACGTCTTGTGGGGTACCGACTATGGAAACTCCGGCCAAAGTTGTTATAATCTTCGATTCGTTAGTTTTAAGTTCGTATGAAAATACACTTTAGAGTTTCAGCTGCCGCAGAGATAAGGTGGCAGGCTGTTCAGCGGAAAATTTAAGGTACACGATCCGGGCGATTTCTCGGCTTTGCCCGATCAAAGGAAACAGGTAATTATGAAGACCACTCATTTTTTCTCGGGCAGTTTTCTTCTGCTCAGTCTTTTCGCAGTCAGTTTTTTGGCAGCAGGTTCCTCTCTTTCTGCCCAGGAGGAGCGCAGGGTGTCTCATATCCTGGTCGAATCCAAGGCTAAGGCCGATGAGATCCGTAAAGAGGTGATTGCAGCCGGGGGCGATGCGAAGGCATTCAAGGACGCCTGCTATAAGTATTCCAAGGATCCGACCACCAAGCGCCTGGGGGGCGATCTTGGATTCATTCGCAAGAACAGCGGCTACGATCCCCGTTTCAGTGCGGCAACTTTCAATCTGGAAGAGGGTGGAATATCCGGTCCGGTGATCAGCAACTTCGGCTGGCACCTGATCCATGTGATGCAGGTCAGGAATGCCGCCCCGGCAGCAGCCGCAAAGCCGGCTACGCCTGCCCAGAATCCGGTTGAGAAAGCCGCACAGCTTGCAGCCCAGCAGGCTGCCGCAGCCAAGAAAAATCCAGCCCCTGCAGCAACCGGCCAGGCTGCCGCGAAGCCTGCGGTAACCCCCGCGAAGCCTGCAGTGACCCCCGCCAAGCCGGCGGTAACTCCCGCCAAGCCTGCGGTAACCCCTGCCAAGCCTGCGGTAACTCCCGCCAAGCCGGCAGTGTCCAAGCCTCCCGTGGTGGCGAAGCCCGCTCCGGTGGTAAGAACTCCGCCCAAGCGCCGGGTTCTCTCGCCCAAGAGGTCGGTTACCCTGACGATGGAGAGCATACTCTCCGGATTCAGGTCCCGTGGGGCACAGCTCAATTTCCGCAAAGAGACTGCCGTTGAGTTGAACCTGACCCTCAGGAATGGGGGTCGGACAGTTGCGAAGGTTCCCTCTCCGCAGCTTCTGCCGCTCGGTTTTGACGTTGTCCGCTTGAGTGACAACAAGCAGATGCGGGGAGATTTTGTCAAGGTGGCCAAGCCCGCCAGTTATTTCGTCGACCTTAAAAGCTGGGAAATCACCGGGCTGGTCGTCAGCCTCAATGATTACTTTCCCACCCTCACGCCGTCGGGACGCTACACCGTCAACTGGTCAGGTGTAACCTTTGCCAAGAACATTGAGTCGCGTTTTCCTGATGTGAAGAACCTTCCCAATTTCAGTGCCCTGAGGGCTGATATCCTGTCGAGGCAGTACCTGCGGACTCGCAAGGTTTTCCAGGATCGCTCGAGCAATCGCGCCAACTTTGGCCGCAACAGCTTTGAATTTTCCGTCTTTGATTCTCCGGCGGCTGATACCAAGTACTACGCCCGGGTTGATTTCAACACCGGGGGTGACCCGATTGTGTTTGAGCTCTCCGCCAGCAAGCCGCGCGGCGGGAACCTGGTGGCACTGCAGCAATTTGTCGAGCTGGCCAACGAGGGGTTCTACGACCGCCTGAACTTCTACGATGTCCAGAAGGGCAATTACGCCCTTGGCGGCTGCCCGACCCGCAACGGAATGGGGGTACCTCCCCAGACGCGCTCAGGTCTGAAGAACGACGACGAGGTGAAGCACACCGCTGGAACAGTTTCTTTTGTTACCAGGGTTTCTCCCAGGACCGGCAAGGCCAGGGGTGGGGAGGTCGGGAGCATCTTCTTTGTTTCGCTTAAAGATCACCCCGAATGGGATTCTGAGCATATTCCGATCGGTAAGGTTGTTGAGGGCCTCGATCGTATCGGGGAGCTCACTGGACAAACGGGCTTTGCCAGCGTCGTTATTCTCACCGAGGCTGAATACAATGGTGAGTCACCGGATGTGGCGCTGGCTCCGCCTGCTGTTACCCCGGCAACTCCTGAGGGAATCACCACCGGGGAACCCGAGGTGCTGATCACCACCTCCAAGGGAGACCTGAGCGTAACTCTCTTTGAGAACAAGTCCATCAATGCCGTAGGCTCCTTTATCACCCTGGCGGAGAAGGGCTTCTTCTCAGATGGGCCGGGCGATGCAAAGATGACCTTCTATGAAACCTATGAGCAGGATGGCAAGATGCTCTTCCTCGTAACCGGGAGTCCGACCAACGACCCGGATGGAAATCCAGGTTACAAGATCATGGATGAGGAACCGAACGATCTGAAGTGTGAGCGGGGTTCACTCGTGATGTTGAAGGAATATGATGCCGAAACGGACACCTATATTCCCAACACTGCAGGCAGCCAGTTCTTCATCTGTACCCAGGATATTCCCTACTTTGACGTGAACTATCAATTCTCAGTCCTCGGTAAGATCACCAAGGGCCTCGATGTTCTCGACAAGCTGGCCAAGGGTGACACCCTGGAGTCGGTCAAGGTCCTCAAGAAGAGGTCCCACGGCTACACCAATTTCAACAAGGCAAAAAAATAACAGCCCGGCTGAGCTGGTGGCTGGAAGAGGTCCGGATACCGAATCGGTTTCCGGACCTCTTTTCTTTTTCCCATTCCGTTTCGCGGGTTGTTCCACCGCTGCTTGTCTAGCCGTGCGGCAGTGGATAAGATAATCGGGTTGAGTGTGAATTAAGGAACCGCGTCATGCAGGCTGCCGGAAAACAGGAAAAAGACGGGGCCCTCATCGAGAAGCTCCGGAAGGAGATTGGCGAGCGCAGGCTCTCCCTGGATGAATGGAGCCAGCTTCTGCCCTCCGGGGATGATGGCATGCAGGAGCTCAGGGTGCCGGACGAAGAGCTCCTGGCCCTCGCCGACCGCCGCCGTATTGAGCTCCATCCCGATGATGTCGTTACCTACATCATCGATCGCAACATCAGCTATACCAATGTCTGCACCTCGATTTGCAACTTCTGCGCCTTCTACGTCTCTCCCGGCCAGGAAGGAGGCTATGTCCTCTCTCATGAAGAGATCTTCAGCAAGGTCGAGGAGACCATCGAGCTCGGCGGCAGCGGGATTCTTTTCCAGGGCGGCCTCCATCCTGATCTGCAGCTCGACTGGTATACGGAGCTCTTCAGCGAGCTGAAGAGCCGCTACGGCATTCACCTGCATTGCCTCTCTCCGACCGAAATCCTCGGCCTCCAGGAGGTCAGCGGCCTCAGTGCCCGTGAGATCCTGTCAACTCTCAAGGATTCGGGGATGGACTCCATGCCCGGTGGCGGGGGGGAGATCCTCGTTGACGAGGTGCGCTCCAAGCGCCGCTCAAAGGTCAACTCAAAGGAGTGGCTCGATATCATGGAAACGGCCCAGGAGGTCGGCCTGCCGACCACTGCGACGATGATGTTCGGCCATGGGGAGGATTTGTCGCATCGACTGCAGCATCTTGAAAAGATCCGCCAGCTCCAGGACCGTACCGGTGGATTCGTTTCTTTCATCCTGTGGAATTTTCAGCCCGACAATACACCCCTGGGACGTATTTACCCTGAGCGGATGGAATCTGCAGAGTACCTTCGCTGGCTGGCCCTCAGCCGGATCTATCTCGACAACATCGATAATCTGCAGGTCTCCTGGTTGACGCAGGGAGTCGAGGTCGGAAAGCAGGCCCTTCGCTGCGGCGCCAACGATATGGGTTCGGTGATGATCGAGGAGAATGTGATCAAGCCCGCCGGGGCGAACCATGAGGCCACCGGGGAAATACTGCGAGGGGCGATCACGGAGGCAGGCTTCACGCCCGTTCTCAGGAACGCAGCCTACCGCCGGCTCGAAGATGCCGCGACCCTGCCATGAAGAAGCTGATCCTGGGCGAGCTCCATAGCGAGGAGGCCCTGGCTTTTTCAGAGGCCTGGGGAATCGAGCTGCCCGGCAGCTACTGCGAGGAGCCGCGCAGGGAACACGCAGCACTGCAGGAGGCGGTTGGGCTGCTGGATGAGAGCTACCGGGGCGTGATTGATTTTACCGGGGAGGAGGTCGCAGCCTTTCTCGACAAGGTGGTTTCTTCCCCTCTGCTCCAGCTTGCAGATGGCAGTGGACAGAATTCCTGCCTGCTGTCGGCAAAAGGACGCCTGCTCGGCTCCTTCACCCTCTACCGCCTGGGGGCTTCACATTTTCGTGCAGTCCTGGGTGAACCGGTTCGCGGGGCGCTCCTGGAAAGCCTCCGCAAGTATGCTTTCCTCAGCGAGGTCGAGGTCAAGGATGTGACCTCCGAGGTCTCCCTCCTCACCTTGCGCGGCCCTGCCGCCGCCGGGGTGCTGGAGGCTGCGGGCTCAGCATCTCTTCCGGGCGCCTTCGAGGTGAACTCCTTCCAGCTCCAGGGAGCCCCGGTCGACTGTGCCGGTGCAGCGCAGGCGGGGCATTATGAACTCTGGATCCCCCCGGACGCACTTGCTGCATCCTGGCGGCAGCTGCGGGCGCTTGTTGAGGAGGCAGCAGGACTTCGTGTGGGCTGGGAAGCTGCGGAGTCCGCCCGCATCGAGGCGGGAATTGCCAGCTGTGGAAGGGATTATGATGACGAGTATTTTCCTGCCGAGGTGAATGAAGGGGAACGGCTCAGCTACGATAAGTGCTATGTCGGGCAGGAGGTGGTGGCGCGGATGAGGACCTACGGCCAGGCAAATCGAAAGCTCTTCCACCTTTCCAGCCCCGGCAGCAGCGAGATTGTTCCAGGAAGCCTTGTTACTTCCGATTCAGCCGAAGCGGGGCGAGTTGGGACGGTGTGTTACTCATTTGCCCGCTCGATGCCTCTTGCACTTGCAATAATTCACCGCAAATTCTTTAATAGCAAAAGTTTACAACTCGAGGGCGGTGAGCCTGCTGAGCTCACGGAGATACCCGGCAGCGCAGAATGAGCCCGGTTGGAGCCCTTCGAGAATAAATCCCCCCGGCAAGTATCCAGATTTTCTTTTCCGGTGATTGCAAGACAAGGGTAACTCGGGATAGAAAAGCGGATTCTATACTTTTTCCGGTACCCCCCGGGGGTACACCAGAGAGATTTTCAGAGAGGTTGAGTTGCAGTGATCGTTTTGAAGTTTGGCGGGACATCAGTTGGTAATGCAGATGCGATCAGGCGGGTGGGATCCATCATCAGTTCCTGTCTCGACAGGGAGCCATTCGTGGTGGTTTCAGCCGTCGGTGGGGTCACCGACAGATTATTCGAGCTCAGGGACCTTTCCCTGGGGGGGCAGCAGTGGGAAGAGTCTTTTGAAGCGCTCTGTTCAATCCACCGGGATATTCTCTCGGAGCTTGGGCTCGATACAGGGCTTGTCGATGGCTTGCTTGGCGAGCTGAATACGCTTCTTGAAGAGCTGTCCGGCGCCGGCGAATGTTCCGCCAAATCGCTTGACCACCTGGTCTCCTTCGGCGAGAGAATGTCGGCCCCGATTGTTGCTGCCCATCTGCAGGCCGAAGGCCTCACCTCCCAGTCCGTTGATGCCTTCGATGCGGGCATGGTGACCGATGGCCGCCACCAGAGAGCCCGTCCTCTCGATGATGTGAACAGCCGGATCCAGGAGGCGTGTAAACAGTTCGAGGGAGTGGTTGTTGCAACAGGCTATATCGCCCGCGATGAGGAGGGCAACATCACCACCCTGGGTCGCGGGGGCAGCGATTACTCGGCATCGATCTTCGGTTCTGCTCTCGGGGCTGAGGAAATCCAGATCTGGACGGATGTGGATGGCGTCATGACCGCCGATCCGCGGCTGGTTCCAGCTGCAAGTCCTCTCAAGACTCTCTCCTTCGAGGAGGCCGCTGAGCTCGCCTTTTACGGGGCGAGGGTGATTCACCCGGCCACCATGATTCCAGCCGTTGACGGAAATATCCCGATCCGGGTTCTCAACACCCACCGCCCCGATTTTCCCGGCACGATCATTCTCGGCAACCTGGGTGAAGACGAGCACGGAATTAAATCCATCACCAGCAAGTCCCACGTCAGCGTGGTCAACGTGGTGGCTCCGCGGATGCTCGACCAGTACGGCTTCCTTGCCAGGGTTGCCGAGGTGTTCAAGATTCACGAGGTTATCGTGGATATGATTGCCACCTCCGAGATCAGTATCGCCTTCACAACCCAGCGGGGAGATCATCTCGACTCGGTCATCTCCGAGCTGGAGAAATTTTCGCAGGTGGAGGTCTATCATGACATGGAGCAGGTCAGTGTTGTGGGTGAAGAGATCAGGGAGCGAATCGGCTTCGCCGAGGAAGTGTTCGCAGTTCTGCGTGACCTCGAGATCAACATCGAGCTGATTTCATTCGGAGCGACACGGATCAATCTCAGCTTTCTCGTCGGCGCCGGCCATGGGGGAGAGGTCGTGCGGGTCCTGCATGAGAGGTTATTTGAAAAGTGAAGATCGCGCTCGCCCAGCTCAATACGGTTGTTGGTGATTGCCGGGGTAACCTGGCCGGGGTTCTGTCTGCCCTAGGGCGTGCAAGAGACGAGGGTGCTGACCTGGTGGTCTTTCCTGAGCAGACCCTTCCGGGCTATCCGGCCGAGGATCTGCTGGAGCGTGAGGATTTTGTCGACGAGGTGGAGGCGGCCTTCGAGGAGGCCGTGGCGGCCTGCGAGGGGATCGCGATGGTGCTGGGAACGGTGGTGCGAACCGGGAACCCGGAAGGCAAGCCGATCTACAACAGCGCTGCGCTGGTGAAGGACAGGGAGGTGCTGGGCTTTCAGCACAAGACCCTTCTGCCTACCTATGATGTTTTTGATGAGGCGAGGTATTTCTGCCCGGCCACTGAGCACCCGGTTTTCGAGCTGGGGGGCAGGAAGCTGGCCCTGGCGATCTGTGAAGACCTGTGGAATCTTCCGGGGTTCTGCGGTGAGAACAGGTACGACATTGACCCGCTGGAAAAGTGGACAGCCGATGGCGGGGCCGACCTGGTCGTTGCCATATCGGCCTCGCCCTTCAGCCTCGGAAGACCCCGCTTTCGCCGGGGCTTGCTCGAGGAGATCGTCAAGGCCAGGGGTGTCGACCTCATCTACTGCAACCTGGTAGGAGGCAACACCTCGCTGGTCTTTGACGGGTCGAGTCTCGCTATGGACTCGAACCTGGAGCTGCTCTGCGGGGCAAGGTCTTTCCAGGAAGACCTCGCTGTTTTCGAGCTGCCGCCGGCCACCGGGAACAGGGAGCCTGCCGGGCCGGCTCCAGTGAGGCCAGCAGAGGGCGAGCCCGGTGAAGAGGACCTTGAGCAGGCCTTCGGTGCCCTGGTGCTCGGCACGAGGGACTATCTTCACAAGAGCGGCTTCAAAAAAGCGGTGCTCGGTCTCAGCGGGGGGATCGACTCCGCCCTGACAGCCGCGGTGGCGGCCGAGGCTCTCGGGCCGGAAAACCTGGTCGGGGTAACCATGCCTTCGCGGTATTCATCCGAGGGGAGCGTCAGTGATTCGGTGGCCCTGGCCGGCAACCTGGGGATCACTCTCGAAGAGATCCCGATCGAGAAGATCTTTTCCTCGGCCCTCGACACCCTTGCGCCGGTTTTCGAGGGGCTTGAAGAGGACGTTACCGAGGAAAACCTCCAGGCACGTATTCGCGGGCTCCTGCTGATGGCCCTGTCGAACAAGCTGGATGCCCTGCTGCTGACAACCGGAAATAAATCAGAGCTGGCGGTTGGTTATTGCACACTCTACGGGGATATGTCCGGGGGCCTGGCGGTCATTTCGGATGTTCCGAAGACCCTGGTCTACCGGATCGCAGAATGGCTCAACCGTGATGGCGAAATCATCCCGCCTGCCATCATCGAGAAGCCGCCTTCTGCAGAGCTGCGGCCGGACCAGAAAGATACCGACTCCCTGCCGGCCTACGATGTTCTCGATGGGATTCTTGAGGCCTATATTGAGGAAGGGCAGGGGCTGGGCGACATTATTGAGAGTGGCTTTGAAGAGGAAACGGCCGCCCGGATCCTGGGCCTGGTCGACCGTAACGAATACAAACGCCTGCAGGCGGCGCCGGGCCTGCGGATCACCTCGAAGGCCTTCGGGCCGGGGAGGCGATTCCCGGTCGTCAAGCGTCTCACCCGCATCGAGAAAGCCGATGCCGGGCCGGAATCCTGAGCTGGAAAAATAAACCCTGGAAGTCAATTCAAGGAGCGAAAGATGATGCGATACCTGGTTGTCCTGGGAATGCTGGTGTTCTCCAAGAGTGCCCTGTGGGCCGATGACACGGCCAACTGGCCGCAGTTTCGCGGGCCTGGCGCCCGCGGGGTAGCCGAGGGCAAGGGCTTTCCCGCGACCTGGAGCAAGACGGAGAACGTGAAATGGAGTGTTCCGGTACCCGGCCGGGGCTGGTCCTCTCCGGTGATCTGGGGCGACAAGGTGTTCCTGACCTCAGCGGTCAGTGCGGGCAAGGAAAAGGCCATCAAGAAGGGGCTCTACTTCGGGGGGAATGAGAAGAACCCGTCGCCCAATGCTCATCGCTGGATGATTTACTGCTTCAGTTTCCAGACGGGAAAGCTGCTGTGGAAACAGGAGGCGGATGCGGGCAAGCCGCTTACGCCGAGGCACATCAAGAACAACTACGCTCCCGAGACCCAGGTGACGGATGGACAGATGGTCTATTCCTATTTTGCCGACCAGGGGCTCTTTGCTCACGATCTCGATGGAAAGCTGAAGTGGAAGCGGCCAATGAAGGCATTCAGGACACGCTACAACTGGGGCAGCGCGGCCTCCCCGGCCCTCCACGGCGACGCGATCTATATCCTCAATGACAACGAGGAGCAGTCATTCATCGAGGCCTTCGACAAGAAGACGGGCAAGACGGCCTGGCGCAGGGACCGGGAGGAGAAGAGCAACTGGTCGACACCCTTTGTCTGGAAGAACGATCTTCGGACTGAGATCATCGCCCCGGGAAGCGGAACAACCCGGTCCTATGGACTCGATGGAAAGCTTCTCTGGGAGCTCGTGGCTGATATGTCCTCGATTACCATCGCGACGCCCTACACAGCCCATGGACTTCTCTATGTCACCTCCGGTTACGTCGGTGATGGCCGCAAGCCCATCTACGCGATCAATCCAGGGGGTAAGGGAACGATCAACCTGAAGAAGAAGGGGGCCACAGACAGCTCCATCGCCTGGAGGCAGGCCAAGGCGGCTCCTTACAATCCCTCGACCCTGGTCTATAAGGACCTGCTCTACGTGCTCTATGATTTCGGCTTCTTTGCCTGTTTCGATGCCCGTACCGGCAAGGAGGTTTATGGAAAGATCCGGGTGCGAGAGCGCCAGAGGACCCCCTTTACCTCATCTCCCTGGGCCTACGATGACAAGGTGTTCTGCCTGAGCGAGGATGGAGACTGTTTTGTCTACAAGGCCGGACGGAAGAATGAGCTCCTGCATGTTAACAAGCTCGATGAGCTCTGTATGTCTTCACCCGGCATGGCCAGGGGAAGCCTGTTTATCCGGACAGCCTCGAAGCTCTACAGGATCTCTGAGTAGGCAGGTTGATTGAGGGGGATTTTAGAGAGATGCCCGAGAAAATCATCAGGATCACCCGCCGGCTGGTGAGGGAGTTGGAGCCGCTGAAGTTCTCCGACCCCATAGCCTGCGTTTACAATCCCCTGGTCTATGCCCGCAGGGCCCACGAAGAGTACATCCGAAGGTACGCGCGAAAGGGCGTTGAATCGGTCTTGCTGGGGATTAACGGTGGCCCCTTCGGCATGGCCCAGACCGGGGTTCCCTTCGGCGAGGTCAACCATGTCAGGGACTGGTTGAAGATCGAGGAGAAGATTGACAAGCCTCCACAGGAACACCCCAAGCGGCCGATTCTCGGTTTCGATTGTTCACGCAGCGAGGTCAGCGGGGCCCGCCTGTGGGCCTGGGCAAAGGAGACCTACGGCCGGCCGGAGCGTTTCTTCAGGCAGTTTTACATCCTGAATTTCTGCCCGCTTATTTTCATGGAGGAGTCAGGGCGTAACCTGACTCCTGACCGCTGCCCGGCACCGCAACGGGCCAGGCTCTTTGAGATCTGTACCCGGGCCCTGCGGGAGATGGTGGAGCACCTCGGCCCCAGGCGCGTGATCGGGGTCGGCAACTTCGCCCAGGGCAGGGCCGAGGAGTGTTTTGAGGGTATGGATGTGGAGATCGGGAAGGTTCTGCATCCCAGCCCAAGGAGCCCGGCTGCCAACAGGGGCTGGGCCGAAGCTGCGCGGAAGGATTTCGAGAAGTGCGGTGTCAAGCTGCCTTCCTGAGGCAGCCCTCCTGCATCAGGAACCTTCCAGCCAGGCCTCGCTGCCGTCTTCGTAGCTCTCGCGTTTCCAGACCGGGGCCTCTTCCTTGAGCCGGTCGATGGCGTGGCGTAGCGCAGCAAAAGACTCATCCCTGTGTGCTCCGGCGGCAGCGATAAATACGCTGGCCTCGCCGAGCTCCAGCTTGCCGATGCGGTGGACAATACGCACCTTGACCCCGGGCCAGCGGGCCGCGGTCTCCTCTTCCAGCTTCTCGATCTCTTTTTGTGCCATCGATTCGTAGGCATGGTAATCGATGGAAAGAACCCTGCGTCCGAGGTTGGTGTTTCTCACGGTTCCGGCGAAGGTGAGAACGGCACCACGATCTTCGCCGATGACTTGCTCGATGACGGCGCTGCAATCAATAGCCTCTTTTACGATGCGCTCCATCCTTTCAGCCTCCACTCACCGGGGGGATGATGGCCAGCTCCGAGCCGTTGCGCAGCGGGGTGTCCCCCTGGCCGAACTCCTCGTCTACAGCGATCCTGTAGGAAGAGAGCTTTTCACCGAGCCATTCGTAGCGTTTTTTCAGGGCCGCCTCGGCATCACCGGCAGTGGCGGGAGCCGAGAGGGAGAGTTGAATGGAACTTTCACCTGCAAGCTCCTGGGCCAGGGCAAAGAAGAGAACCCGGATCTCGAGGGTTTCATTTTCCATCAACCTGTTTCCTGTATTCAGCTTTCCGGGCTGACTTGCCGGGAAGCGGCCTCTTTCTGCTGTGACAGAAAAAAAGAGCGAAGACGGAATCGCTATCCATCTTCGCTCTTTTCACTTCATAAAGAGCAGCTGATCAGAGATCGCTGGCCTTTACCGTTGAGCGCTTGTTGGCCTTGGTGCGGGCAATGGCCGCATCAAGCAGTTCGTGGACCTTGTCACTGAGGGCACCAATAAGCTCACCGGATGACATCATATCCTGTGACTTGACGTATGCTTTCACTTTGCTGCCGACTACCAGGGTTTCTTTGCTGGCTGCCGCCGCTGGGGCATCTTCGAACATCTCTTTACTTCCTCCTGTTCTGCTGGTCAATTTCCTGATTTGCCCTTCCTTCGGCCTCAAAGCAACTCTTCAAGCCTGTAATCACCAATCTGACAGGCTCTGAAGCAGCTCCTCTGAGAAAGAGAGAAAGCAGGATCCGGAATTCACCAAAACCTCTAAAACGCTCTGAGAAACGCTCTCAGGGCTTTCCGTTCAACATTACGGGAAGCTTGAATACCTGAAAACCCGGATATAGTCAACAGGTGAATATTCAGAAATGCCCTCAAACCACTTCCAGAAGGCGTTTTTTGCTATTCTTCAGCTTTTTGAGGCCCTCTCTGGAGGCGGTCGATTTCTCTCCCGGGTGTCCTTTTGAGAGCCATACCTATCCGTATAACCAATAGCAGTAAAAGGACTTCAAGGATCAGTGCAGATAAGACAGTGAAACGGGCTGTGTTTTCAGGGGAGCCTGAGAGGAGTTTTTTTCCGGCGCATAAAATTTGCCAGCCGAAAAGAACGATTCCTGCGTAAAAAGACGATTTGAAGTGCCTGGTGAAGCCCAGTCCAATCAGGGTCAGTGCGATCCCAAGGAGCACAATCGCGAACCAGTTTGAATCTGCAGGCCAGGGCCCCAGGGGATACCAGCCTGAAAATAAACGGCTCCAATGGTCCTGCCTGGAGTCCTGTGAGAGTGTTCCAAGCACCACATGAAGTGCCCCCAGCAGGATCAGCACGCCGCCGCCGAGATACATCCAGAAGTACTCTTTAACCGACTGGCTTTGATATCCGCAGACGGTGCAATGGATGGGTTGGCGGTCTACGGGGTGTCCGCAGTTGGGGCAATGAACCGGGGTGCTAGTCTGTTGCGGATTCACAGGTGGGTTATATACCGTTCCCTGCCGGGTGGCAAACGGGGTGTGGGGCTTTGTTGAAGGCTCTGTGGGGGCAGTTTCAAACTTCCATCCCAGGCGGCTAAACGCTAAACTGCAGGCCTGAATCCCCTGCCGGGTCAGCCCCGGTGAAAAATTGAAGTGAAGATTCAAGAGTGAAGATTCAGAAGTGAAGAGGACGCATGAAAGTCTCTGAAGGTTTCATGCTGCGGGTATTGAATGGAGAGTTTAGAGGAAAGGTCTTTCCTCTGCGGGATTCCATCGATATCGGCAGCGCCGGTGAATGTGAGCTGTGTATCAGCGATTCCCTGGTTTCTCCAAGCCACGCCCGCCTCCAGAAGGAGGGCGATGAGGTGGTGGTCGAAGACCTGGGGAGCTCCAGGGGTACCTTCCTGAATGAGCGGCCGGTCGATCGTGCAAGTCTTCGAACAGGTGATCTTCTGCGGGTCGGGGGTACAAGGTTGTCGGTGATTCCTGATACCGGGAGTGCGGGAGGCAGCTCTCCAGGCGCTTCGGGGGCCGACCGGGCCTTGCTGAGGCGTGCGAAGGCTGCGGAGGCCAAGAAGGTCGAGCTTGAGAAGGCCCGGGCGCGGCTGACCCGGCAGAACGAGGAGCTCAGCCAGAAGCTTGCCCAGCGCCTGGACCAGAAGAAGCGGCTGGTGGCCGGCCTGAAAAGCGTCATGGCTGCCAGGGGCCGGCTGGAGAGCCAGCTGGAGGAAGCCAGGGATGAGCTTTCCAGGGTCGAGGCAGGACAGCCTGCAGAGCCAGGGAGGCCTCGGGCGCGGGACGGCAAGCTGCAGAAAGAGCTGGAGGCGGTTCAGTCGGAGCTGGCCGAGCAGGCGGAGAATCACCAGCAGCAGCTCGCTGATTCCATGGAATCTCTGCAGGCAGCGCAGCAGGAGGTCCAGGATCTACAGGTGAAGCTGGGTGAGGCAGAGGTAGCGCAGCAGGAGGTCCAGGATCTGCAGGTGAAGCTGGGTGAGGCAGAGGCAGGGCAGGCAGATGTGAGCAGTCTCTTGCTTGAAGAAACAGGCAAGCTTACTGAATCAGTATCGGGCCAGGCTGAGCTGAACCGCCGCCTTGAGTCGAGCGCTGGCGAGCTCGAGAAGGAACGTGAGATCACCATCGGTCTTCGTGCAGAGCTCGCCGGTCTTCGCAGTGAGCTTGATTCGCTCCTGGCTGAAAGGAAGCAGGATTCCCACCATCATCGCAGTGAGCTTGCCAGCCAGGAGGAAGAGAATCGTAAACGCCTGGAGGAGACCGAGCAGGACCTCAGCAGCGCCTACCGGAAGAACATCAAGAGCCTGCAGGCTGAGAAAGAACGAATGACGGCAGAGCTGAAGGGCAGCCGGGCCGAGCTTGAAAAACAGGCGGCCCAGCTTGCAGAAGCCCTTGCGGAGTCCGATAGCGGCAGGCAATCGGCCCTGCGCATGCAGGAAGAGCTTGAGCAGGAGCGGACCGACGGTGCCGGGTGCAGGCTGCGTTGCGGGGAGATTGAAAAAGAGCTGGAGCTGCTCAGCTCGGGTACCACGGAGCTTCAGCAGACGATGGATACCCAGGCGGCTGCACTTGCCCGGAGCGAGGAAAAGTACAGGAAGGTGAACCGGGAGCTTGCCTTCTACGGCCGCGAAAGAGAGAAAGCAGAAAAACGCCTCCAGCGCGAGATCGAGCTTCTGCAGGGGCGCCTGGTGGCTGCCGAGAAAAAGCGCCGGGACCAGGAAGCGCAGCTCGATGGCCTCCGCGACAGCGAATCAAGTCGTTCAGAAGAGCTGGTCCTGCTGAGGAAATATGCAGACGATGTGAGGCAGCGATTGCTGGAGAAGGAGGCTCTCCTGGAGGACCTGGGAGCCCGCCTGCTCCTGGAGGGGGCAGGGGGAGCCGCGCTGGTCGATGGTGGTGGGAGAGCTGTGCCGTGAAGCAATGCAATCGAGAAGGACAGTGTAGAGAATGAGAGCTCTTCGGCCAACCATAGCGAAGGCCTTTTCGGTTCCTGCGGGGAGAAACCATTCCGTCCTGGAGCCGGGTGTTCCGCGGGGGCACGCCCAGGCGCTTGGACGTTTTTTCAGGAATCTTGAGTTGGCCTTCAGGACAAGAGGTGCCGTGGCGGATCCTGCAGAGGCCGACGAGGTGCAGGCTCCCGGCTCCCGGTTGCTGGATGGGCTGGAATTCGTGATCGAAACTCCCCGGGGGAGCTTTCGTTTTCACAACAGTCTCCACGGTGCGGTGGCTGCCACTGAGCTCCTGGGAAGCGGTTCTGAAGAAGCGGTGGAGCTTCTCGGGGTAGCGTGCAGGGATGGTAGCTACGTGCCGATCCGCAAGGCGGCCGGTGGGGAAGGACGGACAGGTAATTTTTCATTCACCTCGATCCATGCTCTTGTTGATGAGTACATGGATGGAGCAATGAGCAGGCGACAAGGGATGGGTATTGAGAATGATTCGGGCTGAACCAACAGCAGCGTGGTATTCCAGTGAGAGGCCCTGCATGGGCTCCCGGGGAGGGAGGTTAATTCCATGAGGCCAGGGGATTTCTACGATCTGAGCCGTTACCTGGCGATTCGCCTTGAGGAGGCGGTTCGTGGAACGGCTCAACAGCAGGAGATTCCTGTCTATCTCTGTCATCCGATTGATCTTCCGCCCCGGGGAGCAGGGGATGATGTCGAATACGGGGCCAGGGGGGTTCTCTACCTGCAGCGGGTTTCTCCCGCTGCCAGGTACCGGCAGGCCGGAGCCCGGATGCAGCCGGCGCAGGAGGCCGGGCTGCCGGGCCGCAGCCGCGGTGGAGCCCTCTGGGTCAGCCTGCGCTACGTTTTCATGATTGTGGAGGCGACTCCCCAGGAGGAGATGGGCTCAGTCGAGGCGGTGCTTCAGCTTCTTCATTCCATCGCGTTGTTGCCGGTGGGGGAGATGGAGGAGTTCCTGGGCAAGGAGGTGGGCCTCGAGATGGCTGAGCTTCCTGTTGAGATCGTCGAAGACAGGGATGCCTGGCGGGAGCTGGGACTTCCCCGTCATCACCTCGGGATCAGCTTCGAGGTGTCATTGCCGGTGGTCTCGCAAAACTACAAGACAGTGGAGAGGGTTCTTGAAAGAGAGGTTCGCCTCGAGCGGGTTCTCAAGCAAGGGGAGGAGTAAAATTATGTCGATTTCTCATCAGGGTTCTCTGACCTGGACTGGCTGCGGCAAGACTGCCATGGTCCTGCTGAGAGCTCCGGGCCTGGAAGAAACAGCTGCGCAGGAGAAAGCCCTGGTGGAGGACTTTACCGGCGGAGGCGGGCTGGAGCTTCTCCTGGAGCCCCTCTCTCTCTCCACCGAAGCCGGATACAGGGATGGAGTGCTTGACGAGGAGGCCCTCTCGCAGCTGCTTGGTGAGCCGGGAGCCCCCGGGGAGTGCTCCGGTTTGTACGAGCTGGCCGGCAGGGATGAGGTCGGTACGGTGGTCCTGCCGCCGGTGAGGCCCGAGGCAACCGGCTTACTTGAAGATTTTGCATTGCAGCATCCAATGCTGCTGCTGTGCTGCCAGGTGGTGGGAGGAAGCGGGCAGCAGGCTGGTGGAGAGCCTGGAGCCTGCCTGCGGAGACCGCTGCCTAACCTGGCTGTCCTGGAGGCAAAGGTTCCCGGGAAACCTTCGGCGGCCTGCCTTGCCGGCTGCCTGGAGGCCAGGGACTTTTTCCCCCTTCGAACACCCTCTGCACTCCAGAGGTCAAGCCTGGCGATTCGCAGCGGGATCGGAGGGGAGGGAGACCTTCTTCCCTTCCCCGATGAGCTGCGTGCCCTGGTGACCTGGCGCCGCCGCCAGGGGCTTCGCCGTTCACTGGAGACAGGGACTCGCTGGACAGTATTCGAGTACGCCTCAGAGGTTCTTCTGCGGAAGCTTGAGCGGGAGGTGAGGGCTTTCCTTCACAGCCTGGCCGTCGATGGATTCCTGCCCTTTCGAAAGGGGTTTGAGCTGAAGGTGTCGCTGGTGGGTGACCCGGAGGATGGGGCAGAGGGCTTTGAGCGCAGATTGTCCATCGCTGTTCGGACGCGAATGGATACCTGCGATGGGGTCGAGGTGGAACAGCTTCTTCCTGCCGGCAGCGCTGTCCTGGAGGAGTCGGTAAGCTGATGGTCATCAGGAAACCAGGGACACAACTTGAACCGAAGCAGTCGCGGCAGGCCTTCGAATTGACCGCCAACTGCAATTTTCTCGTCGAGGTCGATGGCCTTGGAGAAGGCGGCGGAGACCTTGCCGGAAGTTTTCGTGAAGTGAGCGGGCTGGTTTCCCGTTCAGAGGTGCTGGAGTACAGGGTAGGTAACCAGGCAACAGCAATGCAGATTCCCGGGCGGGCCGTCTACGGCAATATCCTCCTCAAGAGGGGAGTTACGACCTCCGATGCATTTTACCTCTGGCGCAAAGGTATTGAGGAGGGGGAAGAGGATCTCCGCAACGGCTCGATCGTGCTGCTGGATGCGGCCCTGAGAGAGACGGCCAGGTGGAACTTTTACGCTGCCTGGCCTTGCCGTTACGAGGGGCCCCTGCTGGATATAAGCGGAGAAGAAATCAGTATTGAGACCCTGGAGCTGGTAGTCGAGAGGCTGGAGCGGGTCAGCGATGGAGAGGTTGCCGGTGAATAAAGCTTTTCGCACAGGGAGATTCCAGGCATGAGAGTGCTGCTGAAGGAATTGCTGAGAGGTGATCGCTTTGATCTCGAGCTCGAGGGGGTTTCGACGGCTGGTTTTGTCAGCTGCTCGGGACTCGAGAGCAGTCGCGAGGTCCTGGAGTACCGCGAAGGCGGCTCCGACAGGGTCGAGTTCTTTGAGGATGGCCCCTCGACAGGAAGGCTGGTGCTCGAGCGTGGCCTGACCCGCGATGCGGAGCTCTGGAACTGGTACCAGGATGCACTGCCGCGCAGCGGCGCCGTTGTGCTCCTCGATGAGGATGGCAAGGAGAGCATGCGCTGGAGTTTTCACAGCGCCCTGGCGGTCAGCTGGAAAGGCCCACCACTGGATGCACGGGACCCGGAGATCGCGCTCGAAAAACTGGAGATCGTCTACGAAGGATTAAGATGGAAGAAAAACTGAACGGACTGGTCAAGGCGGAGCTGACCGATCTCGGCAGCATGGAGACCGTGACGGTTGACTGGAACCCGGCCAAGTATTCACTCTCGAAGAAAAACCAGCTTGCCCCGGCGGGCATGCAGGCCGCGCTGAGCGGTGCTTGCGAAGAACGTTTTTCAACCGAGCTCTTCCTCGACTCGACCCGTCGTCCGCTGGATGAGCGGAACCTGCGCGAGATTGCCGAGAAGCTCGAAGGCTGGATGGATCCGCAATCGCCGGGCGGCCCTCCTGCGAAGGTCGTTTTTCTCTGGGGACCTTTTCGGTTTACAGGCTATATCGACCGGATCGAGGAGGACTGGGTTCGTTTCGACCCCGATGGAACTCCTGTTCGCGGCCTGGTTCGACTGGAGATGAGAGGATGAACAGGCCGAGAGCAGATGGGCTGAGCGCATGATCGAGAAAACACGGGTTTATCCAACCAGCTCCTCCGGATTGCAGCTGGCTCCAGGCCAGCAGCAGCTGCCGGTTTGCTCTGTTCTCCCCTCCGGGACGACGCTCCTGGGCTGCGAGGTTTTTCTCCAGGCCGACGGCTTTGACCACCTGGAGATCTTATTTGCCGCCGACGGCGCCTCTCCGGGAGTGGAGGAGGTGCTCGACTCCCTGGTTCCCGGCGCTGAGCTGGTCATCGAGTTGCCGTCCGGTCCCCTCTTCCGCGGCCGGATTCGTGACCGCGGACTGAAGCGGGACCGTGCTGGAACGGTGGGATTGCTGAGGGCTCATTGCCACCAGCGGGAAGCATCCCTTCTCCACGAGCCGCAGACTTTTTACCACCACTGCGATTCGGAGCTGGCCGGTATGTTTGCCCGTGAGCTGGGGCTGCAGCCGGCTGTCGAGCCAACCACGGAGGTCCTCGAGCTGGTTGAATGCCCGGGTGAAAGGCTGGAATTCCTGCGACAGCGGGCGAGGGCGATCGGGTATGAGCTTGCGGTTACCGCCGGCAGGCTCTACTTCTCTGCGAGCTTGCCGGCTGGAGCCGATGTTCCCGGCCTGCCCCCCTGTGCAGGAGTGCTGTACGCAGATGACCGTGTGCTTGAATTTGTCATCGAGGAGCATTCATCACGGGGTAAGGGCGGCTTCTTCGAGCTCGCCGGAGATCCCGGCTGGCTTCCGCTGCAGGAGTTTGACATCGTGGGCCGGGGTCGCCTGGCTGTGGGGCGCTACAGGGTGGCCAGGGCGCGGCATTGCTGGGACAGGCTCGGTTACCGCACCCGGGTTGATTATCTCGAAAACGGTGTCGATCTTGAGCGCTGGAAGGGAGGTGAAGATGGTCGGCAGGGTTGAGACCGTGGACGCCTTCTTCGCAGGGACCCGGGAGCTGGAAGCAGACGGCCGGCTGGTGGAAGAGAGGTTGCGGCTTATTCTTGAGGTTCAGCCTGGAGAGCGTCCGCTGCTGCCTTCCTTCGGGTGCCGGGTACACAGCATGGGGAAAATTGAAACACAGCATGAGCGGCAGCTCGCCGCGGTTTTTATTGAAGAGGCCCTGGGTGAGTGGGCCCCCTGGGCCGGAGTTCGCCGGGTGAAAATACTGGCTGCCGGGGACGGGAAAATCCAGGTGAGCCTGGAGGGCGGGGGGGGCTTGATGAATTTAACCTTCAGCCTCCAGGGTGAGAAAAACAATGTGCGCTGAATCGGTGGAGAATATGCAGGACCCCCAGGACGGCCGGGAACGGGAAGCTCTTCGGGAGCTCGAGAGGGCTGCTGCTGCACGCATTCCGGACTGGGCGGCCCGGGGACCCGGGGATCCTGCCCGGGCCGTGCTGGAGAGCTTTGCTGTTGTGCTTGCCCGCCTGGAGGGTGAGCTGGCTGAAAGTACCGGGCGTATCCTGCCACGCCTGCTGGCGGAGCTCGGTCACGAGCCCTCCTGGCCGCTTGCCGCAAGCTCGGCGGTCAAATTCCATCCGGGCGAAGGGCTGCAGGGGGCCGTAAAGGTTCCGGCGGCAACAGCTCTAACCGCCTCCCGCAAGACAGCTGCGGAGGGACGGGTCTACTTTGAGACAGCAGCGGATGGCTGGGTTTCCACGGCCCGCCTGGAGCATGCAGTGGTGCTCGAGGGAGACCTGGCCCGGCAGCTTCCCGTCGATGGAGAAGGGGAAGCTCCTGTCAGGCTCTTCGGCTCTGACCGGCTCCACCATCATCTCTATCTCGGCGATGCCGAGTGGGATCAGCTCAGGCGCCACAAGGCCGAGCTGGTACTCGAGTGGCCGGGTACGCCGCAGGCGGTGCTGGAAGGCGAATGGGAGTATTCCTGCGGTGCCGGCTGGAGGCTGCTGCCGGTTGATTTCAGCCAGAGCTGCAATATCGCAGGCGAACCCCTGCTGCGCATGAGAATCCATGGTCCCCTGCCGGATATGACAAGCCGCGAGATCGAGGGCTTCGACTCTCCATGGATCCGTCTTCGACTGCCCAGGAGAGCCCCTGTTTCGCTGGCAACTCCAACGGTGGTCTGGCTCCTGAGGCGAGACAGGAAATCAAAACAGAAGAAGCTTGTCGATCGTCCCCCTGCGCGCCTTTTCATCCATTCGGGAGATTCGTGGCAGGATCATTCCTTCTCTGGCGATGGCGGTCTTGAGCTGGGGACGATGTCACAGCGCCACTCACCGGCAGTCTATCTTGGTTGGGATCAACCGCAGCCGGCCAGCCTGTACTGGCTCTCAGGTGGAATCGGGGCCGGCCTGGAGAACGGACGGCCGGGGCTGGAATGGGAGTTTTCCTGTGAGGACTCCTTCCGGGAGCTGGAGGTGGCCGATGGCACCCGGGCCTTTACAGGAAGTGGAACGGTATCCTGGCAGGCGCCGCAGGGCTGGAGTCGCAGGAGACTCTTCGGCAGGGACCTTTACTGGGTGCGGGCCTGCTGGTCCAGCGGCTTCTATTTCAGCCCGGCACTGGTCAGGACACTGGTTCCCGGTGCAGTTGAGGTGGTCGAGGGCCGCAGGGTCGGAAGCCAGCCTGCAAGCCTCCAGTTCAGGAGCTCGGTGGCGGAGCTGCCGCCTCATCCGGAAGGCGATTTCGAGCCCTTTGATTCTCTGCAGCTGTCCCTCGAAGGTGGCTGGAAAACTCTCAGGCTGGAGGAGGGCACGGGTGCCCCCGGTCCGGAGGGCTTTTGCCTGCGCAGAAAATCCGGTGGTGAGGTAGAGGTGATAGCAGGGATGGCTCTCGATGGGCCGGTGAAGGCCAGCATCGAGGGCTTGCGGACAGGGATCGGCCGGGCAGGGAGCATGCCTCGTGACAGCCTGGATGTTCTCGAGCTGGAGGTGGAAGGTCTCGAGCGCATTTCGCAGCCGGTTCCGGTCCTGGATGGATCGGAGGGTGAGAACGGAGCCCATTTCTACCGCCGGCTCGCAGCCGAACAGTCCGACGGTGGGACGCTGGTCAGCGGAGCTGATTATGACAGGCTGCTGCGCAAGCTTGATCCATCGCTTTCGAGGATAGAGGTCGTTGCGCATCCGCTTCGCCCATCGGAGGTCTGGGTCGTTGCCTGGGGAGCAGTCCTTGCGCAGGCTGATGCCGGGTCCTGTTTTGAGCCACTGGGAGCCCGGCGCCTGGGAGCGCTGCAGCGTTACCTGCAGCGAAGGGTCCCTCTTGGAACGGTTGTCCAGGTCGTCGAGCCCATGCGGATTCCCTTCAAGGTTTACCTCGGTGTGACAGACCGCAGCGGGGAGGCAGCCCGGGACGTCTCCCGGTTGGGAGAGCGGCTCGCCTCCTGCCTGCAGAGCTACCTGGACCCCCTTAGCGGTGGAAGAGCAGGGAAGGGGTGCCCCCTGGTGACAGAGCTAGGGGGCGAGCAGGTTCGTGCTGTTGCAGGAGAAATCCTCCGTGAGGCCGGCGGGCAAGCCGGGTTCACGTTGCGGGTGGAATCATCGCTGGATTCTGCCGTTGCCCTTGACCTTCCCATCGCTGTGGGTGTTCTTGAGGGCGTTGAAATTGAGTGTGAGCAGGTGGTCGATGAACCTGCAGTCGAAGACAGGAGCCACTCATGAGGCGGACGGAAAGCTCTGATCAGCTCATGATTGCCGGGCAGCTTCCTGCTGCCTGGCGGCCCGGCGGCGGAGAGGCCCTGGAGGGCTGCCTGCAGCTGGCCCAGGGAATGGTCGATGGGCTCCATGGGCGGATGGGGGGTGAGCAGGGTGAAAAGGTCCGCTGTGCAGAGGCCCTTGCGGAGGCGGAGGCCTTGCTTGGCACGAAGGCAGCTGTCGGGGTCAACGAGCTGGGCCTGGCAGCCCTGTTTGCGGGAGACCTGTCTCCTCCCCTGGTCTGGACCGGTATCGCAGTCAGCAGGATCTCCAGCCGGAGAGTCAGGGTCAGGGGGCCCGGTTCACACGGAGGAATCGTCCTGGCCTGGAGCCGGGAGGACCTGGCAGAAGCTCCCGGGAAGTTGCCGCTCAAGGCCGGCTTTCTTCCGCCGGGGGTTTGCGCGCAGGCCGTGATTCTTGACGAGGAGGTCGACAAGGGCCTGCCAGTGACCGGCCGTGTCTTGCGGGCCGAGGTGATCTGGGAGGCCCGGGGGGTATCCGGTTCTCCTGCGAAATAAAAAACCCCTGCCCGGGCAATGAGCCGCCGGGCAGGGACCTCGTTGATTCCAGGAATATGGTGATGCCGGCCTAGTTGACCCGGCCTGGTTTCGAACAGGAGCTGTTGGACTCTTCGCAGCCCAGCCCGAAGCTCGGGGTGTCCCGCTCAAAGGTTTCACAGATCGGGTTGGGTCCATCCCAGGTTACGGGAGGAACTCCACCGAGGAACAGGAACTGGAGCACCTGGACCGAATCAGTCAGTCCGATCCTGCTATCTCCATCTGTATCGCAGGCCGCCTTGCAATTGGGTTCCTCACCGCCAGTGAAGAGGAAGTTGAGCAGGTAGACTGCATCGCTGAGCTGCGGATTGGTGTTCCCGTTGCGGCAGACGGAACGAACGAAATAAAGCGTTTCCGATGCTTCACAGGCATCCCCGATCCCGTTACCGTTTTCGTCGGCCTGGTTCGGGTTGGCTGAATTGATGCAGTTGTCGCATTCATCACCGACCCCGTCGCCATCGCTGTCTTCCTGTCCGGCGTTGGAAACAACCGGGCAATTATCCAGGTTGTCGAGGATCCCGTCTTCGTCGCCGTCAGCTGACTGGATACAGAGGATCTTCTCTGAGCCGTAGCAGCCACCGTCCATGTTTCGGAAGAACTGGAGGACAAGCCTGTCGCCCGGAGCGGTTCCCCGGATCGTAGCCTCGCTGACCTGGATTCCTCTTATGGTGTCTGAATAAACCGGGTTCAATTCTCCGGCCGGCAGGACGTAGACATCGAGGGATTTGTAATACCCGGTATTGGTCCACCGGGCAGTCGTTGCTCCGTTGCCCGAGGGGTCGTAGGAACAGACAGCATCGCCTTCGACCGGATCGGTGTAGGGGCTTGAGGGCAGCACGGTGACCGCCAGCTCGTTGAAATCACTCGCCTCCAGGGGGGTGGTACAGAGTCCCTGGATGCCGATGTTCATCTCCATATTGGGTACACCCGAGAGCATCACGCGGTTGGGGTTCTGTCCTCCGACCGGATCGAAGGGGAAGGTTACGGGGCCGGTACCGAGGATGTCCTCATCGATCCTGAGGTTGATCCCGCCGCCGTAGGCTGCTTCCATATTGCGCCACACGATCTCGACCTCCGCCAGGCCGTCCTCCTCACTGTAGCCGGTCTGGCAGATCTCGAGGCCGGCAACCGGATTGCACTGGTCGGCCTCACAGTTGATGGTACAGCAGGCGCCCTGCTGTACGCAGCCGAGGTAAAGTACATCGCCGACCGCCTCGGGTGACCTCCACTCAGGCTGCAGGCTGACACAGTATTCCTGGCCCGAGTTCAAGCCTCCGAAAATGATTCCGGGAGGCAGGACGATGTCGTTGATGTCCTCGTTCATCAGCTCTCCATTGAGGTAGACGAGGTAGTTGTCTGCACCGATATTCGCCCCGAAGGTAACCCCCAGCCCACAGCTGCCGTTGATCTCCGCCTGGCCGCACTGGATAGTGCTGAGGTCGTGGGTTTCATCGGGAAATGGAGGTGCGTCGAAAACGATCAGGCTCAATTCTTCAAGGGTGCCGTTGTTGAGCTCTTCGATGCGGATGAAATGCTCGCCGGGTTCAAGCCCGATGAGGTTCAGCCCGTTGATATTGTTGCCGGTTTCGAGAATGTCGGGGAGGATCCCGGTGACCGGATCTCCGAATTGCTCATCATCGACAAAGAGCAGGACTCCATCGGAGTTGGCGGGGATTGATTCCTCCCAGCGCAGGCCGATGACATTACAGGGTTCTCCACCACAGTCCTCCTTGTACAGCTCAGAATCTGCATCTGCACAGGAAGATTCAGCATAGTAAAACTGGATGGCCTGGAGGCTGCTGACGTCCGCGCCTCCACCATCACCGTCACGACGGTTCATGGCACTAAGCACCTGCTGCTGGCGGGCGCTCAGGGAAGTGACCGTGGCGTTTCTTCCACGTGAGAGGATCCTGGGCCGGGGTTTGACCAGCCTGTATTGTGCCGATGGCTCCCGCGGCTGCAGGCGGTAGCCTGCCTGTGGAAGATCTTCGGCTGTCAGCAGCGAGGCTGCCATGGTGAAAAAGATCGCAAACGAAATAACCGACAGCAGACGGTGTCCAACCCTCATGCTTATCTCCTATTAGAAAAAACCCACTTGAGTGCCTCCAAGGTGCATGGATCTTTTTAACTGTTGAAGAACCCTGTCTGCCCCATTATCCATGCTCCAACAACTCCGAAAAAGAGCTCTTCTCCTTCGAGAATACCACCGGGGTGGGGATATGGAAGGGTTTTTCACTCCTGGTGCGGCGGGAAATTTCCGGTTTTCTGACGGACCGAACCGGCGGCAGAACCACTGATAAAGCAGTGTTCGAGGATCCTGGCAGTTAAGCCCCAGACCTCGTGTTGAGAGAGCTGGAAGCTGAGGATCTTTCTTTCCCGGCCGTGGGGGTCGACCCAGTGCCCACGCGTTCTGAACAAGCCGGGCTTTACTCTGCGGGCCGGCAGGTAGAGCACCTTGTCGACCTCAGCAGGATTCGGCTTCAGCTCCAGGGGGGCTTCGATCCAACCGACATAAGGTTTCACCGCATGCTGAAAGCCGGTTTGCTGCCAGTCAAGCTCAGCGATGATCTCGACGGCTTCGGGGGGGATTCCCAACTCCTCGGTGGATTCCCGTAGTGCGCAATCAAGCATGTCGCAGTCATCTTTTTCAAGGGCTCCCCCCGGGAAGCAGACCTGCCCGGAGTAGGGATCGGTTTCGCGTTCGGGTCTCTTCATCAGCAGGATCTGCACCTCTTCCTCTTGCAGGATGAGGGGGACGAGGACGGCAAACCTTTTCTCATTCATGGCGTTCATCGCCTGGTTTGCGGGGAGGGAGTCCTGTGGAGCCGGCGATCGGAAGGGCGGCTGGAAATCAGATTGAGAAGGAGCTGCCGCAGCCGCAGGTTCCGCTTGCGTTGGGGTTGTTGAAAACAAATCCCCGCCCCATGAGGCTGTCCTGGAAGTCAACTTCGACCGCGTCGAGGTAGAGGGAGCTTTTTTCATCGACGACAATTTTGACGCCTCCGATGATCTCGACCTTGTCCTTTTCAGAGATGTTTTCGTCAAATCCCATCTTGTAGGTAAAGCCGGAGCAACCCCCACCCACAACCATGAGCCTGAGTCCCGCATCCTCGTTGAGGTTGTTGGATTCGACCTCCCTGGTCATGAGAGATTTAAGTTCGGTTGTGGCGACCTCGGTCAGTGTAATCTGCAATGTAGGAGCCTCTCGTGTTGGAGCCTGGTAGCTTTCGAGGGGATCAATCCCCAATTGACTCGATACTGCGATTATAAGTGCAGAAGTGGAGAGTGGCAAGCGGGCTGCAAGCTGCAGAAGCCCGTTACCGGCCCTGGCGCAGTTTTTCCACGGTTTCAATGATTCGGCCGACTGCGTAATGAATCTCTTCTTCGGTGGTGAAGCGGCCCAGGCCGAGGCGCAGGGTCGAGATGGCGAGTTCTGCAGGGGTGCCAATGGCCTTGAGAACGTAGGAAGGTTCAGCATTTCCTGCCGTACAGGCTGAACCGGCTGAAGCTGCCAGGTCACCGAGGCTGACAATCAGGGCGCTGCCATCAACTCGGGCGAAGCTGAGGCTGAGATTTCCCGACAGCTTCCTGGCTGTATCGGCGGGCCCGTTTACGTTGACATCGGGGATTCCTTTGCGAACTCCTGCCAGCAGCAGGTCGCGAAGCTGTCCGACCCGGGTGCTCTCCTCCTGGAGCTCTTCCCGGGCAATCCGGCAGGCCTCGCCCAGGCCGACGATTCCCGGTACGTTGAGAGTGCCCGGTCTCAGGCCCTCTTCCTGCCCACCCCCGAGGGCCAGGGGTTCGAGCCGGACCCGGTTTCCTCTTTTTCTTTTGTAGAGCGCGCCGACTCCCTTGGGCGCATAGAATTTATGGCCGGAGATGGACAGCAAGGAGATTCCGGCGGCTTCGACGTCCAGCTCAACCTTGCCGGCGGCCTGGGCTGCATCGCAATGCAGGAGGGCACCGGCTTCCCTGGCGACCTCGCCCAGTTCCTGCAGGGGCTGGACAGTTCCAATCTCGTTGTTGGCAGCCATGATGCTCACCATGAGTGTCTTCTCATCGATGACCTCCCGGAGAGCGGCTGCATGAATAAAGCCTTCTGAATCCGGATTCAGAACGGTAAGCCGCCAGCCCTCTTTTTCGATCCTCCTGAGGGGATCGAGCACTGCGTGATGCTCTGTGCTCTGGGTGATGATGTGGTTGCGTTCACCCGGCGCTTGCCGGGTTGCCCCCCGCAGGGAGATATTGTTCGACTCTGTTGCTCCCGCGGTGAAGTAGATTTCCCCGGGGCTTGCATTCAGCAGGCTCGCCACCTGCGCCCGGGCATTTTCAACCGCCTCCCGGGCAGTCCAGCCATAGGAGTGCGTCTTGCTGGAGGGATTGCCGAAAGAGCCCTCCAGGTAGGGGAGCATCGCCTCCAGGACCCGGGGGTCGACCGGTGTGGTCGCATGGTAATCGAGGTACACTTGTTTTTTCATAATCGGCGGGCTATTTTAAATCCTCGGGCATGAAAAACTGTCCACCAAAGTTTCGGGCCGGGAAGATTTGTTTTTCGAGCGTTCCCCGGATCGCCCTGCGGTGGCTCCCTTGCTTCAGCAGGAATCACCGCTGCTGGGAAAACCGCCAGCGGTCTTGACCCGCTTTTACCGGGATGCTTTCAGAGCCCTGCACCTTGCCAGAAGTTCAACCATCTGAGTACCGAGAACCCATGCCAGAAATTGACAATCGTTTCTTCCGCCGGCCGCTCTGCGCCGGGCTTTCTGCTGCGCTTGTTGTCCTGCTGCCTTCCCTGTTCTGTTTCGCCCAGCAGGAGGAGAACCCTGCAGCGGCTGCAGCGCCCGCCACCCTGGTCAACTCGATAGGAATGAAGCTGGTGGAGGTTAAAGGTGGTGAATTCCTGATGGGATCAAAGAATGAATTCGGTCGCTGGGCGCATGAACACCAGCATAAGGTTAGAATCACAAGTCCTTACCACATAGGCGCTTTTGAGGTTACCCAGGGGGAATACGAGAAGCTTATGGGTAAGAACCCCAGCTATTTCAGTCCTGCTGGCGGGGGGCGGGAGAAGGTCGAGGGCATCGAGGCAGGCAGCTTGCCGGTGGACAGTGTCAGCTGGAACGAGGCGGTAGAATTCTGCAGCAAGCTCTCGAACCTGCCGGCTGAAAAGAAGGCGGGCAGGGTCTACAGCCTTCCCACCGAGGCCCAGTGGGAGTTTGCCTGCAGGGCAGGGACCACGACACCCTTTCACTACGGCGAACAGCTGGATTCAAAATCGGCTAATTTTGATGGGAACACTCCCTACCTGAAGAGGGCTGATGTGATCAAGGGGGTCGACCCTGCAACGATTGCCGGTCCCTATCTCAAGCGCACCACGCCGGTCGGTTCCTATGCTGCGAACGCCTGGGGAATCCATGACATGCACGGTAATGTCTGGGAGTGGTGTTCAGACTGGTTCAGCCCGGTGTACTACAAATCCTCGCCCGAGGCGGATCCCAAGGGCCCGGAGAAGGGGACGAAGAAGGTCTCGCGGGGTGGGGGGTGGTACTATTTTGCTGCCGGGTGCAGGGCTGCCAGCCGTTACCAGCGTGACCCGGGCCGCAAGCGCAACACAGAGGGCTTCCGGGTGGTCTGTACGATCGCAGGAAAGTAGCGTGCCGCTTCTCAGCTTCCGCTGATTGTCAGGGTCATCCGGTAGGGCTTTTTCCGGGTTCGGACCTCGACCTTGTAGATCCCCGGCGGAAGGACCGGCAGCTCGAGCTCGCCACTGACCTGGACCTTCTCGTCGTGAATCACCACACCGGTGTCTTCAAAGATCACGACGGACACCTCTCCGGTGAAGATCTCTCCATTGGGCTTTTTCAGGTCCAGCCGGGTTTTCTTTCCCTTCTTCAGGCTGGCTCGCCCGCGTGGGTTCTTTGCCGGGTTGATTTTTACGCTGGCAGGGACATGGCCGGGAGCTTCGATCCGGAGTCGATAGGCCAGGGGGAAGAGACCATCGAGGACTACATTTCCCCCGGGAGCAAGGATCTCCCGCTTCGTCCATGGGGCACCGTTTTTCCGGGCTGCCGTCGGGTTGAGCAGCTCCGCTGTGATGGTGCATGGTGACCGGATCGGTTCACCGTTTGCTGCAGAGGCGATCTCCAGGTCGTAAGCCAGGGTCTGCAGGGAAACGGAAAGCCCGGTTGTTTTTCCTGCCTCGACATTCACCTCCCGCTGGAAGGGAAATCCCCTGCTGCTCAAACGATATCTGCCGGCTGGAAGGGGGGCCATGGAGAAGCCCCCGTTTTCATCGCTGGAGAACTTCGGAGAGTGTCCCAGCTCCGGCAGGCTCATCAACTCCAGCGGTGTTGCAAACGGTTTTCCATCGAGGGTCAGGGTTCCGTTCAAGCCACCGTTTTCCTGTGGGCCAGTGCTTGTCAGGTCAACCTCTCTTCTTTCTCCCGGGCTGAGCTGGAGGCTCTGGACCGGCTGGGAGACCGATCTTCCCCTTCCCGTCCACCCGGCATCTTTGCCCGGCGTGTCAGAGGAGCTGTTCCCGACGGTGACCTGGATATCGGTGGCGGTGGGAAGGCCGGAGAAGGAATAGCGGCCCTGGTGGTCTGTCCAGGTGCTCTGGGGCAGGCATTCTGCGCAGCTCAGCACTACCGGGACGGATTCCAGGGGTTTGCCCTGAACGGACCTTACGCGGCCTTCTATGGCTGCTCCACTGCCCAGGATGAGGGGGTGTTTTTGCGAAGGGTCCGGCAGGGGCAGCGCGATGGGGGCTCCCTGGTAGGCGGCATAGCGTGGATGGGTCACTCGTATTCTGTAGGTGCCCGGCTCAAATTGCCTGAAGCTGAAGTTACCGCCTGGGTCTGTATAGGTGCTCATCACTGCCCGCGAGGGGCGGGGAACCCTGATTCCATGGAGCATCGTATGGCCTGCCCAGGTGCCGACGGAGGTGAGCAGCTCGACCTGCGCACGAGGCACGGCCTCCTGTTCGAAGGTGACCAGCCCCTGCAGTTGTGAGCGCGATGGACGGAGGCGCACAAGACAGGGTTCCGGAGAGGTCGTTCCATCGAAATCGACGACCGGGGAGACCCCGTAGAGATTTCCTCCTCCACTGACCCTCAATCTGAATTTTCCCGCCTGCCTGGGCAATCCTACCCGGATCTCTCCCCCATCGAGAGAATGGTAGAGGAGCCCGGCCTGTCCCGCCGGGTGGAAGTCTCCATCGGTTCGGACCTCTACCTCTACCGTTTCCGGTCTGAGTGGTAACCCGGTTGAGTTGTCAATTGCGTGGGCCAGGAGGACAGGTCCACGCAGGAGGGTGATCTCAAAATTGCCGGGCGTCTCGGAGTTCTCTGCAGTGGAGGCTTCGATGATCTTTTCTTCGTAGCCGACATGTCTCACTCTTATCCTGCCGGGGGCACCCTGCTCCAGGGCGCACTCAAGGAGTCCCAGGTCATCGGTTCGGCCCAGGTACCTTCCGACTGAATCAGCTTCCCCGGTGCTCACCGGCCGGTCGGACCAGGCCTGGGCCTCTGCAAGGTAGCTCCCTCTTTCGTCGACGACCCTGATCCGGGCGGGGGTGCCTTGATGGAGAACGGTCTCCAGCGGTTTTTTCTGCCCCGGGCCGGAGGGGGTTGCCCAGGCGAAACGGGTCAGGCAGCCGGGATGATTGTAGAGTATATGTGTTCTTTCCAGCTGCAGCAGGGGGCTGGACCAGGTTCCATCGGGGGAGGTTTTAACGCTTCCGCAGTATCCCGCACTGCTTGTTCTGAAGCTGACCTTGCTGTTGCCGAGGGGTTTCCCGGTGCTGTCATATACCGTTCCGCCCAGGCTGTAGCCAGGCTGGAGGATGGCCTCGCTTGCCGGTCCGGCCCTGTTGCTGTTGCCCCCGGGAGCTGCCGCTTGCACAGCCAGGGACTCCAGCCTTCCGGGAAAATAATCCGGGTGTGAGAGCTCTATATTTCTGCTGCCGCGGGGAAGCTTGAAGATCCCCTCCTTATCTGAGCGAACCTCCAGGTTTCCGCAGCGCACCAGCGCATTTTCGATGGGTTTTCCTCCCGGCCCGGCAACGCGTCCCTCCATGAGATAGGCGGGGTCGAGGGTGTCGATGATGGAAGGCGTCTGTGCTGCTGCCTTCGAGGAGGGGGTTTTCAGCGCTGCGGGAGAACGGTTGGAGGGGTCACGAAGCCTCAGCCGCTGCTGCCCATTATCCAGGCTGTTGACGACACTCCAGACGCCCAGCCCAATAGCTAGCAGCAGGCAGAAAGTTCCCGCTCGGGGGTTATCCATTTTCGGGGTCCTCTGACCCCTCGAAACGTGCGGCGTACCAGGCGCCTGAATCTTATTTCTTCGCCTTCGGCTGCGCAAGTCAACAGGGAGCTTCAGAAGGAAAAAATAGCTCTTTATCTCCCGGGAGCGGCTCCTGGAGGGCTATTTTACGTTTTTCGCATTCCTCGCAACCTGGCGGCTTTGCTGTAAAGCTCCTCAAATCGCTCGTCGGTATCGGCGAGGATTTCACACATGGCCTCTTCGACCTTGAGGCGCCAGTGTTCGATTTCTTCGCGGCTGAGGTCCGGTGGAATTTTGATGAGCTTGCCAACCCGAACCAGGGCCCGGCTGAAGGGGCGGGGGAGCTTGAAGCGATCCCAGGAGCTGAAGGTCCAGCTGCTTGAGAGACCGATGCCGGTAAGGAGGATCGGCAAGCCTGTTTTCGAAGCGAGATAGATGGCGCCCTGCTGAAGTTTCATAGGTGGGCCTCGCGGTCCATCGGGGGTGATGGCGATCCTGACATCTTCCCCCTGCTTGCTGACCAGCTCTCTGATGGCACCGACAAATCCGCGTGTGGTTGATCCCCTGATGGCCTCCAGGTCGAAACGCTCGAGGACCCGGGCAAGCATCTCTCCATCGGCGTGCTGGCTCACGAGGATTCGAAAGCCGGTGCCGGGAAAGGAGGTGGCGAGGGTGAAGAGACGCTGATGCCATACCAGCACAATCACCCCCGGCGTAGAGACCCAGCCATCTTTTTCCTCAAGCTCATCGGAGCAGATGCGCTTGCGGAGGCTCCAGTTCCAGAGGCGTATCAGCGGCGGCGCCAGCCAGCCGACCAGCCAGTTCCTCAGGCGCCGTTTTCTTCTGCGGCCGGGCATTAATTTTTCGCCTTTTTCATGATGTTGTTGATGCTCTTATGGCTGGTCCTGCTTGTCAACAGTCACCACGGGTCTATAATCTCACTCTTGTGTTTCGGTCAACCGTTTTTGACTTCAGCGATTCGAATAAACAGCTATGCAGGAATCCAGTAGCCTACAGGGCCCCATGGCTCCTTCCGCCGAAGACCTGGTACGACTTGGCGGAATAGATTATTTAAACGCGCTCCCGCTACTGTGGGGGCTCGATGAATCCTCAGACAGGCTGAGCCTCGGCTACCATGTGCCGAGTCGCCTGGCGCACATGCTCGATGCTTCCGAGCTCGATGTAGCCCTGGTTCCGGTTGTTGCCTGTGCAGCCAGGCCTGATTACCAGGTGGTGCCGGGCATTGGAATCTCAAGCTACGGCGGTGTGCGCAGTATCCGTCTTTTTCATCGCAGGAGTCTTCGCAAGGTCAGGCGTGTCGGGCTTGATACCTGCTCGATGACCTCTGCACTCCTGACCCGCCTGCTCTTCCGGGATGCCTGGGGTGCCGAGCCTGAGTTTGTATCCTGTGAACCCGCTGCCATGCGTGGGTGTCTTGAAGGCCGTAACGATGAGCTTGATGAGCTCGATGCCGTTTTACTCATCGGCGATGCTGCACTGGAGGCAGATTCAATTCCCGGGTGGCAGGATCTCGATCTCGGGACCGAGTGGACACGAATGACAGGGCTTCCCTTCGTTTACGCTTTCTGGGCCTGCAGGCCGGAGGTGGTGGAAGATGCCGGCTTCCGGAGGTTTCTCCTGGAGCGCCTCTCGCGGGCAAAAGAAGAGGGACTTGCGAGAATTGACGAGATTGTGGCGGGGGCTTCCTTGCCGGAGGGGTTTGACCAGGCTGCCGGAATTCACTATCTCGGACACCTGATCAACTATGATCTCGGAGAGGACAAGCTCGAAGCGATGCGGCTTTTCTTTGACCGCCTTTATGCCGCAGATTTGCTGGAGAAACCCGTTAAACCACTGGGTTTTCTGAGCTTTTGATCGTCAATCTGCCGGGTTGGGGGGAAGGTCCTCCCCGGCTTGATTCTCATGGGCGAGCTGGCCGTAATAACGATCCCATGAGTTAATGAGGCCCGACCCGAATGCCGCCAGTACGGCAGCTCCGAGCTCGGGGTCTGCCCTCGTCGTGTTGGTATCTGCAACCGCATAGGAGCAGCTCTCAAGCTCTGCCTGCACCTCTGCAGCGGCCGGGCTCCCGGGATCCGTTTCTTGCCGCAGGAGCACGAGGTGCTCATCAATGGCTGAGCTGCCCAGCAGGTAACCTTCCGGAACAAGGGGGTCGGGATGGTCCCGTTGGTGGCCGATGGCGTAGACAGCTTCCTCGCCCTCACCAGGAGCCCAGATTTTTTTCGAGCGCAGGTCGCCGCTGGGGATCATGGCTGCCATTTGCGATGTGGCCCCGGCCACGAGCCAGAGACTGCCGGGAAGGCCGCACTCGCGCATGCCGTCCTTGTTGAGCCTTCCGGTGGGGGCTGAGCTTCGAAATACCGGGGGGAACCATTTTTCAGGCAGCCCTGAGGCAGCCAGCTTTTTCCGGTCCCAGTCACAGCGCTCTCGGCAGAACAGGTCCATGGAAGAGACACTGGTTGCATCGGTGGCCATCGATCCGCACATCCTGAAACGGAAGAAATCCCTGGGTGAGAGGAGGAGGGACACCCGGTTCTCCATGCGGGGGTTTTCACTGAGCCACTGCCGGAGATCGTCCAGGATCCTGGTGCCTGGAAGCAGGCGTACATCGCTGAGGGCTTCAAAATCCGGGTCGAGAGCCACCCAGCCGTCTGGTCCACTGAGGCCAATGCCCCAGATCTTGCGGGAGTCTACCGGCAGGCTGCTGTAGAGCTCCTGGAGCGCAAAGCCTCCGGCTCGAAGCCATTCGGCAGCGGGGATGGACAGGACCCCGGTGCCGGCATCTTCGACTCCTCCGGCGATGGCTGCATCGGCTCTTGCAGCGACGCTGAGGTCGCGCCCGAGAGAGAGGGTTTTTACCCTGTCGGATTGAAAATCGAGGCCAAGGAAACTGATCACAGCAGATCGGAGACCACGTCCCGTTCCTGCTCGAGCTCACTGACACTGGTGTCAATTCGGGCACGGGAAAAATCGTTGGTCTCCAGGCCCTGTACGATCTCCCAGCCGGAAGAGGTCGCCTGGATCGGGAAGGAGGCGATAAGGCCTTCTGTAATTCCATAGCTTCCATCAGAGACGACGGCGGCCGAGGTCCAGTCGTTCTCCGCAGTCCCATTATGGAAGGTTCGAACATGGTCACAGATAGCGCTGGCTGCCGAGGCGGCTGAAGATTTCCCCCGCGCCTCGATCACCTCCGCTCCCCGTTTCTGTACCCGGCTGATGAAGTCCTCCTGGAGCCACTGCTCGTCATCGATCACCTCAGCCGCCGGGTTTCCGGAGATGAGTGCGTGGTGGTAATCAGGATACTGGGTGGCACTGTGGTTCCCCCAGATCGTGACCCGTTCGACTGCGCTGACATCGACGCCGGCCTTTACAGCCAGCTGGCTCACAGCCCGGTTGTGGTCAAGGCGTGTCATGGCGAACCAGCGATCGTCAGGAACATCCGGAGCGTTGCGCCGTGCAATCAGGCAGTTGGTATTGCAGGGATTGCCGATAACAAGTACCCGGATGTCAGGGGCTGCCTTTTGCAGGGCCTTGCCCTGGCTTACGAAGATGGGGCCATTTTCCCTGATCAGGTCGCCACGTTCCATCCCCGGCCCGCGGGGTTTTGATCCTACCAGCAGCGCCCAGTTCGCATCGCAGAGAGCGGCGTCGGGATCATCGCTGAGCTCAAGCCCCTCCAGCAGCCCGAAGGCGCAGTCTTCCAGCTCGAGGGCGACTCCCTCGACGACCTTCATGGCGGGCGGAATCTCGAGAACCTTCAGGCGAACCGGCTGGTCCGGGCCGAAGATGGCACCTCGTGCGATTGAAAAAAGCAGGCTGTAACCGATCTGGCCGGCTCCGCCTGTTACGGCAACAGTGATTGGGGAAGGCATTTGCCTTGTCTCCTTCTGTGAAACTGGTTCTTGCTGAGTAGAGATCTTTAGCGGCAGGGAGCATCAAGGTCCAGAAATATCCTGCCACTTCATCAAGGTTCAGGAGGGCTTACCGGCCATTCTCTCGTAGGCTTCCTGCAGCTCGGTGAATTTCTCGTGGGCGATTTTCTGGAAGTCTTCTCCCATATGGTGAACTTTGTCGGGATGGTATTGGACAGCCAGCTTGTGGAATGCACGGCGGATTTCAGCCTGGCTTGCATTCTGCTCGACCCCGAGGATTGTCCAGGGCCCGATGAGCTTCGGCTGCCGGGGTGGTGGCTGGGCCCGCTCTCTCCTGCTCTCTTGCCCGGCGCCCTGTTTTTTCTCCTCCTGCTTGTGGGCGCCGGAAGCTTTTCCGGGTTTTTTCCGGCCGCGGAAGAGCATTGCCTTCAGAAGCCTCTTGACCAGGCCGCCGCTGTAGCGGTAGTCCCCATCGTGTTCAAAATAGTAGCGCCGCCTCTCCTCGTTTGCCGCGTACCAGCTCACGGTTTTGATGAAGTCCTGGGGCTGCCCGATAAACTTTCCCAGGATGTAGTCCAGCAGCATCGGGTGGGAGTCCGGAGAGCTGAACCAGCGTCCCTGCCGGGTTTTTTCACATTGGTTTCGCCGGTTACAGAAGGTGCAGGAGTACATGCGGTAGGGGCCACCCTCCCGCTCCCGCCGGGTCCGCAGGATTCCGTCCCTCAGCAGGTAGTCGAGGTTCAGGCTGTTTCCGCAATACCAGCAGTTGAGTGCCAGGGCTTTTTGACGGTCGGCGGAAGATGTTTTTTTTTCTGTCATGGCTCAGACAATGAGCATCGCATCGCCGTAGCTGAAGAAGCGGTACTTCTGCTCAACCGCCTCCCTGTAGGCAGCAAGGAGGCGTTCTCGTCCCGTGAGGCTGCTGACGAGCATCAACAGGCTGCTGCGGGGCAGGTGAAAATTGGTGATGAGTCCATCGACGAGCCTGAATTCCCAGGGTGGGCGAATGAAAAGGTGGGTTCGCTGGTTGAAGGGAGTCTCGAATCCACTCTCAGCGAAGCTCTCCAGCGCGCGTACCGTGGTGGTTCCCACTGCGATGATCCTCCTGTTCTCCCGGCGGGCATCGAGAAGCTTGGCTGCTGTTTGCGAGGGCACCTCCACCCGCTCCCCGTGGAGCCTCCCTGAATCGAGAGCCTCCTGGCTGAGGGGCTTGAAGGTGTCGAGGCCAATATGAAGGGTGAGCCGGAGAATTTCTACCCCGGCTGATTCCAGCCGGTTGAGGGCTTCAGGATCCAGGTGCAGCCCCGCGGTCGGAGCGGCTGAGGATCCCGGCACCTTTGCATACACCGTCTGGTAGCGCTCGCTGTCGTGGGGCGATTCACGCTCCCCTGGTTCACGGCAGATGTAGGGTGGCAGGGGAATCTCCCCGGTTTTCTCTGCCAGCGATCTGACCCCGGCGGGGTCCAGCTCCTGCCCTGCACGAACGAAGGAGACGAGAAAGGACTGGTCCTTGCGCGCGAGGCACCTGACCCCGGTTTCCGGATCTTTTTCCAGCTGCAGGGTGCGGCCCTCGGCGAAGGCCTTTCCCGGCTTGAGGAGAACCTGCCAGGCCTGCTCTCCCTCCAGCTCCACAGGCTCCAGCAGGAGAAGCTCGACCTTTCCGCCACTCTCTTTTTTCGCTCTCAGTCGTGCGGGAAGAACCCGGGTCTCGTTGAGCACCAGCACGTCTCCTGCCTGCAGGTAGCCGGGGAGGTCGCTGAAGGTTCTGTGCTCGAGCCCGGGGGCGGAGCGGTCAAGGACGAGGAGCCTCGAGGCTGAGCGCTGCCGGGCAGGGTGCTGTGCGATCAGTTCCGCCGGGAGCGGGTAATCGTAATCGTCCAGCGAGCTGGAAAGTTCGGCTCTCTCCTCGCTCACCTTGTTTCCAGGACCTCAATTTTCATATTGCCGAGAAAAGGCAGGAGCCCGATGAATATTTCAGAGATGGAGGTGTTGTCGAGGGCTGATACAGACAGGGCGATGTGGTCGGCCTCGACCTTTCCTTTTCCAATCGTTGCATCGAGTGGGACCCACTTGCCGGTATAGACTTCTGTCCACATATGTCCAACGAAGCTCTTGCGGTAGTAAACCAGGCCGGCGACGACGCGTGAGGGGATTCCTGCTGCCCGGCACATGGCGGCCAGCAGAACGGCGTGTTCGGTGCAGTCTCCCTGGCGGGTCTCGAGAACCTCTTTGGCGGTGGCGAAGGCGGTGCCGAGGTCCTTTTTACGGATGTAATTGTAGACCCATTTTTCCAGTATCCGGGCAACCTCGAGGCTGTTCTTTTTATTCCCGGCAGCCTTTTTTGTAAGCTCGATGATCCGGGCATCGTCGGACTGGATATAGGCCGTCGAGGAGAGGTAGAGCTTCAGCGCGGGGGTGGGGCTGAGGGGCAGGTCGCGGGCCGCATCCTGGCGGACGGTCTGTACCCTCAAATGCCAGGAGCCCTCTTCCTTGGTGGCGGTGAGCTTGTGTCCGGCTGCGCCGGAGTCTGTCAGGCGAACCGGCTGCTTGCTGTCCCGGAGACTGAGCTTGTAGAGGATCTCCTCACGTTTCCAGCCGAGGAAGCGCCCAAGTGGGATCCCGCTCGAGAAAAAGATCTCCGGTGGTGAGCTGAAGTCGGTCGCCACGATTTTTTCCCTGCTCGAGAGCACGGTCTCCATCCCGAGATAGGGCATGCTGCTCCTGACCGATTGCCCCTCGTCGTTGATCCACTCCAGGAGCACCAGGCTGTTGCCGGGGGCCAGCTCCAGCCGGCTCTCGATGCGCCGGAGCTTTCCCTCGCGTGCCTGCAGGGTGCTGACCTGCCGGATGCAGCGTGAGAGGTCCGACATGAAGATAACCACCTCCACCCGGTCGCCTTTTTTCTTCAGCGCCGAGCTGATTTTTTTCGTGGTGTGCTGGAAGCCCCGTGTTGCAGGGTTGAAGGGGATCACCTGTTTGCGGGCCGGGGAATTTCCGGAGCTGACCTCGAGCTCCATCCGGTCGGCGGAGACCCTCTTTCCGACTGTAGTGACGGCCTGCTGCGCTTTTTTTTCTTCTTTTCTGAATCCGAGAATCTTTCCAGCTGCGTCTTCTCGTATCTCGAGGCGTTCCTCTACCGTGGTTTTTTGAGTGCCGCGTTTCATCGTGATCCTGGTGAAGGAGACGGTCTCGAGCTCGCCATTTTCCCCTTCCAGCTTTCGCAGGAGGCTGTAGCCTGCCGGCTTGCCCTGCAGATGGACCATGTGCCATTCATCGCCCTGGCGGGCTGTCTTGGTGTCTTCAGCCGGGAGCCAGCCACCGGGGCAGGCCACCAGCACGCAGGCTGCCAGGAAGCTGGAAAGGAGGCGGTTTGCCAGGCTGTCCGGGAGCTTGAAGGGCGTGTGCGGTCTCATCGGCAGCTTGTGATGGGAATACCTTCAAGGGTGAGATCTTCGAGGCCGCTGTAGAAAGCGAACAGCCGGCCGGCGAGGAGGAGCTCTGAGCAGCCAAGGTGTTCTGAATCGAGGACGATCTCGGAAAGCCCGGCTTCATCGACATAATATTCGAAGCGCGGGTGTCCGGAGAGCCCGGGATGTTCTTCTTTGAGAGTGGGCGCCTTGTCGTTTTCACGGTGGTAGCGTGAAAGGTCAACTCCAGGGTCTGTGCAGGCGCTGCACAGGACCTCTCCGTGAAAGAAGCTGCGGGTAAAGACGGAGACTGGTATCAGCCGGAAACCCGCTGAGGGGTTTTCCAGGGCGAGGTCAGCCCACTGAATCAGGTTCTCATTTCTGTTCTGCGAAGGAGCCTTCTGCACCGAGAGCCCGAGAGGACCGTGGGCTTCCGCTGCAAGCTGCAGCAATTCGCCTACGGGGAGGGGATGCCGGCAGCCGGCTGCCCGGCTCATACGCTGCAGCCCCCGGCGGAGCCCTTCGCTCCCGGTGTTGAGGGCCGGACTGGTAAGCAGGGCTGTCAAGCCCAGGGCGGTACTGGCCGCAGGAGCGAGGTCGCCCCCGGCTCCCGGCAGGTGACGCCGGCGAAGGTGATCGAGGGTCCTGTCGTGGAGCTCTTCGCGGCCGATTGATTCTGAAAGGAACAGGCCGATCTCTTCGACGAAGGCCTCCTGGCAGTCCTGCGGGCGTCCGCTGCCGGAGGAGCCGGTCTGCGATCCGTCTTCGAGGAGGGTGCCCGCAGCACGACGCCGCCGGGCTTCAAACGATCTGACCCTTGATTCCATCAACAAAAATCAATCTCCCTCGAAGGCCCCGGCCCGTTTTTCTTCCCGGCAGCACAGGGCCGCCGGCGGCAGGATGTCTTCGAATGAAATGTTTTCTCTTTTTATTTCTCTCAGAGAGCCTCCGGCGGGCTCTGCTTCCCGGCCGGCTCAACCCTCTCCTTGCCAACTCGGTAGGACATTGTAGGTCCCGATCAGGAGGCCTTTAAGAAATTAATGGGGAAAAAGAAAGTGGTGCAGGCCGGGGCTGGGGAGACCCGGTGGATTTTCCGGAGCTGCAGATAGCGTTTCGTTCGGACTTTCCTCCTTGCAATCCGGGGCTGCAATGCAAAAATGCGCGACGGCTTAACTGTCGGCGATTTTTTTGGGTTCCATGCTCAACATAAATATTCTTCGAGAGAGTCCGGATCTGGTCAAAGCGGGTGGCCGCAAGAAGCACATCCCCTGTGATGAGGCGGTTGACCGTATTCTCGCTCTCGATGAGAAGAGGAAGAAGCTTCTCTTCGAGAGCGAAGAGCTTCGCGCTGCCCAGAAAAAGGTCGGCAAGGAAATTGCCACCCTGGAGGGCGACGAGAAACAGGCGATGATTGCCGAGATGGGAGAGATCGCCGGGCGCATCAAGGCCTATGAAAAGGAACTAGGCCCACTCGAGGAGGAACTCGAGACGCAGATGCTGGTTGTGCCTAATCTTCCGGCGCCCGAGGTTCCCGATGGGGAAACAGATGAAGACAATGTTCTCGTGCGAGAATGGGGAGAGGTTCCGCAGTTTGATTTTCCCATCAAGGACCACCTGGAGCTCGGCGAAGAGCTGGACCTGATTGACATGAAGGGGGCCGCCAAGCTGGCAGGCTCCAGGACCTACATTCTCAAGAATGAGGGTGCCTTGCTTGAGCTCGCGGTGCTCCAGTTCACTCTCAACCACCTGGTAGAGAAGGGCTTCTCTCCGATGCTGGTGCCCACCCTGGTGCGCCGTGAACCCATGGTAGGTACGGCCTATTTCCCGGGTGGTGAAGAGCAGGCTTACGCCTGCGAGAGAGACCAGAAATACCTGATCGGTACATCCGAGGTCCCGGTGACGGCCTATCACAGCGGAGAGATTCTTGCCGAATCAGACCTGCCGATGCTCTACGCGGGCTACTCGACCTGTTACCGCAGGGAGGCAGGAGCGGCGGGGAGAGATACCAGGGGGCTCTACCGGATTCACCAGTTCAACAAGGTCGAGCAGGTCGTGGTCTGTCGAAACGATGATGAAGAATCGCTTAAGCAGCACAATTTCATCCTGGCCAATGCGGAGGAAGTCGTCCAGGCCCTCGGGCTTCCCTACCGGGTGGTCAATGTCTGTGGAGGAGACCTTGGCCAGCCGCAGATACAGAAATTCGATATCGAGACCTGGATGCCCTCGCGTGAGAGCTATGGAGAGACCCACAGCGCCTCTCGCTTCCATGACTTCCAGTCGAGGCGTCTTGACCTCCGCTACCGTGACGAGGACGGCAAGGTGCATTTCTGTCACACCTTGAACAATACAGCTATCGCCAGTCCGAGGATCCTGATCTCCATTCTTGAAATTAACCAGGAAGCTGATGGGAGGGTCAGGATCCCTGAGGTCTTGCAATCCTATATGGGAGGCAAGGAATATATAGGTCCGAAGTGAGAGTTCGCTGCGGAATGATCTAGGTGGTTCGGCCCCTGGGGGGTCAAAAGCCGTGGAAAAAAAGTGCTCAGCCCAGATAATGGGGAACTGAGGAAGAGAGTTGGAGTAGTCATTTGTCTCAGAAATGCGCCAGGTTGGCTCTTGAAGACGGAACTGTTCTGCGCGGAACATCGGTCGGCGCGGAGGGAGAGTCTGTTGGAGAGGTTGTATTCAATACTTCCCTGACCGGTTACCAGGAAGTTTTCACCGATGCCTCCTACAACGGGCAGATGGTGGTCATGACCAATCCCCTGATCGGCAATTACGGGGTCAATCCTGATGACGAGGAGTCCCGTGTTCCCAGCCTGCGGGGAGTTATCGTTCGCGAGCTCAGTCGCCGCCCCTCGAATTTCAGGAGCTGTGAGCCCCTTGGCGATTACCTCCAGCGTCATGGCGTGGTTGGAATATCCGGTATCGACACCCGGGCAGTAACAAAACTCCTGAGGGTGGAGGGCTCCCTCAAGGGGGTGATCTCCACCTCCGATGAGGAAGATGATGCCCTGGTGGAGAAGGCCAGGGCCTGGGACGGCCTCGGCGGACGGGACATGGTCAGCGAGGTGAGCTGCGAGGAGCCGCAGGTATGGGAGCAGGGCTTCAGCTCGCCCTTCTCAAGCTGCTTTAAGGACAACCGTGCTGAGGAGCGCCTCGGAGAGGGGCTCGAGATCGTAGCCTTCGATTTCGGAGTTAAATACAACATCCTGAGGATCTTCCACGAGATGGGCTTCAAGGTGCACCAGGTGCCGGCTGACACCACCGCTGAACAGGTACGGGAGCTGGACCCGGATGGAGTGTTTCTTTCCAATGGGCCGGGTGACCCGGAGGGGCTTCCCTACGCGATCGAGACGATTCGCTCGCTGATGGGCGAGTACCCGATCTTCGGTATCTGCCTGGGCCACCAGCTGACAGGATTAGCCCTCGGGGGCGCCACCGAGAAGCTGAAATTCGGGCATCACGGAGGTAACCATCCGGTCCTGAATACCATGACCGGCAAGGTCGAGATCTCGGTTCAGAATCACTGTTATGCAGTAGTCCCGGATTCCTTTGAAACAGACCAGGTGGAGCCTTACTTCGTCAACCTCAACGACCAGACACTGGAGGGGCTTTATCACAAGGAGATTCCCCTCTTCACCGTGCAGTTCCATCCCGAGGCAGCTCCCGGACCGAACGATTTCACTTTTCTTTTTGATGATTTTGCGCGGATGATTCGCAGCGGGAAGCCTCTACCTGAGGTGCCGCAAATCTGGGAGAAGCCGGCAGAAGTTTAAAGCTGGAGCAGGTTACGGCCACCAGGCCGGCAGAGAGACAGAGATGATCATTTCGAATCAAGTCGAGTCCAAACAGCACAGTTGCGTGGTAGGGTTGCAGTGGGGAGATGAGGGCAAGGGGAAGATCGTCGACGTTCTCTCCGCTGAAGCCGACATCGTGGTTCGCTACCAGGGTGGAGCGAACGCCGGACATACCGTGCTGGTGGGTGACAACGAGTACATATTCCATCTTGTTCCTTCCGGGATTCTCAAGGAGGGAACGGTCTGCATCATCGGCAACGGAGTCGTTATCGATCCGCGGGCCCTGATCGAGGAGTTTGATGGCCTGCTGGAAAATGGTCTCGACCATGAAGCCAACATCCTGATCAGTGACCGGGCTCATGTTGTTCTTCCTTATCACGGAGCCCTCGATGAGGCCAAGGAGAGCGCCAGCGAGGACGGCAAGATCGGGACGACGCTCAGGGGCATTGGTCCCTGCTATACCGACAAGGCCTCGAGGGTCGGCCTGCGAATGTCGGAGTTCGTTGATCCGGCCCGGTTCAGGGAACGCCTTGACCGCATAGCCGACCTGAAAAATCGTGAGCTGGAGAATCTTCACGGCCGGGAGCCGATCGATGCAGCGGCAGTCTTCGATGAGTACTCCGCCTACGCTGACAGGTTGCGCCCCCGGGTCTGTGATGTGACGGCTTATCTCCACGAGCAGGATTCCCGTGGTGCGAATATTCTTTTCGAAGGTGCCCAGGGGGCTCTTCTGGATATTGATATGGGAACCTATCCCTACGTGACCTCTTCGAATACATCCTTCCTCGGGCTTGGAGCCGGCACGGGCTTTTCTGCCCGCAAGGTGGACCGGGTTCTCGGAATCACCAAGGCCTATACGACACGGGTCGGAGAGGGACCCTTTCCCAGCGAGATGGACGAGGAGGCGGGGGAGAGCCTGCGCCAGGCCGGAGCTGAATTTGGAGCGACAACCGGGCGCCCCAGGCGCTGCGGCTGGCTTGATATTGTCGCCCTGCGGCGGGCGATTCAATTCGGTGATGTGGATGCCATGGTCGTAACGAAGCTCGATGTCCTCGATCATCTTGATGAGATCAAGGCGGCTGTTTCCTACACCGTCGATGGGGTTGAGACCGACCAGTTCCCGGCCTCGGTCGATTGTGAAATCACCCCTCATTACAGGTCTTTTCCCGGCTGGCTTGAAAGCACCACGGAGTGCCGTTCCTTTGAGGACCTGCCTGAGAAGGCACGGCAGTACCTGCAGTTTGTCGCAGATGCGGCCGGCTGTCCGATTGCTATTGTATCGGTCGGCAAGGAGCGAACCCAGATCGTCACACTTGATCCCTGGCTCGAACCCGGGGGCGGTGGAGAGGGGGACTGATCTTGGCAGCCTTTTCCCCGCAACAGCTTCCTGCCCACATTGCTTTTATCATGGATGGCAATGGGCGCTGGGCGCGGACCAGGGGGCTTCTCAGGAGACGGGGTTACGAGGAGGGCGCGGGCGCCTTGAGAAGGATTACGACCCGTTGCCGTGAGCTGGGGGTCAGCGAGACGACCTTTTTCGCCCTCTCTACAGAGAATTACCTCCGGCGTCCTTCGGCGGAGGTTCGTTTCCTGATGAAGCTCCTGAAGACCTACCTCATCAGGGAACGTCCTGTGTTGATGGAGAACGGTATCCGGCTTACGACCATTGGAGATGTCAGCTCCCTTCCTGCGGATGTCCAGGAGACCCTGGAGGAGACCCGGAGCCTGAGCGCGGGTAATGACCGGATGGTGATGCGGCTGGCGCTCAATTACGGGTCCCGGCAGGAGATCCTTAACGCGGTCCGCAGGATCTGCAGGGAGGTCAAGGAGGGAAGAATGGATCCCGATTGCCTCGAGGAATTGACAGAGGATTCCTTTGCTGCCTACCTGGGTGATCCGCAGATGCAGGATCCCGACCTGGTGATTCGAACAGCCGGAGAATACAGGCTGTCGAATTTTCTCCTCTGGCAGTCATCTTACAGTGAGCTGTGGATCACCGACGAGCTGTGGCCGGATTTTGACGTTGAGCATCTCGAGCAGGCGGTTGAAGCTTATGTCAGTCGTGATCGAAAATACGGCGCGGTCGTGGATGGAGCTTCCCGTGAGAGATCACCAGGCTCCGGCGGGATCTGAACTGGATCATGGTTTACCGGATGTGGCAGGCATGAAAGACCCTGCTGGTTTGAATGACAGAGCGGCATCGGGGAGAGAGGTCTCCGGGAGGGAACTGCTTGGGCGCTAAACAGGTTCGTTATCTTCTGGGGATTGTCCTGGTGCTGCTGGTCGCCGGGGTCCTGGCCCTCGATGCGTGGCTGGAGCAAAGACTGGCCGGCTCCGCCATACTGGTTCTCATGGGGCTGGTGGGGTACCTCGAGTATTCAAAGATGGCAACCGGGAGATCGCTGTCGCTGCAGTCTCTGCCGGGCTTCCTGGCAACCGCATGGTTTCTCGCCCTGGCCTGCTGGGACTGGGGGGCAGGAGGTTTCGTTCCCGGCGCCGGTGAGCAGGAACTGGAGCTGGTGATCGCCGGTGTCTTTGCACTGGTGCTGCTGTCCTTCCTGGTGGTTTTATTTCGCAGTGATTTTGCCGATGGGGCCGGGAAGATTGCCAGCACAGTCCTGGGGGCTGTTCTTTGCGGCTTGTTTTTCTCTTTTTTGATCAGGATTTACTGCAGGTCAGAAGATGTGCTGACCGGGGCAGTTTTTGTTTTTGGAGTGAAACTGACGGATATCGGTGGCTACGTTGTGGGCTCGACTATTGGCCGTGTTAAATTTCTTAAGGTAAGCCCCAATAAGACCTTAGAGGGTTTCCTGGCGGGTTTTGTGCTGGTTGGAGCCTGGTTCGCCCTGGCTGCGGATTCAGGCTATGTGGCGGATCTTAAATTTGGATGGCTACCTGCAATTGGCTTTGGGATAATTCTCGCTTTCAGTGCCGCTATCGGTGATCTGAGCGAATCCCTCTTGAAACGAATTTACGGCGTCAAGGATTCCGGGTCTCTACTGCCGGAGTTCGGGGGGGTTCTGGACATGATCGACAGCTTTATTTTCAGTGGGTTCGTATTCTGGTGCCTCCTCCACTACTGGTCTTGACGGTCATTACATGGAATTAGCTATCGAGGTGGCTTCTCAGGAAGAGGCCATGTTTATTTTCGGGGCGGGGGATGCCCACCTGCGGGAGATTCGTGACGGCCTGGAGGTCCAGGTCGCTGCACGAAGCGGTGTTGTGCACCTCGAGGGTGCAGAGGGACCGGTCCATCATGCCCACAGGCTCCTGCAGGACATGATCGAGATCTACAGGGCGGGGGCCGAGCTGCCGGATCTGTATGTCGAGTCCCGGATCGCCAGGCTGAGGGCCGCTGCTGAAAGCCAGGGAGCTGAAGAAGAGGAAGCTTCCAGCGGCCAGGGCAAAGAGAGAAAGCTGACTTCGAAGGAGCGAGCGACCGTCAGGAACCTCGCCCGCTCCGGGGGGCAGGAAAAATACATAGAATCCATACTGCGCAACGAGATGGTTTTCTGCATCGGGCCGGCCGGTACCGGCAAGACCTACCTGGCCGTTCGCATGGCAGTCGATGGCTTGCGTGAAGGGGACTACCAGAAGCTCATTCTCTGCCGCCCGGCGGTGGAGGCGGGGGAGAAGCTCGGCTTCCTGCCCGGCGATTTCCAGGCGAAGGTCAATCCCTACCTGCAGCCGCTTTATGATGCGCTCAACGATGTACTGGGGATGGAACAGGTCAAGCGCTACATTGAGCGTGAGATCATTGAGATTATCCCCCTGGCTTATATGCGGGGCCGCACCCTCAACAACGCGTTTATCATTCTCGACGAGGGACAGAACACAACGGTCTCACAGATGAAGATGTTCCTCACCCGCCTGGGTATGGGCTCCAAGGTCATCGCCAACGGGGACGTGACCCAGTTTGACCTGCCCGAGGACCAGCTCTCAGGCCTGGTGCATGCGGGGGCGATTGTTGATGGCATTACCGGGATCGGCTGGGTTGAGCTCGAGAAGGTGGATATCGTGCGCCACCCCCTGGTAAAGAAAATCGTTGAGGCCTACGAAAAGCATGACAATGAGAACCGGCCCGGGGGCAAATAAAAGGGCTCTGCCGGAAGCGGCCGGAAGCTGTTTCCAGGCGGGCTGAGAGAAAGATGGCAAGGAAGCGAAAAGCCAAGAGAATCGACGAGTTCCTCAGGTCCCGCCAGCAGGGGCAGGAGGTCGTCCTGAAAGAAAGCGCTCGCCAGGCGAACCTGATCTTCCGGCTCGTGGTGACCTCGGTGCTGGTCTTCCTTCTTCTCCTCTTACTCAACATCGGCAAAAAGAGCCTGCATGAGCAGGTAGGCTTTGCCGGGATCCTCGTGATGGTCACAGCCCTGGGAGTGCTGGTTATCAACCGGGTCCAGACGGCTCTTTTTCAGTCGACTGCTAAGTTTAACCAGTTCGTCCTGCTCATCGTGCTGACCGTCAGCCTCTCCTGGGGCATGTTCGAGGTCAACTGGCCGCCCTTCCTGCTGCCGCTGCCGGCCCTGGCCATGATTGCCGGGCTGGCCTACAGGAATATGGTTGCGATTCTCCTGTGTGGAGGAGTGGCTTCCTACCTTGCACTTCTTTACCAGGCCACCCTGCTTTCATCCCAGCCGGAGCTGTACCAGGGATTCAATCCCTTTGTCCTGGCGATCAGCCTCAGTCTTGGAGCCGTTGCCTCGGTGCTCGGTGTCAGGCAGGTGCGCAAACAGTCACGGCCGGTTCTCGTTGGCTTGAAGGCGGGACTGGTCCAGGCGATTGCCGTTCTGTGTTTCAAGGCGATAGAGACCCCTGCAATTGCCGACCTTGACCTCAGGGGCTGGCTGCTCGATCCGGGACTTGCCCTGGTCGGGGGCCTGATCTCAGGTGGTATTGTTACCAGCCTGCTTCCGCAGATAGAGGTGGCCTTCGGGGTGCTGACCGAGCGCAGGCTCCTCGAGCTGGCAGATCCGAACAACAAGCTCCTGCGCGTTCTTCGTGAGCGGGCACCGGGGACTTTCCAGCACACCCTCGGGGTGCAGCAGCTCGCCCATGATGCAACCGAGGCTATCGGGGGCAATGTGCTGCTGGCGGATGCGGGGGCCTGGTATCACGATGTCGGCAAGATCTACAAGCCTGAGTATTTCGCCGAGAACATGGGCAAGGACAAGTCGATTCATGACCAGCTGAGGCCATCGATGTCCAAGCTCATCATCATGTCGCATGTGAAGGAGGGTATTATCCTCGCCAGCGAGGAGAAGCTTCCCCAGCAGATTATCGATATGATTCCAATGCATCACGGCACGACGGTCGTCGAGTTCTTCTATCACAAGGCGCGCCAGGAGGAGGGTGAGGAGGAGGAGAATTCCACCGAGGACACGGAGTACCGCTACCCGGGCCCGAAGCCCACCTTCCCCGAAGCAGGAATCCTGATGCTTGCCGATTCAGTGGAGGCCATTGCCAAGAGCCTCCAGGATCCAACGCCGGCGAGGTTCAGAGAGATTGCCAGGGAGATGATCCGAAAACGGATCTTTGACGGCCAGCTGGATGAATGCCAGCTCACCATGGCGGATCTCTACCGGATCGAGGAGAGCTTTGAGGCTACGCTCACCAATATTTACCACGGGCGGGTCGAGTACCCCGAGCTCGAGGACGATAGCAAGGTAGAAGAAACCGGCGCGTCATCGCCGCCCCCGGAATCGGATGCTGAAGCCAGGGTGGAGGCCACTTGAGCGGCCCGGCCATCGACTTCCTTGGCAAGAGACCCCTGGATGCGCAGCAGAAGGCCGCCCTGCGCGAGGTTCTCATCCGCTTGCTTGAGGATCATGAGACCTGTATGGGAGTTCATGTCTGCTTCGTCGATGATGCCGAGATCAGGCAGCTCAACCGGGATTATCTCTCCCATGATTACGCCACCGATGTCGTAACGTTTCCCATGCGTACAGAGGGGAAGCCGCTGGAGGGCGATCCTCTCGATGACGACCTGCTCGGGGAGGTGGTTGTATCGGTGGATACGGCCCGCAGCTCTGCCAGCAGCCGGGGAATTGACTACCCTGTGGAGCTGGCTCTCTATGCCATCCACGGGGTTCTTCATCTTCTCGGCTACGATGACAAGGATGCTGCCGGACGCAGAAAGATGAGACGGGCTGAACGTCTTTACCTGGAGTCTTTCCAGGTCTGAATTTTTTCTGTGCGAGAATCTTTCGGAGTCCGCCCGGGGCCGTTTTAAGAGTGGATTCCATGGGCGTTTCTCGGTAGATTCTGACGTTTCCCAACATTTCATGGAGATACAGAATGGCTGCGAAATCGCCCGACAAGATTCGTAATATAGCCTTCGCAGGTCACAGCACTTGCGGCAAATCCTCTCTGGTCGAGAGCCTTCTGTTTACCGCCGGCGGTATCGACAGGAAGGGGTCTGTGGACGATGGAACCAGCGTCTGCGACTATGATGACCAGGAGAGGGAGCGCAACCACTCGATCGATCTTGCCTGTGCGAGTGTAGATACCCAGGACACCCTCCTGCAGTTCATCGACACTCCCGGCTACCGTGATTTCATCGGCCAGGTCTATTGTTCGACTGCCGGTACGGATCTGATGGCGATTGTTATCTGCAGTGATGAGGGGATCAGGCCCAATACCAGGAAGGTCTGGGAAATTGCCCGCGATGCGAACCTGCCCTGTTTCGTGGTCATTAACCGCGTTGACCGGGAGCACGCTGATTTTGACCAGGTTCTCAGCGCCGTTCAGGAACAGCTGGATCCCAGCTGTCTGCCGATGACCGCTCCTGATGAGTCAGGAGCCGGTTTTTCAGCGGTGCAGGACAATCTCGGCAACTCCGATGATCTGATGGAATCGATTATCGAGTCCAATGACGAGCTCATGGAGAGCTACCTGGAGGGCGAGGAAATAACCCCCGAGGTGCTTGCGAAGCAATGTATCGAGGCGGTGAGGTCCAGGAGTATTTTTCCCGTCTACGCTGTCAGCTCAAAGACGGATGTGGGAATCAAGGAATTGCTTGATGGCTTTGTCCGCTATGCTCCCCCGGCCTCTTTAGACCAGGGCCGCGAGCATTTTGACCCGGCGAATGAAGAAGATACACAGGCTGTCTCGAATGCAGCCGATGCACCTTTCTCCGCCAGGGTTTTCCGTGCTGTCAGTGACCCCTTTGTCGGAAAGCTGACCTACCTGAGGGTCTATTCCGGTTCGATCAGCCAGGGAGGCTCTTTCCTGAATCCCCATACGGGAAAGCAGGAGAAGGTCGGTAAGCTGATTCGCTTCCAGGGAAAAGAACAGGATACCGTCGATGAGCTCGGGGCTGGAGAAATCGGGGCCCTGATCAAGGTCGAGGGGCTGAAGACTTTTGATTACCTGAATTCAGATTCAAAACGGTCGATGACCGCTCCGAAAATTCCGCTGCCCATGTCGGGGAAGGCGACGAGCCCGAAGACCAAGGCGGACGAAAAGAAATTCGCCGAATCCTTCGTCAAGCTCGTAGAGGAAGATGTGTGTTTGACCTCTTCGCGGGATGACCGGACAGGGGAGCTGGTTATTTCCGGGGTCAGCGAGCTTCATTTACAGATTCTCTGGGAGAGGCTCAAGTCGCGTTATGGAGTCGAGGTTGCCACCCAGCCGCCCAAGATTCCCTACCTTGAGACGATCAGCGCCAAGGGAGATGCACAGAACAGGCATAAGAAACAGAGCGGTGGCTCTGGAGAGTTTGCCGAGGTCTGGCTCAGGGTTGAGCCGACTGAGAGAGGTGCCGGGCTCGAGTTCGTCAACAGCATCTTCGGAGGCGCTATCAGCCAGAGCTATGTTCAGTCGGTGGAGAAGGGAATCACCGCGATGATGAAGGATGGCGTGATTGCAGGATGTGAGTTCGTCGACATCAAGGTGGAGGTCTACGATGGCAAGGAGCACCCTGTCGATTCAAAGGATGTGGCCTTTCAGAAGGCCGGCAGGGGAGCCTTCAAGGAGGCCATCAACAACGCCAAGCCGGTTCTCCTGGAGCCGATCGTCAACCTCGAGGTCACCTTTCCGAGTGAATACACCGGTGATATCCAGGGCGATATCACCCGCCGGCGGGGCCGGGTGCAGGGTGTTGATGCACAGGGCGATTTCCAGACTCTCAAGGCGCTGGTCCCCCTGGCTGAGCTCAGTGATTACGCCAGCAGCCTCGGGTCCGTTACCGGTGGCCAGGGCTCCTATACCATCGAGTTCGATCACAACGAGACTGTCCCGGGCAATGTTCAGCAGAAGGTGATCGCAGCCTACAATGCTGAGCGTAACAAGGAAGACTGAGCCAGGGGCTCCCGGCTCTTTCCTGTGTACCGGCCAGCGTGTCAGAGGATCTCGATACGTCCTTCGATGACCCTGATGGGCAGCTGCTCTTCGAAGAAGTTATTGATCTTCTGAAGCATTGAATCGACGAAGCGATGCTCGTTGGCTACGGTGACAACAGCCAGCTCCCCGGTTTGCCAGAGATCGTTGGAGCCGATCTCTGCCACCGCCACGTTGAACTGGTTGCGCAGGCGGTCCTTGATCGAGCGCATCACCTGGCGTTTCTGTTTCAGTGACTGCGCCTCGGCGATATGAAAGTGAATACGAATCAGTCCTATTTTCATGAGACCTCCTCCCCTGTCTCCAGGCCCTCGAGTCCGAAGTCCTTCGCTTTTTTCTGCAGCACCTCGAGTGGGATATCAAGCTCCCCGGCCGCCTGCTCAAGGTCCCTGACCCGGCTTCTGAGCAGAAACTCCAGGTAGTCCTTCAGGGCTGTGCGCAGCTTCATCGGGCTGATCCCCAGCAGCCGGGCGGCAGGCCTGATCTTCCACCTGCAGGAGCGCAGGCCCTCGGTGATGGCCCTGGCCTGGAATTCCGACTGGAGACGGTAGAAGGGGGTCTCGCCCCGCTCACGCTTGTCTTCAGGACTACGGGCGGTCTCCTTTTCCAGCAGGCTTCCGAACTCCTCACTGTTGATTCTCACCAGGCAACCAGGGTCAAGTTCATCAGCACCTGCCGGTCCCGGGGTAAGGAGGCCGGGACTCTCCCCGCTTTGTATCCGCAGGACCCTCTCCAGGATGGGGAGATCAATGGTGTCGCCTTCAGCGAGATCTCGAGCCAGCTCAACAGTATTGCGAAGCTGCCTGATGTTGTTTTTGCTCCAGTCATGGTGAACCAGTGCCTCCATGGCGTCCGGGCTGATCTCGGTGGAGCTGTCCTGTGGCTCGGCCTGGTCCATCAGGCGAAGAAAGTGGGCTACCAGCAGCGGGATGTCTTCACGCCGCTCCTTCAGAGAGGGGACATGAATGGGGAACTTGTTGACCCTGTAGTAGAGGTCCTGGATGAAGTCACCGGACTGCACCCGCTCACCAAGATCTTCGTTGGTTGCACAGATGACCCGGACATCCACCTTGCGGGCGGTGTTTTCACCGACCCGCCGAATCTCTCCCTCCTGCAGAACCCTGCGCAGCTTCTGCTGCAGGCTCCTGGAGGCGTCCTTGATCTCGTCGAGAAAGATCGTGCCGCCGCTGGCCTCTTCGAAGGCCCCCGTCTTGTCATTGCCGGCGCCGGTAAAGGCTCCCTTGAGGTGGCCGAAGAGCTCGCTTTCGAGGAGATGTTCGGAGAGCCCCGAGCAGTCTACGACGATGAAGGGGGCTGTCTTGCGCCGGCCGTTGTGGTGGATGGCGTTGGCGATCAACTCCTTGCCTGATCCTGACTCCCCGGTGATCAGGACAGTGCGGTCGACGTCGGCCGCAATTCGAACCAGCTCGAAGACCCCTGTGATCGCTTCGCTCCTGCCGATGATATTACCCATATCGTAGCGTCCGCTGACAGCTTCCTGGAGCTTGCGAATTTCCTGCACATGGCCCTGGTGGGTGAGCCCGAACTTGACGTAGGGGGTGATGGTCGTTGCGAACTCCTGCAGGAATTCAAGGTCATCGGAATTGAATACGTTGCCTGCAGATTCGCTTTCGACATAGAAGACCCCGACGGATCGCTCCTCGTACTGCATCGGTACAGCAATCAGCGACAGGGTCTCGATCTGTTTGAGGCTCTCGGCATTCATGAAGCGCGGATCGTCCTTGGCGTTTTCGCAAAGTATGGGCTGGCCGCGCTCAAAGGTCTCCTGCACGACTGTATGGCTGAAGCTGAGATCTGCTCCGTCTGTTTTCCAGCCGGCCTTTACCTCGAGATCTTCTCCCCCGGGGTTCTGTACGATGATGAGGGCGCGCTCGATGGTCTTCTCCCCATCCAGCTCGATTTCTTCCAGGGCAAGGCCGAGGATCTTTTCGAGGCTCTCGGCAATGTTGTATTTCCAGTCGATTTTCTGGAGCAGGTAGAAGGCGTTCAGGGCATTGTGAATTCGAGACAGGATTGCCTTGCGCCTGTAGGTGGTTTTACTCATGGTGACCTCGATTTAAATATTTCCGTAAAGCGGGAGAGCCGTGGCCCCAGCTGGCCTGAGCTGAGCAGCCTCTCGGCATGCTGCAGGTTTTCCGCAGCGGCCTCCTCTTCTCCTGTAAGCCTCCAGTAGACGGAGAGCTCACCCAGTGCTTCGGCTGCCTCAACCGGACAGCCCATATTTTCAAATTCCCCCGCAGCCCTGTTCAGGTACTTCTCGGTCTTGTCGGCCCAGTCGGGGCCGAGGTCGCGGTAGGTGGCGCCGAGCTCCAGGGCAAGGTGGGCAGCTTCGTGTCTTCCAGCCTCATCCCCTGGCTTGCCCCCGGCCAGGGTGATCGCTTCCTCGAGCTCTCCGCGTTGCCTGCAGAGCCTCATCCGAAGTCCACGCAGGTACATCCGGTTTTCCTGCCCGGCTCCCTTAGTGGAGAGCTCCTCGGCTTCCCGCAGGGCATCCTCTGCGGCCTCTTCCATGCCCCTGTTCAGAAAGATCTCGGCAAGCCCGGCCAGCGCATGGGTCCTGAGGTCCTGGTCCTGTTCAGCCGGCAGCCTGCTGAGGCATTCCTGGAAGAGCTCTTCGGCCATGGGGTCATCACAGCTGACGAGCTCAACCCTGGCGAGGTTGTAGAGGATATTACAGGCCAGGGGCGCTCCCTCGTTTTCCCGGTCAAGGCGTTCACATTCTTCAAGCATCTTTCTCGCATCGAGGGGCCGTCCGAGCAGGAGCAGGAGCTCGCCCAGGTTACAGCGGGTGATGGCGATACCTTTTCGATCCCCGACATCCTGGAAGGTAGAGAGCGCCTCTTCGGTGGCCTCAAGCGCGGCCTGGAGCTCTCCCCGGTGGCTCTGGATTCTTGAGAGGTTGTTGAGGCAGACGGCAAGTCCCTGCTTGTCTCCGACCAGCTTCCTCGTCCGGGTGGATTCCTCGAGATACTCAAGAGCTATGGACAGCTGGCCCATGACCCGGTGGGTGTTCGCCAGGTTTCCCTGGATCCTGGCGATGTCGATCAGGTTGCCCGTTTTCCGGGCCAGCCTGAGGGCCTCCCTGAAATGTTCGATGCAATCGTCATACTGGTTCTCGATTCTGTCAATGAGGGCAAGGCCCAGGTGCAGGGGGACGAGCTTTCGGGGGTCTGCGGAGTCCGTGTAAAAATCGAGGCTGCGCTGGTAATGATCTCGTGCCCCTGCGAAATCACGCCGGTCAAAAAGTACCCCGGCCAGGCCGTAGCAGGTCCGCGCCAGCAGGGCCTCGTCTTCACCGGCCAGCTCCATGCTGCGAAGGAAGTATTTCTCGGCTTCATCGAGCCTCCCCTGGCGGTGAAGCACTCGTGCAATATCATCCCATCTCCTGGTGCAGCCTGGTGCAGGCTCACGCTTCCCTGTGCTGCCGGCTGTGTCCAGCTTCTCTGCCTCGAGCAGCAGCCGGAGAGCCTCATCGATTCGTCCGCACCTTAGCTGCAGGTGGGCCAGCTCATCCAGGATTGCAGGTTTCTCTTTCCCGGGCGCCAGCTCCAGGGCCCTGCTGTAGGCCTCTTCGCTCAGCTGGTTGGAGTAATCGCCGGCGCCCAGGCGGGCGGCAGCGCGGTAATAAGCAAAGGCCTCGGCCTCCCTGCCTGCCTCGTCAAGATGCCCTGCTATTCTCATGCAGAGCCCTGAACCCGGGCTGGGGTTGAGCTCAAGCAGCAGGGTGGCTATTCGTTCATGCAGGTTCCTGATCTCCCTGGCGGTGAAGTCCTCCAGGAGTTTCTCTAAAGGAAAGCCGGGCTCCAGCCGGTAACCATCAATGTCCTCGATCAGGAATCCAGAGGAGGCCAGGGCGGACATCGTGGTGGGAATCAATCCGTCCTTCTCCTTGTCCTCCAGGACACAGGCCAGCAGGGCTCCATCAAAGGTTTCAGAAAGCAGCCCGGCAACCGCCAGCACGAGGCGGGCCCTGGGGCTGAGGGAGTTGATCAGGGCCGTCTCCCCGCCGGTTTCCGCCATCCCATCGCGCTGTTCAGCAAGGCCCCAGCAGCCGTCCTGGCGAGCCAGTGCTCCTGCGGTGACCAGCCTGCCCAGCGCCCTGTGGAGGGCCAGGGGATTCCCCCTGGAGCTTTTCCCCAGGGCTTCAAGGAGCTCGGCAGTTGCCGGCAGCCTGGGGCTGAGTACCGACTCGGCATATTCTTCAACTGCATGATCCTCCAGCTGTCCCAGCCGCAGGGGGGCGGGGTGTTGCATGCGTTCAAGCCGCTTACCGAATCTCTCGAGTGCAGATCCGGGCAGCCCGGCCTCTTCCCGGTAGCTGAGCAGCACCAGGATGGGGAGGTCACTGAGGGCCGCGACCAGCCGCTCGAGCAGCTCGATATCTTCATCCGGGGCCTCCTGGAGGTCTTCAAGGATGACCACCAGGGGGCGAAGGAGGGCCATGCCACGGAGCAGCTCCGCGGCCTCGGTGATGACAGAGTCGTTGGCCCCTTCCCGGCTTTCCCGGGGCGCCAGGGCGGGCTGCTCTTCGCCGGCCGGCTCCGGCCCGCCGAAACGCTTTCTGAACCCAGCGCTGAATTCAGTGGCGGGATCCTGCAGGAAGATTTTTCCCAGTCCGTCCTGGCGGAAGGAGCTCGCCAGCACCAGGGCCTCCTTCTCAAGCTCCGCCCGTGTCTTCAGCCCGCTGGAGTGAAAGAGCCAGGATTTACCGATCCCGCACTCTCCGGCCACCCGGATTGCGCGCAGGGAGTTTTCTTTACAGGAGTGTTCGAGGCTTTCCAGGAGGAGGCTTCGTTCTTTTTCGCGGCCGACAAAGACCGGGCGCATCAGGCGTGGTTTTAATGGGAGGTCATCCTGCGCGGTGCCACCAGGAGCGCCAATAAGTCCGGCCACCTCCGCTGCACTGGACGGGCGCTTGTGGGGCACCTCTTCCAGGAGGGAGATGAGCGCCTCTGCCAGCTCCTTCGAGCAGGCGGAGTTCAGGTCGCAGGCCGGTGGAGGCGCCGGCTTCCTGGTCAAGGCAGCGGTCATGCTTTCGAAGGGGGGGCGCCCGGTGATGAGATGGTAGAGCGATGCCCCCAGTGAGTAGAAATCCGAGCGTTCCGTCACCTGGTTGCCGGCCAGCTGTTCCGCTGGCATGTAGAGCAGGGTTCCGGCGCCAGGGTCCCCGTGGGATCCGGTAGAGATCGCAGCCAGTGAATTCCCGGTCAGCCGGTTGCTTCCCCGCGCCAGGCCGAAATCGAGGAGCTTGATCCCGGGGTGTTTTCCGGGCTTGAAGGTTTCTCCTGGAGAGGGGCCTTCTGCTGAAGTCTCATCGGGAGCGAGGACCATGATGTTGGAGGGTTTGAGGTCACCATGGATGATGCCCCGGTCATGGATGTACTCAAGCGCTGAAAGCACCTGGGCCGTAACTCTGAGCAGCCATTCAATGCCCTCCCTGGTGGGAAGGGGCTTTGCAGGGAATTCCGCCAGCGGCACCCCCTGCAGGTACTCCATGGTGAAGTAGAGCCTGTTGTTGCTGACCCCTGCATCGAGCAGCTCCACAATGTTCTCATGTTGCAGGGAGCCGAGGGTTTTGATCTCGCTCTCAAACAACCTGCGGTCTGCCGGGCTGCTTTCATTGAAGAGCTTGAGAGCCAGGGGCTTGCCTGAATCAAGGTCCAGTGCCTCGTAGACGGTCCCCATGCCGCCTTGGCCGAGCGTCCTGGTGAGCCGGTATCTTGGATGCTTAAAATCAGTTTCAGACATTTAGAGCCGATTTGCTGTAGGGGGCAAAAATTAGCCGAGATGGCTATATTAAGGCTCTTCCCACCCGATTTTCGAGCTAAATGGCTAAATAATAGTCGCTAAAGCGGCTAGTTTTTTTTCGGTTTTGTTCTCCTTCTAGTGTGGGGTTTTCTCAAGCTGGCCTGGAAGGGTCCCTGCCTGTCCCTCGTCGATGGTCAGTATGTGTTCACTAAATCTTTTTATTAGAGGACTTAGGTAAGCAGTCTGTATAATTTGGAATTGGCTTGAAGCACGTCTGCAGCCTCCAGATTGGGTCGTGAAAGCTGCAGCGCGATCTCTTCCAGGGAATTGAGGTTTATCGGCCCCTGGAGACGGGATTTCAGAGTAATCATTCTCAGGTAAAAACGAGGAGTCATCGGCATGTCCAGTCTGAATAGAAGAGTTGTTGCGTTGTTCATCGCGTTTGCAGGGGTTGTCTGTCTTGGTGGTTGTTCGACCGTTGAGGAGATCGGTGGAAAGGTAGCCACGAACCTCAAGAGTCGAGTGATGGACCTTACCGATCCGGTCAGCGTCGGTGTCGGAATGGGAATGGGAGCCAGCGTAAGGGCTACCAACTACGCCCAGGGCGCTATGCTCTTCACGCTTGCGAAGAATTCTTTCAGGGGCCGGGATGTTCAGTCACCTGTCAATTTCGCTCCTGAGATGGGGATCTCTCCCCTGTTCCACGTTCGCAGTATTGCTGACCCGGAAACGGGTTTTGATGGAAGGGCTGTCGTCGCCGGCAAGACCCTTGTCGATGCAAACGAGGAGGCCTGGAGCGGTTGGGCTACGAATGAGCGCTGGCAGTGGATTCCAACCCGTTCTGCATACGCAGCCAACTATGACCGCCATCTCTGGGATATCGGATTCTCCCTCTACGGTATCGTTGGACTCGACCTCGCGGTCAACCTGGTTGAGACTCCCCTTGAGCTGGTTGATTTCTTTGCCGGCCTGGTCACCTTAGGTTTATATGATCCGGCTGGTGACGACCACAGGTGGGAAGGGCCGAGGCTGCTGGATACGGTTGCAGCCCAGTAAGGCAGCCACCCGGCAAAGCAGGTCCGTCCAGGTTTTCCCCGCAGAATGAAACCCTCAACCCCTTGAAGGGCTTCCTTACTGCTGCCAGTAGGGTTCTGCCCAGGAATCGAGTGTTTCACCCCTGGCTGCCCGCTCAAAGTGCAGCCGGAGCTTCTTCTCGATAAGGTCGTTATTGAGGTAGGGGAGCCCCAGGCAGCGCCACAGGCGCTGGGCCTTGCCTTCCAGCGGCTCGCGGCAGCAAAGGGAGAACTCGTCGGCCCTTCCGGCGAGAACATCATCAATATCGTTGGCCCAGTAGAACTCGTCCGGTTCTCCCCCTGGCTCCACAGGCTGGAAGGAGAGCCGGGCGAAGCTCAGCAGGTAATCAGTTTCCTTGTGATCGCCAGTGGTGCCGTAGCGGATTCGGATCCGGTATTCGCCCTTGCTGTCTGCGAGAAGATGCTCAACAGGGGGATTCCTTGCACCCACCAGCCATGGCAGAAAACGTGCCTCGAGGTATTCGACGATCGCTTCCTGCTGGGCCTCGAAATCGCGCTGGTCTCCAAGGAGGGGACCTTCAGCAAAGTTTCTCTCCAGCTTGCTTTCGGGGTCAAAGTGGCGCTCCTCTTCCTTGTCGAGAACGCTGACTCCCGGTCCAGGTATGCAGGATTGCTGCTTTCCCCCTGAGAGCTCATGCAGGTGCCCCGGAACCAGCTCTTCGATGGAGTGCTGGCAGCCGAATTGACCAGCCACCTCGCGTTCCATTCGGACCCGGTCCTCAAGCCGGATCGGAAAGAGGATGCGGTTGTAGGCCGGGTCCAGGGCCTGCGGGTAGCAGATCCCCTGGCCGGTAAGAACCCGGACCAGGGCCGGATTGCTCCAGAGGCCTTCCGTCTCTTCATCCAGGGGGCTGTAGATGTCAAACAGCTCGGTATAGGTGCCCTCGATACTCTGTCCCAGCAGCTCCTTGCGCTGCTCCCCGTTTTTTGCCGAGAGCATGTTCATGGTTGAGTCACCCTCGTTTTTCACGCTGAGGAAGCAGGCGGTCTCCAGCCCGGGACGGTTCAGCCTGCCGGCCAGCTCCTCGCGCGCAGCCGGGTCATAGAGGGGCATGAGGGCATCGCCTTCACCGATGAATACTTCTTCCCCTGTTTCGGCGATGAGGATCATGACGTCGTCCTCATTGGTGGCTCGCAGTTCCGGGTTGAACATTGCCGCGAGCTTCAGGCCATGGAGGTCTGTTTCTACTCCCTGGCGAAGGAGGGTGATCTCAAGCCTGGGAAGATATTCCTGCAGGAGAGGTTCGAGATATTCCAGGCTGTGGGGCAAGAGGAGGACGGGACAGGGGTCCAGCTTCTCCAGCTCAAGCAATGAGTAGGGATCAAGGTGGTCTGTATGGGAGTGGGAGAGGTAGATGGCATGGATGGGCTGCAGGGCCTGCAGGTCGAGCCTGACTCGCGGAAAGCGCCCCATCAGATCTCCGATGAGATAATCCGAGAGCCAGGGGTCTGCGAGAATCCGTACCGGCTCTCCTCCAGCGGGAGTCATCTCGAGGATGTAGCTGCTGTGCCCGAGCGAAAGGATTTTCATCATGTCTCCGTCGTACTGTGAACTTATCCTGTTCAAGAGAAGACCAGAGTTTCACCCTAATTGCAACGGGAGCAGGCCGGCGGCCCTGGCCGCTCTGTGCGATTGCAGCGTTCCCATGGGTGCAGCCTTCTGATATCCTCTCAATCCGAGAGCTCGCAAGGAGAGCTCGGGACAGCAGGCAGATACCGAGAGACAGGATGCATCGAAAAACGAGAGAACTTTTCATTCCCGGAAGCGGTCGAAAGGTGATCCAGCTGGTGCTTGATGGGCTTGGGGGCCTTCCCGACCCGGGGACCGGCCGGACGGAGCTGGAGACCGCCAACATCCCGAATCTCGACCGGCTGGCCTCTTGCTCCTCTCTTGGCAGGTCTCTTCCCATCGCCGCCGGGGTTACCCCGGGGAGCGG
>CAZTRG010000148.1:0-2597 GCA_964615885.1 uncultured Planctomycetia bacterium | reverse complement strand
CATGTTGTAGACCCCATAGGCGAAGTGATTCCTGCGGTTTTCCTTGCGCGATGTATTGCGGTAATCACTGGCCCAGTCTCCCGCCCCGGTATTTGGAGTGAAGCACTGGTTGGTCAAGCGGACGATCCTGCGGGACTCGAGGTGGATCTTGTAGATGTCAGCCCCCTGGGCCGGAGGATTCCACTGGCTCGCCTTCACCAGGTTGTGGATCTTGACATAGTAGACCCATTTTCCATCAAAGGAGACCATTGGGTCGGTGATGCTGCCAGCTCCTCCCCTGTCGAGCACTTCCTCTGACCCATCGGGACGAAGGAGCACCAGGTCAGCGCCGGGCTCCATGGTGACGGGCTGCGAAAAATCGGTGTAGAAGCGCTTGTGAATGTCATCGCCAGCCCGCAAGGCCCGTACATACACGATGTCGTAATCCCATTTCACCGACTTGTCGGTGGAGATATGGGGAATCCGAGTATTCAGATTCTCCGGAAAGAGCGGCTCCTTGTCTGCTGCAAACCCAGCCGCACACAAAAGAGCACCTGCTATGACGGATATAACCCTTAACAGAATCATGACTATATTATTTTACGAGGACCTGCAGGTATTCAAGGCCATTGCTTTCAGGCCCGCGAAAGATTTTTCGGGCTTTCGTTCAGACCTCTGAAGTCTTAGCATGAACTCACTATGAAAATTACAACAACAGCTATCATCTCTCTCGTTCTTGCAGCAATCAATCTGAGCACCTTTGCAGGCGACTGGCCGCAATGGCGCGGACCGAATCGCGACGGCGTCTCCACTGAGAAGGACCTGCTCGATAAATGGCCCGAAGGCGGACCGAAGCTCGTCTGGAAAGCCAGGGGGCTTGGCGTCGGGTTCTCAAGCGTCAGCATCAGGAATGGCCTGATCTACACCATGGGAGATGGCAAGGAATCGAGCCGTGTCTTCTGTGTCGATGCCAAGGATGGAAAGATCCTCTGGACCTCCAAGCCCGTCGGCAAAACCGGCGGCAACTACAAGGGTACGCGCTGTACCCCGACACTCGATGGTGACCACCTCTACGCACTCGGGCAGTTCGGTGATCTCGTCTGTCTCGAGGCCAGCAACGGAGCCGAGGTCTGGCGCCGAAGCCTGACCAAGGATTTCGGCGGACGCTCCGGCGGCTGGAACTATACCGAGAGCCCGCTGGTCGATGGAGGTAAGGTCCTGGTGACCCCCGGCGGCAAAAAAGGCGCCGTGGTAGCCCTCAGCGCGAAAACCGGCAAGCTGGTCTGGCAGAGCAAGGACTTCACCGATGGAGCACAGTACAGCTCGCTGATCGTCCGGGACTTCGCCAAACGCCGCCAGTACATCCAGCTCACCGGGTCCAGCGTTGTCGGCCTCGATGCAAAAACCGGCAGCACCTTATGGCAGGCGCCCCGCAAAGGCAGAACAGCAACCATCACCACCCCTGTCTTCCACGAGGGGAACCTCTTCGTCAGCAGCGCCTATGGTGTCGGCTGCAACGGCTTCAAGGTCACCCGCAATAAGGCCGGCTTCAGCGCCAAGCAGATCTACGCCAACAAGAGCATTGCCAACCATCACGGCGGCTGCATCCGCGTGGGCGATTACGTCTACGGCTCCAGCGGCAGCACCCTCGCCTGCCTCGAGCTCAAGACCGGCAAGGAGATGTGGCGCGAGCGGAGCGCCGGCAAGGGTTCCATCGTGGTGGTCGACGGCAAGATCATCCTACGGGCTGAGAACGGGCCCATCGCCCTCGTCGAGCTCAACCCGAAGGCCTACAAGGAGATCAGCCGCTTCGACCAGCCTGACCGGTCGAGGGCCAAGGCCTGGCCCCACCCGGTGGTCTCCAACGGCATCCTCTACATCAGGGACCAGGACATCCTGCTGGCCTACGACCTGCGGAAATAACCAGGGTCCCGCTGGTCAACTATCAGGTGATGAGCTCCTTGACCACCTTGCCGTGAACATCGGTGAGGCGGAAATCGCGGCCGTTGTAGCGGTAGGTGAGCCGCTTGTGGTCGATGCCGAGCTGGTGCAGCATGGTGGCGTGCAGGTCATGGACCTCGACGATCTCCTCGGCTGCGTGGTAGCCGAGGTCGTCGGTCGCCCCGTAGGTGATCCCCGGCTTGACCCCACCACCGGCCATGAACATGGAGAAACCCATCATGTGATGGTCACGGCCATCGCCCTGGGCCATCGGGGTGCGGCCGAACTCGCCGCCCCAGACCACCAGGGTGGTATCGAGGAGGCCACGGCGCTTGAGATCCTTGATGAGGGCGGTGGTTCCCTGGTCGACAAGACTCATCGTCTTGGCGACTCCCTTCTTAACCCCGCTGTGGTGATCCCAGCCTCGATGATAGAGCTGAACGAATCGTACCCCCCTCTCCACGAGACGCCGGGCCAGCAGGCAGTTGCCGGCGTAGGATCCGTCGAATCCCTTGATGCCGTAGAGATCGAGCGTGTCCTTGTTCTCATCCTTGATCCGGGTCAGCTCGGGAACACTCATCTGCATCTTGAAGGCGAGCTCGTACTGGCTGATACGGGCGGCGATGCCCGGATCCTGCAGCGTCTTTGCCCGGCCCCGGTTCAGTGCACCGACCGCG
>CAZTRG010000147.1:0-4568 GCA_964615885.1 uncultured Planctomycetia bacterium | reverse complement strand
CCGCTCCGGCCGATGCGTTGCAGCCGGTGAGCTCGATTGCCGCGTAGGTGTGCGGGTCGCTGCTGGAGTTGAAAGGAGAGGGCCCCTTTCCTTTCATCATCCTGGCGTTGGGGTCGCTGCCGACCACCGAGCCGCTGTTGCGGCCATCCCAGGCCCGGTAGGTGAGCCGCAGGGGAGTCGCCTCGCCGTCTCCATCGACGATTACTGAATTGGCGGTGGTGGAGCCGTTCTGGTTGGGAGAGTAGGGGATGTTGTTCCAGTTCGACTGGGGGACAACACCTGCGCTTTCAGCGGATCTCAGGCGGAGCTCGCCACTGGGGTCCGTCATGTTGATATTGATGGTTCCGGCTGAAAGCAGGCCGGCCTGGAGCAGGCCTGTAATGAGGGCAAGCAGAGGAAAAAGCTTCTTCATTGGAGGTCTCCCTGGGGGTCACTTGCAGAAAAGCAGTGAAAAAACAGCAAGGTGGCGCATGGAGCCCCTCCTTGTTTTGGGCGGATTGCCCGAAACCGGTAAACAGCGGGTGCGTGAGTTCAAAATCCAGCCCCTTGCCGCCTCTTGCGCAGCCTGGGGGGGCAGACCGCCGGCATTGTAACAGCAGGAAACGGGGCAACTCCAACTCTTGTTGGAGAGCGCCTGTTTTTACCGCCGCCATGGGAAGCCGGCGGTGGCGCTGAAGGTCAGAGTCCGAGCTCCTGGAGCCCGATGGCCTGGAAGACGAGGTCCGCCCGCGAAGACTCGTAGAGGATCCCGACGGTTCGATCGTTGACCATGACCAGCGAGCTGTAGGCTCCCCCCTTCTTGTCCAGCAGGATCTTTTTGCCCCAGGTCCTTCCATCGTCCAGGCTCATCTGCAGGGTCATGTTCTGCCGCCTGGATTTATGGTGGGGATTGGAGAAGAACAGGACGGTGCGGCCATCTTTGAGCCTGTGAGAGATCAGGCTGGCCATGCAGACCGGCTCCGGCAGGCTCCCGTGGTCGGAGGAGTGAACCTTCCAGGTCTTCCCCAGGTCGCTTGTTACGCTCACGGCGCGACCGTTGGTTTCGGATTTGTCTTTGCGGTTGCGGTTGTCACGCATGTTCAGCATGAGTGAGCCGTCAGAGAGCTCGGCGACAGCCGACTCGTTGGTGTTGGAGCGGGCGAGGCTTGACAGCTTCCAGGTCTTACCGTGGTCCTTGCTCCACATCAGGTTGGAGAAGGGCAAACCCTTCTCGTCCCGTCCGCCGGTTGGCATCACCAGGGTTCCATCCTTCATCGTGATCCCGTTCCCGGGGCCCGGGGCAAAGAGATGCCAGGCGGGATTCTTCAGCTTCGCGGTCCAGTTTTCGGGTTTCGACCAGGTTCGTCCATCGTCCGCTGATCTCACCATCAGGAACTGTGAAGACCTGGAGAGCTCGATTCCCGGCTCAGAGCCCCGGCCTCTCCACTGGTGGGTGCCGGGCTTGCCGTGGGTCCAGACCGCGCTCACGATAATCTCTCCGGTGGTCCTGTCGACTAGGATGTTCGGGTCGGAGCAGCCGTTCTGGTCCTCGGGCAGGCCGCCATGGCGGCCCATGTCCATGATGGGGCGGGGCTTTTCCCAGGTCTTCCCTCCATCGCTTGAGCGTGACAGGCCAATGTCCATATGACCCTGGAGGTCACGCCGGCTGCGGTAACGCATGTCGTATACAGCCAGCAGGGTCCCGCTGTTGGTAACGGCGATTCCTGGAATCCGAAAGGTGTGGCAGTTGTCATCACCCTGGCGGTGAATGACCACGAAGGGGCGGTCCTCCAGGGCGGAAGCGGAAGAGCAGCTTAGTAATGGGAGCAGGAGCGCGGTAAATATTTTCATGGCTGGTGAGGTGACGGGTTGAGGATATCAGTCAAAAAGAAAGCGGCGCAACCCCGGTTCTTACCGAGGTTGCGCCGCTTGCGGTCAGCAACCGTTTTACAGGGCCTCCCGGTCAGTTACAGGTGGGGGCTACCTGGTCACAGCCGATATTGTCATCGGTCGGGTCGACTGCACACTCCTTGCGGGAGTAGCCCGGGCTCAGCGGAGACGGCTCCGCGGGGGGGACTCCACCGGAGAACAGCCAGCCGAAGACGATGATCGCATCGGTGATCTCGATGCTGCCGGTGTCGTTGGTGTCGGCAGAGTCGAGACAGTTCGGCGGTGCTCCGCCGGAGAACAGGTACAAGAGCGGAATGACTCCGTCGGTCAGGTTGATGCTGCCGTCGGAGTTGGCGTCACCACGGACAAAGCGGGGGCCGGCAACTCCACAGTTGGCCGCCTCGGCGCAGTCATCGTCGTCGCAGTCGATATCGCCGTCACCGTCATTGTCGATGCCGTCGTCGCAAACTTCGGGATCCGGGGCCCCCGGCTGGAACTGCGGGAGCTCGGATTCGTAGTTGTGCGAGATCTGCTCAGGAGTCAGGACTCCGTCGTGGATCCTCAGCTTGGAGACCAGGATCTTGCCCTGCAATCCAATCGTCATGTCCACTCCGTTGCCCTCGGTCTGCTGGGCGATCCGGATCTTGGTACCCCCGTGGGTATTGATCCGGCCGGCGCCGAGGAATTCCTCGTTGGAATTGGCGCAATCAGCTGAGACCAGGCAGTTGTCGGCATAGACCCTGGTGGTTTCACCATCGTAGGTATAGACGAGGTGATGCCACTGCTGGGCGTCGGGGATTCCCCCGGCATCGTTCCAGCCGAGGTCCGGCGCTCCCCAGTGCCCGACGGCACCGTGGGCGGCGTTGTTACCCCAGAGGAACGACATGTTCGAGCCGTCAGGCCCACCGCGCTTACCCCAGGCGACCAGGGTCTCCTCGTTGGGGCTGACGGTGCTGGGCCAGACCCAGATCTCGATACTACGGGTCGGGTTCGCGCCAATAATGCCGGCAGGAGCATTTTCGCTACTCTCGTAGGTCTCGCCACTGCGGCCATTTTCGTTGAAGCTGACGCCGATACCGAAGTCGCGCTCTTCAACCTGGGGATTACCGACCTTGCGGAAATCACCCATGGAACCCTGGTTTCTCCAGAGGTCGGAGCCGGCGGTGCCATCCCTGGCATCGAGGCTCACCAGGAGATCCCCGGCAAATTCGAGGTCCGAACACTGGATGTCATCTCCGTCGACGTCTCCATCGTCGTTGTCATCGATCCCGTTGTCACAGATCTCGAAACAGCCGACGACCTCGGCGCAGTCGCTGTCGTCGCAATCGGCACGGCCGTCACGATCATCGTCAGTGCCGTTGTCGCAGATCTCTGGACAGGGGGGGCACTGGCGATCGACACAGTCGATAGCTCCATCGCCGTCATCGTCGATTCCATTGTCACAGATCTCCGGAGGTCCGACATCGTAGGCAGCGCCGAGGAAGTCGACCTCGATGCTGTTGTCGTTCAGCTTCTGGCCATTGTACTCAATGGCAAAACGCATGTTGAAGCCGCCGCCACCTTCCCACACGAGGAGGGCGAGCTTGTTGACGCCGGGGGCCAGGATGGCATCGGCGCGCTCCTGGCAGTCGCCACCGGATCCGCGGCAGGCGCTGATGTTCTGGCGAAGCTCGTCGTTGACGTAACAGGCGACCGAGTCGTCACTGGAGGTGCAGACCTGGATCGGGAGGTCCTCACCGGTGAGGTTCTCGACGTAGGTCGTAGCAATCGCCATGACGTTGTCGTTCGGGGTGCCCTCGGCTACGCAGATGGCCTGGAAATCAACGAGATCTCCATTGAACTGCGAAGGTCCATCGGCTCCGTCACCGCAATCGATGGCACCGAGGCCGTCGGAGATCGACTTGGCGGTTCTCCAGACGGCGATATCATCAGGATTGTTGGTCTGGCCGGGATAACCGTTAGCCTCAGTCAGGCTCCAGTCAATGTCCCATTCATCACCATCCTGCGGATCTTCTTCGCCGATCAGGAAATCACCAGTCCAGCTGCTGGCCATGAGACCGACTCCTCCGCCACCGCAACCGTGGGGGTTGCCGACGGGAACGAGCAGGTTCCAGCCATCAGTCTGGATCCAGCCATTGGGGTTGATGCCGCCGGCGGCGACCTCGCCGTCTCCACCGGGGTCAACGACATCGGGCTCCCACTGCTCGCCGTGCGACCTCTCGGGGCGCTCGTTCAGGAAGGCACCTTCGAGGTTTCCGTTACCGGGGCCGAGGAACTCGATCCCGAACTGCTCGATGGTGTCGACACCGTCACCGCAACCATCGGGGCAGCGGGCGGTCAGTCGGAAGCGACCATTGAATCCACCGCCGCCTTCATAGACGTAGGCGGTGATCTTGTTGACACCAGGGGCGAGCTCGCCGGGACGAGTCTCCTGGCAATCACCGGCCGAACCACGGCAGGCGTTGACCCTGGTCACGATGTAGTTGTTGATATCCACGCGGACGGAGTCGTCACTGGCGCTACAGACATCTACGGGAACAGCGAAGTCATTGGTGTTGTTGACATAGGTGGTACCGATCCACATCGCGTTGTCGTTGCGAGCGCCGATCCGGTTACACCAGTCGTTCATGTCCATGAGTCCATCGCCCCGGATGGGGAGATCGACGGCAGGATCATCGGCCAGGGCGCCCTCACGGGTC
>CAZTRG010000146.1:0-40801 GCA_964615885.1 uncultured Planctomycetia bacterium | reverse complement strand
GCCGGCAAGGATCAGATCAAAGAGGCCACCAGCGACTGAGCCTGGCGGCGAGCTGTTTCTTAGAGAACAGGCTCTGCATCGTGGGTGCGAAGTTTCTGCACCCGGTACCTCATCGAGCGGTAGCTCATGCCCAGCAGCCTGGCGGCCTCGGTCATGTTTCCACCGGTAGCATTCAGGGCCTCGCGCAGGTAGCCCATCTCGATTTCTCCCAGGCGCTCCTCGAGGTCCATGCCCTGCTCCGGTATGCCGAACTCCTGCAGGGAAGCCTGTCCATCCGAAGTGGATCCGGCGGACTGACCGCGCAGCTCAACCGAGTCAATCTCGCTGCCACTAGAGAGTGCCACGTGGCGCTGGATGATATTGTCCAGCTCACGCACATTGCCGGGCCAATCGTATTGCTGCAGCCTGCTGATGGCCTCCTCCGAGATTCCGGTCATCTCCCTGCTCATACGGAGGGAGTGCCTCCGGAGGAAGAACCCGGCCAGCAGAGGGATGTCATCCTTGCGTTCACGGAGCGGAGTCAGCCAGACAGGGATCACGTTCAGCCTGTAATAGAGATCCTCGCGGAACCGGCCCTGCTCGATCTCTTCAAGAATATTCTTATTGGTAGCAGCTACGATCCGGACATCGACAGGCTCTCCGCAGGTACTGCCAACGGGCGTGACAATACGCTCTTCGAGAACCCTGAGGATTTTCACCTGGGTCGTCAGGCTCATATCAGCAACCTCGTCAAGGAAGAGAGTGCCGCCATCAGCCGCCTTGAAGAAACCTTCTGAGTCAGCTACCGCGCCGGTAAAGGCGCCCTTTTTATGTCCAAAGAGCTCACTCTCCAGGAGTGTCTCGGTGAAGGCGCTGCAATTGACCGAGATGAATCCCTGCTCATTCCTCTGGGAGCGGTCATGAAGAGCCCTGGCAACAAGCTCCTTGCCCGTGCCGCTCTCGCCCTGGATCAGCACCGTGCTGTCGGTTGGAGCCACGCGGCCTACCAGGTCCATCACCTCCTGGATGCTTCTGTGGTTGCCGATCAGCTCGTTCTTCCTGGCAGACAGGTCCTGCCCTGCACCCGGCTCCTCGGCGGCTGCTGAGCTCTCGGCGGTTGCCCGGTTGACCACCTGCCGAATCGCACCTACCTCGAAGGGCTTCTTGATATAGTCGTAGGCTCCCAGGCGCATAGCCTCCACGGCATTATCCCAGGTGGAAAACGCAGTCACCACCACCACCGGTATCTGCGGAGCCTCGGTCTTGTAGCGGGCCAGGAGCCTCACACCATCGAGATCGGGAAGCTTGAGGTCCTGGATGATCAGGGCAAGGCGGTCGGAATACTCACGAAAGGTCTCCAGCGCTTCCTGTCCGCTCGATGCGCACACCACGCTGTAGCCTTCCTCTTCGAGTACCAGCGAAAGCAGGTCACGAAGGTGCGGTTCGTCATCGGAGACCATCACCAGGCGCCCTGCTCCGGGCAATATACTAGCCGTGCTTTTTTCAGCCATAGCTGTCATTCAAACCCAAAATACTCCGCCGGCCCCGTACCCGAAGGCTTTGAAACCGGTCAGAAACCTCCCTTTACCTGATTCATGTATCGGCAGGGATTAGCGGTTTCCAATCGCCCGGCTGGTATTTTCAGGTCATCTACCTCAAGTTTGAACATTCCCGGACCTTCAGGCCCGGCCTCGTGACATTAACGCTACTTGCCGGCTTCTCAGCCGCCATTCATGCTGCCGACCATCTTGAAAATAGGCAGGAAGATCGCCATAACCATGCCGCCGACCAGGAATCCCATGATTCCGATCATGAAAGGCTCGATCATCGAGGTCAGCCCCTCAACGCTCGTTTTCACCTGCCGGTCGTAGAAATCCGCTATTTTCTCAAGGAGCCCCTCCAGGGCGCCGGTACGCTCCCCGATGGTCACCATCCGGCTTACCATGGGTGGGAAGACACCGCTCCTGGCCAGGGGCTCACCAAGGGGCTCTCCCTCCCGCACACTCTCCGCAGCCTGCTCAATAGCCCTTGCGAATACCCTGTTTCCACAGGTCTGGGAAACGATCTCCAGCGCCCCGAGGATAGGAACTCCACTCTGGACGAGCGTTGAGAGCGTCCTGGAGAACCGGGAGAGGGTCACCTTCTTGAAGAGCGGCCCGAAGACAGGAATCTTGATCAGCAGCCAATCCCTGGCATTCATACCGGTCTCAGAACGCAGCCAGTAACCGAGGGCGACTCCCAGCCCAACCACTCCCCCTCCCCAGATGAGAAAATTCTCCCGCAGGAAGAGACTTGCCGAAAGCAGCGCTGTGGTGATCCCGGGGAGCTCGACATTGAGCGAGGTGAACATGTCCTCGAACTTCGGAATCACGAAGACGAGAAGGAAAAAGGTGATCCCCACCACCATCAGCAGCGAAACGATGGGGTAGGTCATTGCCGACTTGATCTCCGATTTCAAGGCGCTCGAAGACTCCTGGTATTCCGCCAGGCGCTCGAGAACCGTGTCGAGCTGGCCGCTGGCCTCCCCGGCACAGATCATGTTGACGTAGATATCCGGGAAAATACGCGGATACATCCTGAGTGATTCCGAGAGGTCCATCCCCCCCCTCACCTTCTCACAGACCTCCTCGATGACCATGCGGAAGCCCTGGTTCTCGATCTGCTCGGCAAGGATCTCCAGCGCATCGACCAGGGGGATACCTGAGCCGACCATGGTAGAAAGCTGGCGGGTGAAAACGACCATCTCGGCGTCCTTGACCCGGGCCTTGTGAGCCGGAACCTGGCGTGCGCGGGAAAAGAGGCTGCTGATGCTGCTCTCTGGGGAGCTGGCTGCGGCCGCTTTACCGCCGGCTTCCCTTGCAACAGAGATGACCGTCAGGCCACCCTGGTGAAGCTCGCTGACAGCCTCAGCTTCGCTCTCAGCCTTTAAGAGCCCGGTGCTGGTCTTGCCGTCCGCACCGCGCGCCCTGTAAGAAAACACTTCAACAGTCATTCCTGAACTCCCCGAAAATTAACAGCCTGCTGTTTCAAACCCTTTAATCCCCAACCGTGACGCGAAGGATCTCCTCGAGGCTGGTCTTGCCCCTTAGCGCATTCAGAATCCCGCAGCGCCTCAAGGTAAGCATGCCCTCCTCGCGGGCGACCTCCTTGATATCCATCGATGAGCCGCCATCGATGATCACCCGCTGAAGACGACTGGTCACAGGCATTGTCTCCAGCAGGGCGAACCTTCCCTTGTAGCCATTCGAACAGCGCTGGCAGCCTGCGGTCTCCCGCAGCTCCAGCTTCTTCGTTTCCTTCGTGGTAAAGCCGAGCGACTCGAGGTAATCCGCTGATGGAACCACCTCCATCGGCCGGCTGCACTCTTCACAAAGACTCCTTGCAAGCCGCTGCGCGCAAACACAGACCAGTGCCGAGGCGGCCAGGAAGGGGTCCACTCCCATATCCACCACCCTGGTGATACTCGAGGGAGCATCATTGGTATGGAGGGTAGAGAAGACCAGGTGCCCGGTCAGGGCGGCCTTGACGGCGATCTCAACGGTCTCCTGGTCGCGGATCTCTCCAATCAGGATCGTATCCGGGTCCTGGCGCAGGATCGACCGCAAGGCGGCGGCAAAGGTCAGGCCCTGCTTGGTGTTGACCTGGACCTGGTTCACCCCCTCAAGCGTGTACTCGATCGGATCCTCTACCGTGACGATATTGTCTTCAACATTGAGGACCTCGCGAATCGCCGAATAGAGAGTTGTTGATTTACCGCTGCCGGTTGGACCGGTGACAAGGATCATCCCGTATGGACGTGCAATCGCAGCGTAGATGTCTTCAAGTGCCTTCTTTTCAAAGCCGAGATCCACCAGTCCGAGCCCAAGACTGCCCGAATCGAGAATCCTCATCACGACCTTCTCGCCTGTGGCCAGGGGCAGGGTCGAAACTCGAAAATCGATCTTGCGCCCCTCCATGGTGATCTGGAACTTGCCGTCCTGCGGCTGGCGGCGCTCGGCTATGTCCAGGCCGCACATGATCTTGATGCGGCTCACCAGCGCATTCTGCATTCTCTTTGGCGGCCGGATGCTCTCGTGGAGGACTCCATCGACCCGGTAGCGAACCCTTACGTCGTTATCGAGGGGCTCGATGTGGATATCGCTGGCCTTCTTCTTGATGCCCTGCACGATGATGAGATTGACCAGCTTGACCACCGGCGCCTGCCCGGACTCTTCCGCCAGCAGTCCCAGGTCGGCTGCCCTGGCCTCATCGAGAGCCTTGTCGCTGACCTCGACATCCTCCTCGTTAATATCCTCCAGCAGATCATCAACCATCTGCTGGCCACGGTTATAGACCTCCGGGATCGCCTTGCGAATCGAGGGCTCGGTTGACAGCACCGGCCTGATCTCGCAGGCCGTAACAATCCGGATATCGTCAAGCTGGAGAATGTCAAAGGGATTTGAGACCGCGAGGGTCAGCACGTTGGCGACGCGGGAAACCGGGACCACCCCATAGTAGGAGGCCAGGTTCTCCGGCAGGATATCCACCACGCTCTTCTCGGGGCGGATCTTGAACACATCGACGACCGGGAACCGCGTCTCCTCGCTGAGGACCTCCAGGAGCTCAGCCTCGCTCAGCAGCTCACTGTCGAGCAGAACGCTGGTGAGTGAGCTGGAATCCTTCTCCGCAGTCTCCATGTAGCCGGCCAGCGCATCTTCGCTGATGAGCTTCCTGCGCGAGAGGACATTCCCAAGCCGCTTATCAAATTTACTCCTGGTCATTTCAAACCCCGGATCCAATCTCGTTACTCTCAGACACAGACACCACCGCTCTTGTTGTAAAGACGCTCAACCTCATCGGGAGACGCCGAGTACCGCAGCGCGTCCTTAAAGGCGATCCGCCCCTTCTTGCAATGCTCCAGCAGGCTCTGGTTCATCGTCTTCATACCCAGCCGCCCCCCCGTCTGGACCACCGACTCGAGCTGGTGGACCTTGTCCTCACGAACCAGTGCCCGCACTGCAGCCGTCGCCATCAGCACCTCCGCTGCCAACACCCGGCCCTTTCCATTGGCCCTGGGAACCAGCTGCTGGCAGAAAATAGCCTCGAGGGTAAAAGACATCTGGGTCCGGATCTGCGCCTGCTGATGGGCAGGGAAGACATCGATCACCCGGTTGACCGTCTGCACCACCGAGTTGGTATGCAGGGTGGCAAAGGTCAGGTGCCCGGTCTCGGCAATGGTCAGGGCAGCAGAGATGGTCTCCTGGTCGCGAATCTCCCCGACCATGATCACATCCGGATCCTGTCGCAGGGCCGTTCGCAGGGCATTACGGAACCCGTGGGTGTCGGAGCCGACCTCCCGCTGGTTCACCAGGCACCCCTTGTTGGGGTGGATGAACTCAATCGGGTCCTCGATCGTCATGATATGTTCATTCCTGGAGGAGTTGATGTAATCGACCATCGAAGACAGGGTCGTCGACTTGCCGCTGCCGGTAGCTCCGGTGACGAGGACAAGCCCCTTGCGAAGATTACAGATTCGCTCACAGGCCTCGGGTGGAAGCCCCAGCTCTGTAAAGGGAATCGTCTCTTTTGGAATAACCCGCAATACCGCGCCCACTGCATCCCGCTGCAGGAATACATTGGTACGGAATCTTCCCAGCCCATCGATTCCGAAGGACATATCGAGCTCCAGGTCCTGCTCGAAGCGCTTGACCTGCTCCTCGCTGAGAATGTCATAGACCAGCTTCCTCGAGGCAGTTGCATCGAGCTTCTCTTCTCCAGCCACCACCAGGCGGCCATCGATCCGCATCAGCGGCGGGGAATCCGCAGCGATGTGCAGATCCGAGCCGCCCTCTTCAAGCAACTGCCTGGCCAGTTTTTCCATCCTGTACATAGGTCTCCTCCCCAGAGACTGGAGTAAACCCCTACCCGTTCCAAACCCGCTTACGACCCTGCCGAAACAGGGAAGAAGCCTGAAAAGAATATCATCTGGATACCTTTTTGACGAAAAGGGGCGGTATTGCACAGGATGTTGACAATTCCACCGCCCGGTAAGCCTGCACCAGGCAAAAAATAACCGCGGAAGAAATCATCTCCCGCGGTTACTCCAACCCTGCTGCCTGCTCTACCCTCAGGCCCCTTGGTTCAATATCGTAATCTCAACGCGTCGATTCTTCTGGCGCGAATCAACTGATTTGCCGCCGGCGACCGGCTTGGTATCGGCAAACCCGGCAGGATAGATCCTGCCTTTTTGCACACCACCACTGCTGACAAGGTAGCGGACAACCGAACAGGCTCTCGCCGTAGAAAGTTCCCAGTTGGTCGGATACTTGTCGCGAACCTTGTTGACCGGGACATCATCGGTGTGCCCCTCAACCCGTACCGTGTTCTCCCTGTATTCACCATCGTTGAGAACCCCGGCGATTTTCTTGAGAACCCCTTTGCCTGCACCGGTAAGCTCAGTCCGCCCTGGTGCGAAGAAAACGCGATGTGGAATCGTCATCCTGATTCCCTCTGCAGTTCGCTCAACCTGTACATTGGAGCCAATGCCGTTTTCTCCGGGGATCAGAAGGTCGGACGCATCGGCCCCACCGGAAGCATCTCCCTCAGTCGGCAGGTCGGGAATCGAGCCCCTGTTACGGGCAGCCAATTCCTGCTCAAGGCGGTTGTTTTCACTAACCAGGCGGTCATTTTGCTCTTTGAGCCTCTGGTTGGCCTCCTTCAAGCCCGGAATCGCACAACCGGAGGTGAGCAATCCAAGCCCACAAACCAGAGCAAGCATAGAAACGAGGTTCCTGCTCATCACTTCTTCTTCTCCTAAAAGCCTTACCAAGCCCCCGGGGGAAATCCAGTCCCGGTATGCAGGGGCAAATCGCTGAAAAAGTCCTCTGTCAGACGACCAGGGCTCACCAGGGCCAGGCAGGAGGTTCTCTTCACTCTGCCTTATTGGCCGGCGCTCCCTGCGCCTGCGCTTAGCTTATCGAAAGGTGCCTTGAAATGGCAAGATACTAGATAAAAAAAGACCTTATCGACCCCTGCCGAAAGCTTCGGCCTCCGTCAAATCAGACGGAAAAGAGGCCCATATACCACTCCAGGGCAAGATCTACGGCATCCCTCCACAGATAGACAAAAACTCCTGAAATAATCAGGAAAGGACCGAAGGCGAGGTGCCTGTCACCGGAAATCAGCCGTCTTGGAATGCCCACGATCGAGCCGAGAATACAGGCGAGAAAGAAGGCCGATACAGCTCCCCAGCAACCGGTGAGACCGCCCAGGAGGCCCATCAGTTTTACATCACCAAAACCCATGGCCGGCTTCCTGAAAACCAGCGTACCGACAACCCCGATGAAGAATACCAGGCCGCTGCCGGTCAGCATTCCAAGCAGGGAGCTGGTGAGGTTGTAGGCCGGAATTGAATCCAGGAAACCGGGCAGCAGGCAGGCTGCGGCAACAAGAGCGGCAGAAAGCCCACTCAAGAGGCCGGCCAGGCTGACGCTGAAGAAACCATTGGGCTCTGTGGGAAGACGCCAGCTGCGGTAGCGGCGGTAGACCAGGCAGCCTAGTGCGAAAAAGAACAGGCCCACGATAGCGAGTATGGCAGCAGCCCCCCCGGGCGATACGGACCAGGAGGGCAGTGAAGCTGACAGCCCGTTCAGGAAATCCCGGGCAAGCCCCTCTCGCGGCGGCCACCGCAGATCCTGCAGGGCCAGCATGGCCAGGGGAACCAGGTGCATTCCGCCAACGGTGATCTCATCAGGAAGAATCCGGAGCTCTGCATCGATAAAGGCTGCCACCAGCAGGGCACAGAAAAGAACGAGGAGGAAAAGACAGCTGATGAGCCCACCGTCGAGTTCAAGATGGAATCTCCAGGCCACCAGTCCGCAGAGGATACCAGTGAGGAGCTCTACAAGGGGGTAGCGTATTGAGATGGCTGCCCGGCAGCTTCGGCAGCGTCCACGCAGAAGAAGCCAGCTGAGAACCGGAATGTTGTCCGACCAGGAGATCTGCGCCTTGCAGGAAGGACAGAATGACCTCCGGGGCTTGCCAATGCTGAGCTCAGCTATCGGCAGCCGGTAGATGCAGACATTCAGGAAGCTCCCCACGCAGAGGCCGAAAACCACGGCCGTTGCTACAACAAGGACTTCGTACATCTCCGGGATCATCTATTCCGGCTTCTCCCTCAGGGCTGCAGCAATCACCTTGCAGACCTCTTCCTGATCTATATTCCCGGTATCAACAATACATTCGGCGGCAGCCTCATAGAGAGGATAACGCCGGCTCAACACCTCCTCAACTTCCGAGGTGGCGCTGGCGCCAGCCAGGGGCGGACGGCTCTTCCCGGTGGAAGGATCGGCCCCGATACGCGCCTCTAAAACTGCAGCGGGCGCCCTCAGCCAGACCACCTTTCCCGATTCCCTCATCAGCCTGACGTTATCAGCAGCCAGGACGATCCCCCCGCCTGTTGCAACCACCAGCTCATCTCCCTGGGAGGCTCTCTCACAAACCCGCCGCAGGGCTTCACTCTCGAGGTGCCTGAAGGCCTCCTCGCCTGACTCCTCGAAGATCGCTGCGATCTCTCTGCCGGCCTCTGCCTCTACCAGGTGGTCGGTGTCGACAAAGTCCCGGCAGAGCCTGGCAGCGAGCGCACGCCCTGCGCTTGTCTTGCCGCTGGCCCGGTACCCGATGAGGTAAACCGTGCTGCTATGCTGATCCTGCATCACCTTTCAGCCACCACCATCAACCTGGAGGCCGCTCCCGGACTCAAAGAGCCGGTCCCGGCCTCCAACCGGCCCTGCCCATGGCGAACAGCCAGGGACCCTCAGTCCTCGCTCCCGCTGGAGAGCGGTTCGCCGAGCTGGACCTTGATGTCCTTTTCTTCTTCACCACGTCGAATTCTGATCGTAATGGAATCACCGACATGCAGAGGCCCCAGGGCCTCCTGGAGATCCTTGAGGCTCCCTATGTTCTTGCTGCCGAACTTGAGCACCAGGTCGCCCGCCTTCAGGCCACCCTTTTCGGCTGCAGCGCCGGGGATAACCATCGTGATCACCACCTGGCCCTCACCCGTCTGCCGGGCATGAATCCCAAGGGTTCCCTTCTCTCCGGACTTCTTTTCCTGCGGCTTTTCTTTCGGCTTCTCCTTGGGTTTTGGAGCAGGCTTCGGAGCCGTTTCCGGCTTCGGGGCTGCCGGCTTTGACTTCGGGGGCTCAACCTTGGCTCCCCGTGCACCCAGCACCAGGCTCATGGCGATATCAGCGCCCTTCCTGGTCAGGTTGACCTTCACAGTGGCTCCGGCGGAAGCGCCACCAAGTGCGGCCTTCAGCTCATCGATGGAGGTCGTCTTCTTTCCATTGACCTGCTTGATAATATCCCCTACCTGGATGCCATAGGCAGCGGCAGCAGAATCAGGCACCACGATCTCTACCTCGAGGCCTCCCTCAACGGAGCCGACGCCCACGCCAAGGAACCCTGCCTCTTCTTTCTTCTGCTCCACCGGCGGCTTCTCCGGGGCTGCCTCTTTTTTCTCAGGCTTCGTGCTCTTGGTGCTGACAAGTTTTGCTCCGCCCTTTTCAGAAGAGCCCAGCACCACAACATTGATGGTCTCTTCACCCCGCACCAGGCGCAGGGAGACCTCCTTGCCGGACTCCGCCTTTTTCAACAAGGCCTCAAGGCCATCGAGGGTCTTGACCTCCTTGCCATTGAAATGAGTGAGACGATCGCCCTTCTGGACACCAGCAGCCTGCCCGGTAAATCCTTTCTCTACCTCGAAGGCAAAGACTCCCTTGTCGTCTTCCTCGACGGTCACACCCAGCACGATATGCCCGGGCTTTTTCTTTTCGTCCTTGCGGGAGCGCGCAGCGAAGAACTCATCGCGATCGACAAGAGCCACCTCAACGCTGGCCTTCTTTCCTGAACGAAGATAATCCAGCTTGATCTTCACCCCGGGTGCATGAACCGTCACAGCGCCCCCAAGGCTCTCTGAGCTCACCTTTTTTCCGTTAACGGCGGTAATGACATCATCCTCTTTCAAGCCGGCCTTTGCAGCCGGGCTGTCAGGATGAACCGTCGTCACAAGCGCCCCTGCCTCATTATCGATGTGGCCGACACCAAGAAATGCACTCGTTGGCTTTGGAGCAGGCTTGGGATCAGGCTTCGGTGCCGGTTTAGGTGCCGGAGGTTTCGGCTTCGGCTTTGGTGCTGCAGCCAGCTCTTTCTTGAGCCGGTTGACTTCTTTTTCAAGACTGGCGATCCGCTTATCCCGCTCTGCCAGGCTCTTTTGAAGGGCTGCCGTCTTCTCATTGACCATCTTGGTGATGGACTCAAGAAGCTCCTTATTCTTCTGCTCGATGATCCGAGCGATCTCCTTGGCAGCATCTTCGTCAAGCTGGACAGCTGGTTTCTGCTGAAAGCCACTGTCATCCACTAATGCGGCCGGAGCCATCACCTGTGCGCAAAAGAGCGCCCAGATCAAAACCGGAATCAGATACCTGGTTCGAGCTGAACTCATTTCAAATTCTCCTGGGTAAAACGCGCTGCCAAGCTTGATCAGCCATTCTGTGCGTTCAACGCAAATACATTAAATATCAGTAGATACATGCCCTGTGCAATTATCGGCACAAAGCCACAATAACAATATCGGCACATGCGGGTGCCCACTGAAGAAAACTTTCACAGACCAACAGAGAATTTTATGCCCATGCAGGGCGCGATGAAACACCAAACCCGGGCAAGCCTAGAGGGACCAGCGCGAGGGAGAGCCTTAGCCCGGTGGCTCCTCGTAAGCCACAACCACTATGCCGTAGCGGTCTGCGAGTTCTGCTACCCGCTCCTGCTCCAGGATCAATGTTCCGCCGGCCTTGATGGCAAGAACCGCACCACCGGCCTCCTTGAGATTCTCGATCGTGTCGGGCCCGACTGTCGGAACATCAAATCGCATGTCGTGCTCTTTCTTGGGTAACTTCACCACCGTGAAGCCGCCCTTGCGGCAGAGCTCTCCGGCCCTGAGGATATTGCGGTCGGTCCCCTCAAGTCCCTCCACGGCAATCGTCGCCTTCTCCAGGACGGCAACGCTCTGCCCTACATCAAGGTCAGCCATACGCTGGGCGATGCCCCACCCGAAGGCGATATCCTCGAGGTGCCTCGCCTTGGGCTTGCGACGCCCGACGAGTCCCTCCTTGACCAGCAGCTCAGGACAATAGCGGGTTGAATGTGCCACCTTGATACCCTCTCGTTCAAACTCTTCGGCAAAGCTGGTCAGGATGGTCTGGCTCTGCCGGTCTCGTAAGCTGAAATACCAGATCCTCAGCATACGCCAGTCCGGGAGCAGGGAAAAGATTCTGGCCGGTGTAAAAAGACGCTCCTTGCGGACCCAGCCGGCCCAGGAGACCTCGGTGACCCCGTGCCTCCTGAAAAATCTTAAAACTCTTCCAAGCCTGCCAAGGCCGAACTCTTTGAAAACAGAAACCTCCCCGGCAATCTCCCTGGAGACCTCGTGCTTGATTCCTGCACAGACAACCTCGATCCCACTCTCCCGCGCAGCCCTGGCGACCGCGAAGGGAAAGGTTCCGCCTCCGGCCAGCAAGCCGATCTTTGCGGGGAACTCCGTCTGCGGATCTTCTTTATCCGGGCCTGACAATCTCTTGGCACTCCTGAAGAAAAAACAACCGAACCCATCACCGCCGGGCGGCAATAGCCTATCAGCACCACCGCCACAACGCCACCCCGGGCAAGTTCCAGAATTTCAGTGTCGGGGCTTGATGCAAAGGCCATCTCATCGATAAACTCTGTCTTTCGTGGTGGTGCACTCCACTGGTGGAGCCCACTGAACAAAAGAAAAACGTGCCCAGGTGGCGGAATTGGCAGCCGCGCTAGGTTGAGGGCCTAGTTTCCTTTACAGGAAGTGGAGGTTCGACCCCTCTCCTGGGCACCATTAAATTCAAAGAGGCCGTGTTCTCCGGAGCGCGGCCTCTTTTTTCTTCTCCAGGATTCAGCCCAGCTGGAAACCGGACCAGGGCACGCTGCCGGCACCCTCCCTCCGCAGCCTCAGAGAAGCTCAGGTGGGACCACCCCTCCATCGAGGAGGAAGTTGGGACGTCCCGAGAAATCCTTGACCACCTCCTGGTGCGGATCAATACCCAGGGCGTGGTAGACAATCGCACAGAAGTCGGCAGGAGTGACCGGCCGTTCTGTGGGATGCTCGGCCTTGTCATTGGTGGCGCCGATCACCTGTCCATGGCGGTAGCCCCCGCCGGCAAGCAGGATGCTCTGCGCCTGGGGCCAGTGGTCACGGCCGGCCTTGTCGTTAATTTTCGGGGTCCGGCCAAACTCTCCGGCTGAGACCACCAGGGTGTCATCAAGCAGGCCGCGCTCAGAGAGATCTTCAATCAGGACACCGAGCGCACGGTCATGCCTTGGCAGCTTGCTGTCGAGCGCTTTCTTGATGTTGCCGTGGTCATCCCAGTACCCGGTATTGAGGGTAACAAAGCGAACGCCTGCCTCGATCAGGCGGCGGGCCATCAGGGCCTGCTCTCCCCAACCCGGGCCATAGCGCTCCCGGGTCTGCTTGTCCTCGAGAGAAACATCGAAGGCGGCCCGGGCCCTGCCGGAGGTGACAATGTCCACCGCCTCCTGCAGCATGCTGTCCATACCCTCAAAGGCTCCTGACCTGTCAATATCGCCGCGAAGTGCATCGAGGCGCTTCATGAGAGATACCCGGGTCGAAATCTTTTCTGTGGTCAGCCCATCGACGAGCTTGAGGCTCGACGCCCGCGCTGTCGGCAGCATGCCGGCCTCGTTACCGTAGCTGAAGTTGCCGGTCCTGAAGGGATTGCAGGCAACTCCCAGGTAGGAGGCGCCGTGAAATCCGAAGCCGCCATCGTTCATGTTCACATAGGCAGGCACCCCCTTCTCATGCGAACCGAGGAGATGAGTACTGATCGCCCCCATCGATGGATTCCTGGCCTTCCGGTCCGAACCGGTCGCGCCGAGATAGCCTGTAAGGAGCCAGTGAGCGGCGGCCCAATGATCACCGTTGTTGTGGGTAAAGCTCCTGATCACCGAGGTCCTGTCCATAATCCTGGCATGGAAGGGCATCTTGTCAGAGATCCGCAGGCCGGGAAGGCTGGTGGGGATCGATCCGTAGGGTCCGCGGTATTCCCGGGGAGCATCGGGCTTCATGTCAAAGGTGTCGAGCTGGGAGGGGCCCCCATGTTGCCAGATGAGGATCACCGACCGCCTGCGCGCGCCGGCAGGCCTTGCCTCCTCAGCCCTGAGGAGCTGGGGAAGGGAGAGGCCGAAGACGCCGAGAGAACCGGCGGCGAGGAACTGGCGCCTGCTGAATCCGTCACAGAAACGCCGGCTTGGCCCAGAAACTGTAAGCATTTAAAGCCTCTCCATGAACAGGAAGAAACAGGCTGAAACAGAAACACTCGCCGTAACCAGTTGCCCGCAATTTTATCAGAGGCCCCGGGCATATAAAAGTATGCTCCACGAGCCGCCGCCCCCCGCTGCGTACCGGCCTGGCGGGAAAAACGGCCGCACAACTGAGGTTTCACGCAAAACCCGGCGGGGTTAAGATGGCTGCGAAAAAATAAATCCCATGGACCTCTCCACACAACACGAACCAGTCAGCGAGCTTTTCCACCGCCCCCAATCCCCGGGCCAGTGGCAGAGCTACGCCCTGAGCCGGGAGCAGGTCAGCAGCTTCGAAGAGAATGGGTTCCTCGCCGGGATTCCAATTCTTGATGCGCTCCAGCTTGGGCAGCTGCGGGATGAGCTCGAGAAGGTGACAGACCCCGGGCATCCGGACAACTCCCTGTTTTACGAATTTCACCTCAACGAAGCAGAAGATGAGGGCAAGGTGCTCTTCCACGCACTCGGCGCCTGGCAGCTCGAGCCCGCCCTCCATGACCTGCCCTGGTCCCCGGCTCTTTGCCTGGCAGCCTACCAGCTGCTGGGAGGAGCGGTTCGGTTCTTCCATGACCAGCTCTTTATCAAGCCGCCTGAGCACGGCGGCATCGTGGCCTGGCACCAGGACTACTCCTACTGGACCTGGACAGAGCCCATGGGGCACCTCTCCTGCTGGATCCCGCTGGACGATGCAGACGCTGACAACGGCTGCCTGCAATACATTCCCGGCAGCCACCACTGGGGGCTCCTCCCCAACACAGGCTTGACCGGGGAGATGGATGCAGCCCGCGAGGTGCTCGACGACAGCCAGTGCAAGGCCCTTGAGAACCCTGTACTGGCAGAGGTTCCTGCCGGGCATGGAGTTTTTCACCACCCACTCACCCTTCACGGGTCTGGCGAAAACCGGTCCGGAAATCCCCGCCGGGCCATCGTCATCAACATGGCCCTGGACGGAGTTCGCTCAAACGCAGCCATCCTGGAGGGCAAGGACACTCACAATTTTCCAATCCTCCCCCAGGGAAGAGCGATTTCAGGCCGTTATTATCCTATGCTGTTCTCTCCGGAGAAAGAACTCGGCCCGGGAAAACCCGGGCTACCCCTGGTCGGTGAGTCTGCGAAACCATCGGCGGAGGAGGAATCATGAACCAGAAAACAGGAAAACCAATGTCCACCAGCTGCCCCCTGAGAATAAAAACCAGCCGCTGCCTCCTGCTGCTGGCCATCCTTGCCGGGCTGTGCAGCCCCCTGGCTGCCGGTGACTGGCCGACCTGGCGCTATGATTCCAGGCGCAGTGCCAGCTCCCCCGAAAAACTCCCGGAGAAACTCCAGGTAAAGTGGCACCAGCAGTGGCCGGCCCTGAAGCCTGCCTACCGTAGCCCCAGGCTCCAGTTCGATGCAGGCTATGAGCCGGTCATTTCAGGTGGCCTCGTCTTTATCGCCTCGTCCTTCAATGACAGCGTAACGGCCCTCAAGCTGGAGGATGGTTCACAGGCCTGGCGCTTTCATGCAGACGGCCCTGTCCGCTTTGCCCCCAGCACCCACAAGGGAAGGGTCTACTTCGGGTCCGATGATGGATACCTCTACTGCCTCCAGGCTGGCACAGGGACCCTTGAGTGGAAGTTCAGGGCCGCACCATCCAATCGCAGGCTGCTTGGAAACGGACGCATCATCTCAGCCTGGCCGATCCGCGGGGGACCGGTCATCCACGCTGGCAAAATCTACTTTGCAGCAGGCGTCTGGTCCTTCGAGGGAGTTTTCGTCTACTGCCTCGACGCAGAAACAGGTCAGCTTACCTGGCTCAACGACCGGGGTGGCTACATCTACGGACCCCACCCCCACGGCGCCCGTGCCTTCGGTGGAATCTCACCCCAGGGCTACCTCGTGATCAATGGCGATGAGCTGGTGGTGCCCTGCAGCGCAGCCTATCCCGCCAGGTTTGACCTGGCCAGCGGCACGATCAAGGATTTTTCCCTTCCCGGCTTTTCCAGGGTACCCGGCGGCTGGTTCGCAATGGCTGACACGGCTGAGGGAAAGGCCAAGCGCCGCGGGAAGGTCATTCTCGACAGCAAGGTCAACAGTGAGCGCCATGAGGACAGGCCGCGATCCGGCCCCGGAACCCCCGGCAGTGCAAGCCAGGTCCACATCAGCGGAAGAACCTTCTCTTTTTCTGAAGGCGTGGAGGGAGTCAAGGGCAGGGTCCATTCCATCGCAGCCTCCGGTGGCCGACTGCTTGTGACCACCAGGGAGGGAGGAATCTACTGCCTTGGCGAAGGAGCGGCAAAACAAACAGCAAGCTCCCCGGAAAAAAAGCCGGCCCCGGCGCTCGAGGCGGCCGTCTCGAAACAGGCAAAGGAGCTGCTCTCTGAAACCGACCAGGACATCGGCTACTGCCTGGTCATCGGCAAGGCTACCAGTGCCCTTGCCGAGGCCATTGCCCGCGCCTCCCGGCTCCAGGTTGCCTCTTTTGAGGAAGACCCCGCGGCGGCAGCCGCCGGGCAGCAGAGACTCGACCTGCTCGGCCTGCCTCGCTCAAGGATTTCCATCGTTGAGGATCCATCCCCGCTGGAGAGCCTGCCTCCCTACCTGGCCAATCTCGTCGTCGTCAAGAACTCCGGGATCCCACAGGGCTGGACCCCCGAAGAGCTGGCAGGCAAGACCTACAGGCTGCTCAGACCCTTCGGCGGCGCAGCTGTTTTCGACCTGCCGGCCGGGGACACCGCGAAGCTCAGCAGAGCCCTGAAGAAGCTCAAGCTGCACGGGGCAAGGATGAAAGCTGGTGACTCCGGCTCCCTGCTGCTCTGGCGAGACGGTCCCCTGCCAGGCTCGACCGACTATTCGGGAGGCTGGTCCAGCCCGGATGAGCTTGTAAAGGCGCCGCTGGGAGTCCTCTGGTTCGATGATTCCCTGGGGCATTTCAAGAGATCTCCCCAGCCCCAATTCCTCTCGGGGGTCATGATCTCCCGCCCCAAGAACTGGCATCACCCACGCTCTCCTTCCGCAAGAAACAAGGACTACCCCTTACTGGAGGCTGTCCTCTCAGACATCTACACCGGCAGGATCCTCTCCCCCGATGAAAACAAGTCCCTGCGCTCTCAGCTGGGCAAGCCCGACTCTGAGGAACGTGAGCCGACCCAGTACCGCCCGCCGACGCAGAAAAACGCCTGGAAACCAGGGAAGCCCAAGGCAGGGGATCGAATCAGCCCCCTGACCGGCCTGAAGACCCCGCGGTCGTTTCCCAAGAGCTACGGCTGCGATGGAGGAATCAACTACGGACACATCTATTCGATGCGGTCGGGTACCGCCGCCTTTTACGATCTTCGCAGCGAGAGCGGCACCATCCATATCAGCGGCCCGCGATCAGGCTGCACCAACAGTGTCATACCGGCCGGGGGCCTGCTGAACATTCCTTATTTCTACGAGGGCTGCACCTGCAGCTACCCCCTTCCCGTGGGGCTCGCCCTGGTCAGCATGCCGCAGGAGCACGAGCAGTGGGCCTCCTGGGGAGCGAGCGAACCGAAGGACATTATCCGGCTCGGAATCAACCTGGGTGCACCCGGTGACCGGGTGGATTCCAACGGGACCCTGTGGGTCGACCATCCCAGTGTGGGCGGGCCTTCTCCCACGATCAGGATTTCCACCACCCCCACCCAGGCAAGCTACCACTACCACCACTCCCTCAGGGTGGAGGGCGGACGGGGCTGGCCCTGGGTCAGCGCCTCGGGAGCCAGCGGGCTCTCCGGCCTCAAGGTCGAAGGCTTGAAGCCCGGAAAGTTCACCCTGCGGCTGTATTTCGCCGAATTCAAAAAGACAAAAGCAGGCCAGAGGGTCTTCGATATCCTTGCTGATGGAAAACAGCTGGTCAGCGCCCTGGACATTACTGCGGAGGCCGGTGGGCCGAGGCGGAGCCTCGTCAGGGAATTCCAGGGCCTGGCTATCGATGGCAGCCTGGAGCTGTCCTTCAAGGCGCACAAGGGAAAGCCGCTGGTCTGCGGCCTCGAATTAATTGCAGAGCATCTTGAAGCGGGAGAGCCAGGCGGCTTCGAGAGAGAGAATGCCGGGCACCTCCTGGTCCGTCCGGGACAACGCTGAGAGTCCCGCACAGCAACCAATGAAGAAGAGCAGAATCGTGTTCCTTAAGACTCCCACCCCCCTCCTGGCGGCAATGATCTCCCTTGCGCTCCTGCCCTGCCTGCCCTGTCGCAGCGCTGACTGGCCCAACTGGCGGGGGCTGAACCAGGCCGGTATCTGGGAGGACGTCCGCCTGCCGGAAAAATTCGGCCCGGAAACTGTCACCACCAGTTGGCGGGTAAAAATCGGCGGTGGATATTCCGGTGTTGCCGTCAGCAATGGCCGGGTCCTGACCATGGACCGTCCCGAGGGGAAAGAAACCGAGCGTGTCATCTGCCTCGATGCCAAAACCGGCGGGACCCTCTGGCAATGGGAATACAAGGCTGCCTATGGCGACCTCAGCTACAACAACGGACCACGTGCAACGCCTACTGTGAACGAAGATTTTGTCTATTCGCTGGGGGCTACGGGACTGATCCACTGCCTGGCGCTTTCCGATGGGAAAAAGTCCTGGAGCCTCGACTGCGAAGCCGTCCTCAAGGCCAAGCGTCCGATCTGGGGACATGCATCATCGGCGGTGGTGCGGGGAGACCTTGTTTATTTCCATATCGGCGGCCGGCCGGGAGGCACCCTCATCGCACTGGAGAAAAAAACCGGCAAGCTACGCTGGAAAGCCCTCTCCGACCGCCCCGGCTACTCAACTCTTCTTCCCATCTCCATGCACAAGAAGGACCAGCTGCTGGCCTTTACTGCCGACAACCTCGCCTCCGTTTCCCCTGAAACCGGCAAGCTCATCTACAAGACCCCCTTCAAAACGAGCAATTACGACGTGGCGATCATCTCACCTGTGGTCATGGGGAACTCAGTATTTGTCTCGGGTTACTGGGACGGCTCCGCCTTGTTCAAGATCGACGACAAGCTGCAGCCCAAAACCGCCTGGACGACAAAATCGCTCAGCTGCCTCATGGCGACCCCACTGCACCTCGATGGCCATCTCTATGCACTGGACAAGCGAAATGGACTGCTCTGCCTGGACCTGGGAACAGGCAAGGTGCTCTGGAAAGATGGCTACCAGATGACGAAAAAGGAAAGGAACCCCCATGCCTCGATGGTCTGGGGAGAAAAGCAAAAGGGGATGGCGGTGATCCTCAACGCGGGCGGCGACCTGATCCTGGCCCGGCTGAGCCCGCAGGGCTACAGCGAGAGAGGGCGGGTTCACCTGCTCGACGGCCGCTGGATCTGGAGCCACCCCGCCTTTGCCGGCCAGGACATCTTCGCCCGCAGCGACACCGAGATCATCCGGGTACGGATCTCTCCACCCACCGACTGACCCACCGTCGCAGCCGGCAGGATCTCAACCGGCGTCTTCAACCTGGTGAATAACGACCCCCATACCAGCCGGGTCGAGAGAGAGACGGTACTTCCCGGCCAGCAACCCCAGCAGGTCATCCCCGACCAGCTCCCTGCGCCAGCCCCTGAGGATCCGAAGGTCGGAAGGAGCATCTTTTCCATCGGCGCGAGACTTCACGAGATTGTAGAGATCTCCCCGGCTGGCCAGGTAGGCCGGTGACATATCGAGCTCCTTCGCCCTGGTCTTTAAAAAGGTGTCAAGCAGGTCAAGAGCAAGAGACAGCTCCGGGTCCCTCCCCTCCCTGTTGACCCGTTTCGGGCAATCTTCCTTAGCGACCTTGAGGCCTTCTGCCACCAGCTCGACGATAATCTTTCCGTTTCTCTCGACAAACTTCCTGTGAAATCCCCGCGACTCCCTGAGCCTCTCGATACTGGTGGGCTTCCGGCGGGCGACCTCGATCAGCTTGTCATCGCTGACAATTCGCTTCTTAGGCTTGTTGCGCCGGCGGGCCTCCTCTTCCCTCCAGGCGGCAAGGACGCGAAGGATGGCCAGCTCCTTGCGGTTGAGACGGGCGGCTCCCTTAACGCGCGAATAGAAGGTCCTGGGATCCCGGCGGTAGAGATTGCCATCCTGGTAAAAGGCGAGCTCTTCGGCCAGCCACTCCTCGCGGCCGCGCATGCTGAGCTTCTCCCTGAGAAGATCGCGCATCTGTTCGAGGTAGAGAACATCGTTGAGGGCGTAGTCGAGCTGGCGCTTTGTAAGAGGCCGGCGCTCCCAGTGAGTGCGCGACTCCCCCTTGGAGATCTTGACGCCGAGCAGCTCCAGCACAAGCCGTGAATAGCCGATGCTGTCGCCGTAGCCCATGAGGGCCGCAGCAACCTGGGTATCGAAGAGGTTCTGCGGCAGCGCCTCTGACTTGCAGAAGAAGATCTCCATGGCCTGCTGGCCGGCATGATCAATCACCTCGACCTCCGGGTCACTAAGATGCTCGAACAGCAGGCTGCAGTCGATTCCTTCTGCAAGGGGATCTACCGCGACAGCCTCACCATGCAGGCCGATCTGGATGAGACACAGCTCAGGCCAGTAGGTGTCCTCCCTGAGAAACTCAGTGTCAAAGGCGAATGATCCATGTTCCCTGCAGCGGTGCAGCAGGTCTTCGAATGACTCCTGGTCCTGGATCAACATGGCCTTGTGAGCTCCTGCGGTGTAAATAGAAGGCGGTACGCTACCAGAAAGGATGAAATTGCAAAAGAGATGATGGTAGATAAAGGGCACAAGGACGAGGGGAGCTCCCCCCGGACAGATTTCAGCATTAGAAAAAAACCAGAGGAATCATGAAAAATGCCCTGACAAACGACGATGGGATCGATGCTCACGGACTGGAGCCCCTCGAGCGGGTCTGCAAGAGCCTTGGAAGCACGGTGACAGTGGCCCCAAGCCAGCCGCAATCAGGCAGTGGACACCGCGTAACGATCTCGGAGCCACTTCGGTTCGAGGAAAGAGGACCCGGGCGCTACGCGCTGGCCGGATTCCCACCGGACTGCAGCAGGCTTGCATTGAGCCACTTCGCAAGCGATGCCGACTGGCTCATCGCCGGAATCAACCAGGGGGCGAACCTCGGGGTGGACACCTACATGTCAGGGACCGCTGCAGCCGCGCGCGAGGCCGCCATCCTCGGCCGTCCTGCCATAGCCATCTCCCAGTACGTCGGCAAGGGTAAGGAGCTTGACTGGGAGCTTACCGAGCAACGGGCACGAATGGTGATCAGCGAGCTGCTTTCAAAGCCGGCTCCCCCCGGCGCGTTCTGGAACATCAATCTTCCGAACCCTGACAACACTGAAATCAACCTGGAGCTGGTCTACTGCAAGGTCGATCCCTCACCACATGGGAACTCCTATGACCTCGAAGGCGATTCCTTCAACTACCGGGACGATTACCACAACCGTGCCCGCCAGCCCGGCAGGGACATCGAGATCTGCATGGGCGGAAGGGTCAGCATCAGCGAGATCCCACTGTCTACCTGAGATCAGCCTGCCTGAGACCAGCCCACCTGGAATCAGCCGGCGAGATCCTTCCAGGCCTGGTGGAGAGTCTCGAAGACCTCCTCAACATCCCCTTCCTCAAGGCAGGAAAAGGCCACCCGGATATCGGTGCTTCCACTGGAGATCACCCCGACACCGTATTTGTCGAGAAGGTGCACCCGGAGCTCTTCGGCATCGACATCGCCCTTGAGCTTGACGCACATGAAGTAGCCTGAATTGAAGGGATAGACCTCCCAGGCATCATCGTATTTCCCATCGGAGAGTACCTCCTGGGTCCGCTGGGCCCTGGCACAGAGAAGGTCGCGCTTTTCCTTGCGCTGCTCTGCGGCCTGCTCGTCCTGGAGCATGCGAACCACCGCCGACTGGGTGGTATTGGGAGAATTGCTGATCCCTCCCCTGATCGCACCCATCGTTTTTTTCTCCAGGGCGGTATGCACTGCATCCGCATCACCTGAAGATCCTGCACTGTAGGTCAGGAACCCGACCCGGAAGCCCCAGGCAAAGACCTCCTTGGTAGCGCCATCGAGCTTGACAGCCAGGACATTCGGATGGCAATTGGCCAGGTAGCCGAAGATCGACTCCTGCAGGCAATTGTCATCGAAGAACAATCCGAAGTAGGCATCATCACAGACAACTACCTGGCGCAGGCCGGCCTCGGCAGCACCGACAATCGCATCGCGGATTTCGGCGGCGGCCTCGGGAGTTGGAGTATAGCCGGTAGGATTGTTCGGGAAGTTCAGCACCACGATGGCCTTGGAGGTCTTGCCGGCGACCTCCTTCAGTTTTTCCGCCAGGCCTGCGGAGTTGAATCCCCCATCAGCATAGAGCGGATAGGTCTCGATTTCGCACTGGTTTCGAACCCCGAAGGTAAGGTTATAGTTACCCCAGAAGTGGGCAGGGAGAACGATGGAATCGCCCGGGTCGATGAAGAGATCCCCCACCAGCCCGAGGCCGTGGGTCAGGGCGCTGGTAACGATCGGCATTCCCAGGGCCTTACCCTGCATCGAGGGGTTTTCCTGCAGCTGTTTCTCACGCCAGAGCTTCCGCAGATCAGGGCGCCCGGCGGTAGGCGCGTAGGGGAAAACCTCCCCGGGCTCCATGGCAAAGAGCTTGCTCATGCTCTCGAGATGCATCGGGACACCACCCTCGGTGGCGATACCGATGGTGGCATTGAAACGATGGGCCTTTTCCTTGGCCTCGGCCCCCTGGCTGATAATCCCCTTGGGGAAATAAAGTCTCTTACCGAGTCCTGACAACATCTCGAGGACTGCGGGAGCTTCGGATTCAAGAATCGAATTCAGTTCGGCTGCAAGCGGAAGAATACTCATTTCTGTCTCTGCCTTCTTACTCACTACTTGTAACAATGTCGGAAATGGCCGGGCATTGTATATAAAGCGCGCTCCGGGGGCAAACCCGGCACCTTATGAATGACTCGGCTGAGGGATTTTCTCCCCTGGAAATAAATACTCTCAGGCCAGGCTTTTCAGCACAGAGATCCCCTGCTTGATGGCCGCGACCCTCTCCTGCTGGTCACCCACCTCCCGCTCGACAACCAGCGGGCCGCAATAACCGGCCTTGTCGAGAGCCTCGACAAAGGCTGCCATGCCGACAGAGCCCTCCCCGAGGGGGACCTCTTCACCCCATTGCCCACTCTCCTGCGGAGGATTTGCATCCTTTGCATGAACATGGGCGATGTCAGCGCCAAGGATTTCAATCGCCTCGATGGGATTGCCCATATCGTAGAGAATCATATTGGCCGGATCAAAATTAACCCGGAGCGACGACATCTTCAGCTCATCGAGAGTCCGCCGCAGAAGGGAAGCTGTCTCCTGGCCTGTTTCCATGGTGAAGAGAACACCCTTGTCTGCTGCGTACTGGGCTGCCTCGGAAATACAGTCGAGGAAGCTTGAACGCTCCGGCCCATCTGCTTCGGGGATAAAGCCGGCGTGACTGCAGAGGCACTGCAGTCCGAGCTCTGCTGTCTTGTCGACGGCATAGCGGAAGATCCCCAGGCGCTCAGTCCGCAGCGCAGGATCTCCGAAGCCCCCACTTTCACGAATCGTCGCAGGCGAGGTGTAGTCCTCCCCGGGAAAACCGATCATCGTGCCGCTGAGTTCCAGGCCGGATGCCTGCAGGGCCTCGACGAAATTCTCTCCCTCATCCCAGGCTCCATGCGTAGGGTCTCCGATCCCGACCTGGACCACCTCGGCCCCGACCTCGGTGCTGAGACGAACGAGGTCCGGAATATTACTCACCTGCAGTGACCAGCTGCAGACTCCCAGTGCTGAATGTGCCATAGCTATCCTCCCGGCCGCGGGGGCCTGCTTACCTGCAGTCCCCCGGAACCTTCTTATGAGCCCTCCCAGGAGCTCTTAGTCGCGCATATCGTGACAGGCCTCGCAGGCGGCCTCCACCTTATCAAGGAGCTTCTTGGCGCCAGTGGCGTCCTTCTTCTTGATCGTCAAGGCTACCTTCTGCATGTCATCGCGGATCGCCACGGAGATATCTTTCCATTTTTTGAGGTTCGCGGCGCCCTTGACCTCCTCGCTGGTGTGGAACTGCAGAACATTGGCATACTCTGCAACATAGTAGGCCGCCTTCATCGCCTTGGAATACTTCTTGGCCTTCAGCTGGTCGGAGATCTCCTCGAAATTATCATCGACCGCATCCATCAGGTCATCCATCGGCACCACGGGGGTATAGCAGGGGGCAACACCATAGGCTGCAGGAAGATCCAGCGAGGTAGTTCCTCCACCTGTCAAACCTGAGAGGGTGACTGCCAGCGCAAAAAGAATAACCACACTACCCAGGACAAAACGATTCCGGTTGCTAAACATAGTTGAATCTCCTTGATTCTCTCTTGTTAGTTACAGCGTTCCGCCTGTCATAGCTGAGTTCAGAGTTGCCATGCTCAATGCGGCCTGCTTGACTGTAGTTTGCACGCACTATATTTTCGCGCCACCGGCGCAATGGTCAAGACACTAGTGCGGATAATCACCGACACAGGAGAAAGTTTCGAAATGGTCGAAAAACGGGTTCTGAACGCTGCCCTCGTCGGAGGAGGCATGTTTGGCTCCGATGTAGTTCTTCGCTCTATCGAAGATATTGAGCGTTGCGGCATAGCTCCCTACCTTGGCAGGATCGGCCTCGACCACCGTGCGCAGGCCATCAGCGGTGCCTCCCTGGAGCTTGTGGCCATCGGTACCCGGACGGCAAAAACTGCCGAGAAGCTCTGTGAGGAATACAGCCGGAAACTCCCAGGCGCCTCCCCCGCGGCCTTTCATGGTGAAACCCCGTGGGTCGATATCTTCCAGGAGCACAAAATTGACATCCTCTACGTGGCGACGCCTGATTCGCTGCACTATGCCCCTGTACGCCATGCCCTCGAAAACGGCGCCCACTCGATGGTGGAAAAGCCCCTGACCCTGCACCTGGAGGAAGCCGATGAGCTCATCCGGATGGCAAAAGAGAAGGGACTGGTTGTCGGGGTTGATATGCACAAGCGCTACGACCCCTGTCATCGTTTCATCTTCGAAGAGCTGGCCGGAAAGATCGGCAAGCCGCTCTATGCAAGAGCCGTCCTGGAAGAACCCCTCGAGATTTCCACCGAGACCTTCAAATGGGCGCAGGACTCCAACCCCTTCAGCTACGTGGGAATCCACTGGCTCGACCTCTTCGCCCACTATCTCGATGCTGAACCGGTTTCGGTTCATGCGGTCGGACAGAAAGAGCTGCTGGCCAGCTGGGACTCTGAAGGCGGCGATCGAAAAATAGACACCTTCGATGCGATGCAGGTCTCTGTCGATTACCGTGATGGGCTGAGGGTCTATTACGTAAACAGCTGGATCAACCCTGCGGAATTCGAGGGCGCGGTCAACCAGGAAATGGAGCTGGCCGGAACCAGGGGCAAGGTGGAATTTGACCAGCAGGACAGGGGGCTGCGGGCAACCATCAGCGGAGAAGGCAGCAAGACCTACAACCCCCACTTCACCTCTGACATTCCCCGCCCCGGACTTGAACATGCCGCCTACGACGGCTACGGGAAAGATTCCATCGTGGCCATCACCCACGCAGCCATGGAGGTAAGCCTGGGGCTGAGCACCGCAGAAGAACTGGAAAACACCTACCCGACAGCAAAATCATCGCGCTCGAGCATAGCAGTCATCGAGGCAGCTGCCGAGGTCGCCGAGCGCAACCTGGAGCTCCTCAAGAGCGGCAGGGGCAGCCCGGTCACAGCCCGAATCACCCCGGAGGGCTACGAGCTCAACGAACCCCCGGCCTGATCTACCGGCAACTCAGCGAAAGAGGCAACCCGTCTCCTCAGCGTTTGCGGCCTTTACCAGAGCGGTTCAGGCGAGCCGTGTTGGAATCGATCAGGAAATTCAGCAGGAGGTTCTGCAGGCTGAATTCATCAGAGTCTGAGTGCTGCTTGCCGAAATGGCTGAGCACCTGGACGACAACACCAGGAGCTCCCGGTGGGGTTTTCCCCTTGCCCACAGCAATCGAGGCCGCCTTACCGGATCCCGGCCTGAAGGCAAGAGCCACGATGGAGAGCGGCTTCTTTTTATCATCGGCGCTGCGGGGCTTGACATCGGAGCTGCCCAGCAGGGACACGACCCTGGCCCTGTTCTTGATCGTCAATTCGAAGCTCTCGTCATCAATCTGCCAGTTGTGGCGAATCTTCCGCAGCTCAGGAGCAACCGTATGGTCAGCACCCCTTTTCACGACAACAGTACGTCCCCGGCCCCCGCCTGCATCCTCCTCCTCGTCGGAATCATCGTCGAAGTCGCCGAGACCGAAATCGAAGCTGTCGGCCTCATCCCCTTCCCGGGCTACGTAAATACCCTCGAGATAAGGATGGGTCGCCATGCCACGCACAGGAGCGATGGTTACGTTGTGATTGGGAAGCTTGAAGCCCGCCTCGATGAACTTGGGGAAGGCCTTTTCTACAAACTCCTTGACGATCCAGTCCTCGCTGAAAACAAAGCCCCCGGCGAGAACGAACTTCTTGATCTTCTCAACGGCATCCGCCGACAGGCTCGGATCGAAGACAATATGCTTGTCGCAACCCGTGCAGCGGTAGAGGCGGTTGTTCCTGTTTCCCCCGGGCTTGCAGGTCGGGCAGATACAGAACTTGTTGGACTGGGCACAATTGATCAGGATGGCCCCTGTCTCCCCCAGATCAAACTTGTCGAAATCCTCCCTGTGGACGACCGTATGCGGAATGCCCATCCGCCGCAGGACCTCCTCCATATGGTCGTTGTTGAGGTCTCGACGAACTTTTTTCTTGTAGATCGCGCTGAGAACGACAATCCCCTTCTTGGGAGCCTTCTCCAGGCCGATGAATCCTTTCTTACGCAGGCCGGAAAGGTGATCGACCACCGTACCGGTAGCTTCCGAGGAACCTCCCTCGGTGCTCACTCTCAAGGGCTTGTCCTTATTCGCCTTCCACCAGCCGCTCCAGTTTACGGCACTGGTACCAAACTGCTGTCCGGTAATCATCGTAAGCCCCTCGGCCGCCGCCACCATCACGGCCGTATGCTCTTCGCGTGATTTCTTTTCTTCGATTTCCACCACCTCGACAAGAATATCGACAGCCTCGGGGTTGCGCACCCGGGCCAGCTTCCCGATCGCCTTGAGGCGCAGAGAATCCGGCCCCTTCCTGATAATCGGGGCAAGAGCATGCACGACATTACGGGTCCTGCTGGTCTGCAGCGCATGCAGCAGGTCGCGGGCAATCGCCTTGGACCTGCTCTTGTAGATATAGCTGCCCAGCTCCTGGAGCGCAGGCTTATCGACAAAGCTGGAGATACCCTCCAGCAGGCTCCAATAAACGGTCTCGGAGCCAGGCGGTACAGAGCCCGTCAGCTTCAGCAGGCCAGCGATCGATTTCTTTCCACCGACCTCGATGATGCCCTCGAGGGACGCCTCGAGAGCCTTGGCATCTCCGGCCCGCAATGATTTCAGAACGGCCTTGAGCGCTTCCTTTGAATCATCAGCAGGCGCAGGCGAGCCACCCAGGCAGGCAAACACAAAAAGAATACAGAAGAGAGGTTTGCGGTCGTTCATGAAATGAGCCCCATTGATTTTTCCCCATCCAACCGAAACTCTCCCGGAGCCGGCCAGACTACAGAGGCCGGACAATCTACAGAGGCCGGGAGTTTCCCTGACGCCGACTCAGCGACGTCCCTGTTGATATGATACTGCGGCAAAGGGAAAGGTTGCAGAGAAAAAAAAACTGGTGGTCAATAGGTTGCCCGCCCACCGGAAATGTCGTAGCAGAAGCCCGTTGAGAAGCTGCAGCTCTCCGATGAGAGAAAGAGCACCAGCTCGGCAACCTCGCCCGGCTGCCCTACCCGCCCCATAGGAATCTTCGAGATCATGTACTCCTTCACCTCGTCGGAAACCTGGGAGAGAATCTCGGTCTCAATCACCGCCGGAGCTATGGAATTCACCAGGATCCCCCCGGTGGCAACCTCCTTAGAGTAGGCCTTGGTCATGCCGATCAAGGCAGCCTTGGTCATTGAATACGGAACCAGGCCGGGGTTACCTTCCTTGCCGGCTATGGAGGCAATATTCACGATTCGGCCGTATCCCCTTTCAAGAAAATGAGGCTGAACAGCGGCGCAGGCAAACCACGGCCCCTTCACGTTGATTGCAAAGATCTCATCAAGGACTTCCTCACCGTGCTCCTCCAGCCCGCCTGGGGGACCGGCTATACCCGCATTGTTGACAAGGATGTCAATGCCCCCAAACTTAGCCAGGGTCGTCTCGACCATCCCCTCAACCTCCTCGCGCCGGGTCAGGTCTACCTGGATGGCAAGAACCCTCTCCCCGCCCGGATCCATCTGGACCGCCGCGGCAGTTGCAGCGGCCGCATCAATGTCAGCCAGGACAACCCCGGCGGCTCCGGCAGCAAGGAATCTTTCAGCACAGGCCCGGCCGATACCGCGGGCCGCTCCAGTGACAATTGCGACTCGGTCTTTAAGAGGCATGTATTATTCTCCAATCTGGCGATGACGATCCGGGGGCGCAGTAGCCTATCATGTAAACGATCCCGTTCCAGATCAAACCCCTGCTCAGAAATGTACTTCTCTCCAGCAGGATATCTGGTGGCAATCGGCCCGGGCAAAGACTAAAAAACCTCCATGTCAGAAACTGAAGATCGCTACAACCGCCACCACATCCTTGGAGTCATTGGCAGAAGCGGACAGGAGAAGCTCAGCCGGGCCCGGGTCCTTATCGTTGGCTGCGGGGCCCTCGGGACTCACAGCGCCGAATACCTGGCCCGCGGAGGAATCGGCGAGCTCAGGCTGATCGATCGTGACTTCGTCGACTGGTCCAACCTGCAACGCCAGATCGCCTTTACCGAGGAGGATGTCCGCAGTGGAAAGCCCAAGGCGATTGCACTGAAGAGGCATCTCGAGAAGGCGAATTCTTCCATCGAGATCAATGCAGAGCCTACCGAGTTCCAGTTTTTCAATGCCCTGGAGCTGGCAGAGAACATCGACCTGATCATCGATGCCTCCGACAACATTCCAACCAGGTTCCTCATCAACGACCTGAGCTGGAAGACGGGAATCCCCTGGATTTACGGAGGAGCGATAGAAACCCGGGGCCACGCTCTCTTCTTCAGCGGGACCCAGGGGCCCTGCCTCCGCTGCTACATGGGCGAGCCCCCTCCCCCCGGAACACTCCAGACCTGCGACACAGCCGGAGTCCTCGGGCCTTCGGTAGCCATGGTCAGCAGTATCCAGGCCTCGATGGCGATGAGGGCCCTGATCGGAGATCGCCCCGAGCTTCTCGCCGGTCGCCTCTTCAGGCTGGATTCATGGAATATGGAATGGAAAGAATCGCGCCTGGAGGCGGACCCGGATTGCCCTGTCTGCGTTCATCAGCGCTTTGATTTTCTCCAGGGAAAAGGCCGGCATGGCACCGAAACTCTCTGTGGGCGGGAAGCTGTCCAGGTTTACCCCAAATCGCTTGAAGGCATCGACCTGCAGGCTCTTGCCGGCCGGCTGGAGTCCGTGGGAAAGGTCGAATGCCACTCAAGATACCTGCGGCTGACTACGGAAAACTTCACAATGACCCTCTTCGATGACCAGCGGGCTATTTTCGACGGATTGACGGATGCCAGCAAAGCCCGTAGCCTGTATAGTCGCTACGTTGGTGACTGAAAGCAGCACCCTGTAAGACAAAGACAAAAGCAGCATTTACGATGAAATCTCTTTCAAGACTGATATCTCCCTCCAGGATTTCCTGGCTGGAAGAAGACAATAAAAACGCCTGTCTTCAGGCCATGGTCAAGTGCCTGGCATCGAGTGAATCCCTTGAAAACGAGGACTCCATCCTGGAGGCCATCCTGGAGAGGGAACAACTCCTCTCGACCGGATTCGGACTGGGGCTTGCAATTCCCCACGCCAAGATCAACGTCATTGATGATTTCATCGTCGGACTGGCCATTCATCGCAAGGGAGTCTCCTTCGACTCCCTCGACGAAAAGCCCGTCCATATCCTCGTGATGATCCTCGGTCCTGACCAGAAACAGGACGAGTACCTCAAGGTTCTCTCCCGGGTGACAGCCTTCTTAAAGGACCAGCGCGAAAAGATCCTCTCGCTCGAAGACAGCGAGCAGCTCTACGAGCTCACCTTCGACTACTGAGCCGTTCAACTACCGGGCCAATGGATTCCCAAATGGGCAGAACTAAAGTTCGAGTGAAAAAGCCTCACTTTAATGCACCTCTGCAGTTGTTGTCATTGGCGCTCATCTGCGCTCTCACAGCGCTACCCTGCAGGGGCCAAGACGAACCAAAGAAGCCTGAGGGCAAAGAAAACCCCACCTTCGGATTAACCGGCGGGCAGGTCCTGATCGGTAAGCTCCAGGAGAAGATCCTCACCATCTCTACACGCTACGGAAAGCTGGAGATTCCCTTCTCGGAGATTCTCCGGGTGCGCTTCAGCCTCCGGCTTTCTCCGCAGGCCCACCAGGACTTCGATGCAGCCCTCGCCCGCCTGCGCAAAAAAGATGTGAACGCTCTTGCCGACCTCAGTGCAATCGGCCCGGGTGCCTACCGGCGCCTGGTCTCTGAGCGCGGCCTCGAAGAGGACGAATCCACCAGGCGCCAGCTTGCAGGCCTGATCTCTGAAATCGAAACCATCGAAGACATCTACCTCGATGGCAGGGATGAGATCACCACCGGGAAATTTACCGTCAGGGGAACGATAGAAACTGAACAATTTCATGTCCACAGGGGCCCCCTCAAGCTGGAGATTCCCAATACAGACCTGGTCTATATCGCCTGGGGTGAGCTGGAGACATCCAAGTCGTGGAAGGTGAGCTCCTCTCATATCGAGAGCTCCAACCGGGCCCTCAGCACCGGGTACAAATTGCGCAAGGGACAAAAATTCACCCTTGAAGCAAGTGGCACGATGCTCTGGCAGGGACGAAGCTTCGGGCCTGCAGGAATCTCCAATCACACCTGGAACAGCCGCAACATGGGCTGCCTTCAATGGCGCGTGGGAAAGCAGCCCTGGCAGCTGGCAGGTACCCGGTTCAACGGACGGTCCACCGCCAGTGGAGAACTTCAGCTCTCCGTACACCTGACCTCCAGCGGCACCTCTTCGGGATCTTTCCGGGTCAAGCTCAAGTCCCGCAAAAAATAGCCGGGCCTGCCAGGCGCTCCTGGAGCATCAGCAAGCCAGGCCGAGGCACTCGTCGATAATCCCGATGGCAGCCGCCATCTCTTCTTCCGTGATCGTCAGGGCCGGTGTCAGGGTGAGAATATTGCCCATGGTCAGCTTGAAGCTCAAGCCCCTCGCCAGCGCCTCATACATCACCAGCTCTGCCTCCTTGCAGGCCCGCTCCCTGGTCTGGCGATCCCGAACGAGCTCAACTCCTATCAACAGCCCCAGGCCGCGAACATCCCCGACCAGGGAATGTTTTTTCTCCAGGGCGCCGAGCCTCTCCAGCGCAAATTCCCCGATCCGGCTGGCATTCTGCAGAAGTCCCTCCTCCTCGATCACCTCGATAGCTGCCAGGGCTGCCGCACAGGCAACGGGGCTCTTCTCATGGGTGTAATGGCCCAGGGCCTTGTCAGCAGCCAGGTTGAGCTCTTCCCGGGCAAGCAGCGCAGCCAGGGGAAAGACCCCACCGCCAAGCCCCTTACCGATAACCAGCATGTCCGGCACCACCCCGTAGTGCTCACAGGTAAACATACGGCCGGTACGGCCGAGACAGTGGGGAATCTCATCAAGGATCAGGAGTGCCCCATGGCGGTCGCAGGACTCCCTCACCTGTTTCCAGTAGTCGGCTGAAGGTATGAAAGGAGTGCTCCTGACTGTCTCTGCGACCACAGCCGCGACATCGCCCTCCTTTTCCAGGACGTAATCTATGTAGTCAGCGCATTTGAGATTGCATTCACCGCCGCAATCCCAGACGCACCTGTAGGAGTCAGGTGGCGGAACATGCTCTGCCCCGGTCATCAAGGGGCCCATCCCTGCCCGGAAAAAAGCCTCGCCGCCAATCGAGATCGTATCGAGGGAAGCTCCATGAAAGGAGTCCCACATGCTGATCGTTTTGTGCCGCCCCGTAGCGCAGCGGGCAAGCTTCAGGGCCATCCCCATGGCCCCGGTCCCCCCCGGGCAGAGCAAAACCCGGCTGAGATCTCCAGGAGCCCGGCTCGAAAGTTCACGGGCGAGCTCGATCGCCGGCAGGTTGGTGTACCTTCGCGTGCAGAATGAGAGCTTGTCCAGCTGATCCTTCACCGCCTCCAGCACCCGCGGATGAGAAAAACCAACCTGGTGGACATTGTTGCCGTGAAAATCCATCAGGCGACGGCCCTGGAGGTTCTCCAGGTGAATCCCATCACAGGATTTCAGAACATCGAGACAGGGAGTCGAGAGAGACTGGTGCAGGAAGAGCCTGCCGTCCTCCTCCAGGAGCCTGCGGGTTTCCTCATCGAGGTTGTTCTCAACCCATTCAGCCCGGCGCGGCGACAGGTTGATGTCACCCTCGGACAGGTCACCCTTGCTTTCCTCAGGTCCCATCAGGTTACGCTCCCGGAGCCCGGCCGGGCCTTCACCCGGCCGGCAAACCAGCTGCTTACTTCTCTACAGCCCAGACATTCCTGAAGACGACAACATGGCCGTGATTCTGAAAAAACACGGCGCCAGGTTTGGGGCTCTCACCCTCCGGCGATGCGGTGGTTCTCTTGGGAAGCTTCTGGTCCTTGTGAATGAGAACGCCGTTGTGCCAGACCGACATGTTCGCATCTGCGGTCTTCTTGCCCTTGTCATCATATTTTGCAGCCTTGAACTCAATGTCAAAGGTCTGCCAGGTAAGGGGAGGATAGCTCATGTTCAGCTTCGGCGGTGCGATCGAGTAAATACCGCCACAGAGATTGTGCGAGGCCTTCTCTCCAAAGGAATCAATAATCTGGACCTCGTAGCGCCTCTGCATGTAGACACCACTGTTGCCACGGCCCTGTCCGCGATTGGTCGGCTCGTAGGGAACCCGGAATTCCATGTGAAGATGGCAGTCCTGGAATTTCTTGAGTGACTCAGTCCCTCTCAGGAGATGGCCGGCCTTGGTCATCTTGCCGTTTTTCCAGGCCTTGGCATCCGTTCCATCAAAGAGAACAAGAGCCCCCTTTTCAGGTTTCTTGCCAAGAGTCTTGCTCTTGCGGTCAACCCTCTTCAGCATTCCGATCTTCTCACCGTCAGAACCCGTGACAAGGATCGTCCCATTCTTGACAACTGCGGTCATCCCATCGTGCTCAGCCGAGATGGATCCGTCCTTGGTGGCGAACTTATAGGGTCCAGCGCGCTCATCGGTGGCAGGATCATAACCATCTCCCGGCAACCCACCCGAGAAGCTGTAGGCATCGAACTTACCGCCACCGCGGGCAATCAGCTGCATACCGTACTTCTCATTGTCATTGCCCAGCGCACCACTGTACTCACCCTGGACCGCGTAGTCGGCGTCCACGTCCTTGGGATCGGTATAGCTGCGCTTCTTCTTATCGGCACCACTGGCGGCAGAGATGAAACAGGCCTGGGCAAACAGAACTACGAGAATCGAAAACTTGAGATGTGACATTCCGTTAATCTCCGGGATTGTTGTTATTTCAGATTCAGATTACGGGAACACTACGATACTCACCTCCGGCCCCCCGGTCAATGGAAGTAACGGCGCGTGTTACTGGTCCTACGAAAGTTCCCAAGATGTAGCCGACTTCTTCCGAAGAAGTGTACATGACCTGGTTAGGAATATGGTTTGAACATGAGGCAAGGGAAGGCGGCCCGCGGGACCCGGCGCAATTCAAGCGACTGGTCCACCCTGTCATCTACCCCTACGCCCATAACTTCATCGAGAACGAAACCCAGAGGCTCCAGGATGTGGGAGACCCCTCCCTGGCCAGGGCAGGCGGAGAGGTCCATTCGGTCTACTACTCTCTCAACCATGATGGCGGGCAGTCTGCTCTCCACCAGCAGGGCTGCTCAATCCTGCAGTGGCTTTTCCAGAACTTTGAGCCTGGTGGCGGTAACAACATCAGCTCCCGCTTCTGTGAAATCCCTGTCGTAATACATGCTGTCCATCCCGCCCGGGCTGCAGCGATGGCCAATGCCCTCACCCTGCTCCGTTTTCTCGCCAGGGCAGAGGACCAGGCCGTAGCGAAGATCATGCTGACCTCCTGGGACCCCCTGTGCAAGGGCAGCCAGGCCGCCGCAGAAGATTACGAGAACAGGTGCCTCGATTTCCTCAAAGGAGAGATCTACTACCCCGAGGAGGTGGGCCTGTTTGAAGTGCTTGACCGGATGGATCTCAGGTCCTACCGGCAGCTCGAGCCCTGCTGCAAAACCCAGATCGGCTTCATCGAGTCGCTCTTGAGCTGGGCGGATGAATGCTGGCCCCAGACGCAGCGCGAGGCACAGGAGCTCGAGAATAAAATGCGCGAGTCCCTCGCCGATGAGGCCTCCTACCTTCGCAGGCAGGCTCTCAAAAGCCAGGCGGCCCTTGAGAGGGCAGCGCTCCTTGCCTGAAAGACCCGGCCCCTGCTAGATTGACAGCTCTGCAGGGAAGCTGACGTCATCTCTTGGAATGTACGCGCCCTGGTGAAAATACATGAAGAAGGTGGCCGCCAGGGGGTGGATGACCTGTTCCCCGCCGGCGTCTTCGAGAAGGTTCTCCTCGGCAACGTAGGTAGAGGCATCTCCTCCGTGTACCAGCACGTGATACCAGGGCTGGTCCCGGGCCGGGCGGGTCAGGTTTGATTCGTACCACCCCTTCGATGCACGGCATTGCTCATCCCTGGAAACGACTACGCCCCTGTAGCCGTAGCGCTGATGATCGATGAGCTGCCCGATTCTGAATTTGAATTTTTCCGCCACGATGCCTGTCCCTAAATTGAGCCTTTTCCACCAGCGGTCCGAACATCGTATCACCGTCCGGGCTGTGAACCAGAAGAATGCTTCGCCCGGCAAAACAGCCGCCGGCTGCGGCGGACACTCAACCAGCGGGGCTGAGCTTCTCTTCGGGCACCTGGAAAGCCCGGGCCCGGAACAGGAACTCGACGATATTGCCTTCATGCGGCTGGAGCCAGTCGAGCTGAATCGTCGGTATCGGCCCAATATTGAGGCGGTCAATATGGCGAGTCGAAACGAGCTGTTCGGAGAAGGCCTGGTCCTCAGTGATCGCACTGCAGACCAGGGTCTGCCCCATCTTTTCAATCATGTCCTCCTGCCTGCATTTCACCACGGTGCAGAAGGGGAACATGTATTCCTTTGAAGCTGCGGCGTTATCGGGAGAGCTGCAGTGGATCACCGTCGGGCGAAGGTAAGCACAGCGGTCCATCTCAACCAGGCGGTCTCCGAAGGCGGCTGTCATATCCTTGACTCCACTCTCCTTGAGATCTGCATCGATCATGCCTGAGAGCGCCTGCGCCATTCCCGGCACTGTAAAGGCGGCCAGCAATGCCTCCGGATCCTCCGGCGGCTTGGCCTCGATCGGGCCGATCCTCTCTGCCACTGCCTGGGCGATCTCCTCGGTATGGCGCGAGGCCCAGATACCCGAACAGTTGATGCACCCGCGGCCACTGTTGAGATAGACACTGTCGGCCATCAGGTCGATATACTTTTCCCAGTCATCGACCATGTCATCACCAAGGATGATCTTGCTGAATCCCGGGCCATGAGCCTGCACCCTGGGGTTGCCCTCGTAGGCCTGCACAGTCGGCGTGCCGCCGAAGATCATGGTCCGCTGGCACTGGCTCACAACCTCCGCACCCATAGCGGCTCCGCCGGGATAGATACCCACGGCCTCCTTCGGGATACCTGCCTCGGCAAAAGCTGCTGCCATGCGATAGGGCGTCCAGGGCTCCTGCGGCCCGGGCTTGAGCAGAAGACCGATCTGCATCGGGATAACAGGTAGCCAGAGCGTATGAACTCCGGGTGAGTTGGACGGCAGGACCATTCCAAGAGCGGATGTCTGGGCCTGGTAGCTGACAACCACTCCGCGGTCTTCTACTCCGTAACCGCGGGTGAGGATATCCAGGTCCAGGCCCCTGGTCAGGGCATCCAGCATCCGGTCCATATTGGTCAACACGAAGTGGTTCTTCTTCATGTTGCCCTTGCACATATGCTCAGGAAGGCCGGTGGTCGAGGACTGCTGCCTTGCAAAGTCATCGGGCGTCTGCTCTCCGTCACCCATAGCGAGGGTTCCATCGAGATACAGGTCCGCCGCCTTTTTCATCATCTCGATCAGGTCCCCGGCGGGAATTTCACGGAGACATTCACGTGCCCGCTCAACCTTCCGCATGTCCCTGGCCAGCAAACCTGTGTTGGCCTGGCTGACCTGGGCTACCGGCTCACCTGTTATAAAATGAAAGACCTCTTCCTTGTCGAGACTCTCATAGGGTTCTCCCCAGCGCAGGATCGGAATATTCAACACGATTCAAACTCCTCAGACTGGATCCTCAGGTGGTGCATGCCGTTGACCATGGTTCAGTAGACTCCTACGGTCGTCGAGGCGGCAAATTCGCGGAAGGGACGCACTCCACTGATACCGTCCCACGGATAATCTTCATAGGGCTCCTCGCGCTCCCCCTCATCCCTCTCCAGGAAACCGGGAACAAAGAGCTCCTTTGTCAGTGTCGTCAGGCGAACACGGCCGGTCTCACCGTAGGGAACAACCTTGGCGGGGTCATCAAAGGAAACAACCTCGATGACCGCCCGCGGCTGCGGAGCGTAATAGACGATCTTGTAATCGTCTTCAGCCGTCACCGGACGCGAGCAGGCCAGGCCCATCAGGGTGTTGCCGTAGGTAGGAGTCATGTAGATGTCTCCAAGAAGCTCCTCGCTGGCGAAGCGGGTCCACTGCGGAGTGAATTCGGTTCCGCCGGAGAAGATCCCCTTGATGCCAAGCTCATGGAGACTGGTGCCGCGGCGCTCCAGCTCAAAAGCGAGCCCCTCGAGCAGCTTGGGCGTGGTGAACATGCACTTGATGTCATGATCGGCCTGCAAGAGAGTGATGGCCTGTTCAATCACGTGGTCCTTGTAGGCCTCCAGCTGGTCCATCCAGCGCTTCTTGATCAACTTCACCACCCAGCGCGGATCAAGATCGACGCAGAAACAGATCCCACCACGATACTGGCAGAGATGCTCGACGGCCAGCCGCAGACGCCTGGGCCCCGATGGGCCAAGCATCAACCAGTTCGAGCCCTCCGGGAAATGCTCCGCAGGCAGGGTGTCGCTGAACATCTCATAATCGATTCGGTGATCATTGACGACCAGCCGGCTCTTTGGGATCCCCGTGGTGCCGCCGGTCTCGAAAACAAAGGCGGGCTCCTTTTCATAGGCCTTCGGGAGCCAGCGGCGAACAGGTCCTCCCCGAAGCCAGTCGTCCTCGAAGAGGGGGAACTTTTTCAGGTCATCGAATCCTGAGATCTCCTTGCGAGGATCCCAGTCAAGCTTTTCGGCATAATCGAGCCAGAAGGGACAACCCGTCTCTGGATTGAAGTGCCACTCGACAATTTCGCGCACACGGCCATCGAGGTCCTGGCGCGAAGCGGCGGCGCGCTCAGCGAGTTCAGTGGAAGTATTCGAAGCGGTCACGGTCACTCAAGCTCTGTTAGGTAATTCCAAAAGCATAAGGTAAACAAACCAAGTGGAGAAAATAACCGAGGGGTCCAGACATGACAACTCTTTGTCCTGCGCCGTTGAATGCCATCGATGCTTTCCCGGCCCCTCGATGTAAAATGAACCGGCTGAAAAGACCATGGCATCAAACCCCTCCGGCTACCCCTTGAGCAGGCCGGAAGCAGTCAAGCCGGGGAACCCGGCGGAGGCAATCATACCGATGAGCTTGCACAGGAGGTCGGTTTATTTCCCCCTGGCCCTGAGCCTTCTTTCTTTTTCATGTCTCGGAGGCCCGAAAGAAAAGCCTGCCCCGAAGGCGAATGCAGACCAGACAGGAGACGCAAAGCTTCCCATGAAATATCTCGAACAAACGGCCGTTCTTGGAAAGGGAGAGGGCGAGATCGACATCCTCGCTGCCCCGGGAATTTTCGAAGGCAGCTCCTACGCAAAGGCCCTTGCCGCCCGGCTGAAAGCCGACAGCACGGAAGAAGGCCCGGCGCACCGAATCTTTGAGCAATCAAGCATACGGATCTCAACCGTGCTGCCACCCGGCTACCATCCCGGGGATGAACCGACCGGGATCCTGCCTGACAACAGGATCTACCTCGAGCGCATACGAGCGGCCCTGGCTTCGCTGCCCCCAAACTCGAAAAAGATACTGGTCTGTCATTCCTGGGGTGGCGCCACCGGGCTGTCAGAAGCGATGGCGGGAGAAGACAAAGATCTTGCGCTTCCTGACCTGGCTGTCTTCTCCGGCGCGGCCTGGAGCGACTGTGTCCGCTTCAGCTCCCGTTTCTCCGGCAACTTCCTGGCAATCCCCCTCTTCCAGTACCCGGCCCGGGTCCTGGCAAAAATCTTCGGCTTTCGCGTCCTGTTGAAAAGCCCCCTGCCCGAGGTCCGCGCTATGGCCGGCGGGATGCCGGATCTCTTCAGCTCCAGGCGCGTTGCCCACCGCAGCTACCTGATGGTGCTCAAAGGCCCCGGGCTCGGCAGCCAGACCAGGGATTCAATGGAAGAGAAGCTCTTTGGAGCCGGAAAGAAGGTAACGATCGTGCAGGGGCTGAAAGATTCTGTCTTGAACGGACCAAAAATCGTCGCCCTCCTGGAGGCCTTCAGGGAACACCAGGCTCTTCCCGGCCATGTTGAGTTCCTCGGCCCGGACCTCAACCACTGGCCCCTGCTGGAGAAGCCCGGGATGCTGGCAGAGATCATTGAGAAGAGGCTTCTTCAGGAGCCCTGAAAATCTTCCAGTTCACCCCGGTAGGCAAGATCAAGCACCTCCGTGGTGTGAAGAACCGGGAGCTCGATGCCCCGTTCGCGCAGGCGGGAGCGAATCTGCATGATGCAGCCGATATTGCCGGATGCGACCAGCTCAGCACCGGTGGAAAGCAGTGCATCCACCTTCCTGTCACCGATCTCACGTGCCAGGTGCGGTTGCTCAATATTGTAGATACCGGCTGAACCGCAGCAGGAATCTGCATCAGGAACCGCAACAAGCTCCAGTCCTGGAACCAGCTCAAGAAGTCTGCGCGGCTGCTCGCGAACACCCTGTGCATGACCCAGGTGGCAGGCATCCTGGTAGGCAACCCGCAGGGGGCGGCTCAATTCATCGGGAACAACCGGGCCGAGACGGTCAAGAAAGACCGCTATGTCCTCGACCCTGGAGCTGAATCTCCCGGCTTCTGCTGCCTGCTCCGTCCCCTCAAAGAGAACCGGGTACTCGCTGATTCCCGAACCGCAGCCTGCAGCATTGGTGAGCACAGCATCGAGACCGGCATCGAAAACCTCGAAAAGATCCTGTGCCATATTGCGAGCCTGTTGCCGGGCGCCGGAGTGAATACTGAGGGCTCCACAGCAACCCTGGTTGGCAGGGACCTGCACCTCAACCCCGTTGCGCGACAAAACCCGCACGGTGGCTTCGTTGATAGCCGGGGCAAGAACTCCCTGGGCGCACCCTGACAGGAGCCCCACCCGTGCACGCGTTTCTCCCTGCGCGGGCACCTGGCCCTCCAGGGATGACGCAGCCGGCAGACGCCCGGGCGAGAGCTCCAGCATTGACCGCAGAGCAGCCGGCAGGAGCCTCCTGCCCCAGCGGGCAAATCTTCCCAGCAGGAGAGCCTTGCGCAGGCGGGATGGGTAAGGAAGTATCTTCAGGACGGTCCACCGTACAAGCCTCCTCCAGGCAGATCCGGTTCCCTCGCTCGCTGCCATGGAGCGAAAGGGGCCCAGGAGCGAACCGTACTCTACCCCGGATGGGCAGGCTGGCTCACAGGCGAGGCAACCGAGACAGCGGTCGACGTAGGGAGCCGCCTCAGAAAGGCTCACCCCGCCCTCCAGCACCTCCTTCATCAGGAAGATGCGTCCGCGAGGCGAATCCATCTCCTCCTCCAGGGACTCGTAGGTCGGACAGGCCGGCAGGCAGAAACCGCAATGCACGCAGGCCTCGATAGCTTCGAGCATTGCAGGCCCCTCTGCCCCGAGATTTCCGGCTTCTATCCTGTGCTGCATGGCCCCTAACCTTCCCGCTCTAATTCCCGGAGAGAAAAGGTCCCCGGCGCATCGAGAACAGACCTGATCCTGTCTTCAAAGGCGCCCGGCAGCCTGTTGAGCACCGGGCTGGAGAAGGAAGCGCCCGGGGCCCTGAGGATCAAGCCACGGGTCCCCGCCCCAGACAGGATCCTCTCGAGCGGCTCCAGCGGCTCTCCAGCCGGCCAGCTGATCCAGGCCACGTTCCCTCCACAGCCATAGCGCCGCCCAGCCCCGAATTCTTCAAGGCGGCCATCGATCTTCTCGATAATGGAGAGGGTTGCAGGAGCTTTGATGAGTGCAGCTTCGCCTGCCACCCAGTTAAATTCAGCCACCTGGCCCCAGTGGGCCTCCTCCTCTTCCAGCACCAGGCCGGGTGATTTCAGCAGGCTGCGCAAGCGCTCAAGCAGCCCGGGTATTACAGGCTCACACCCCCCGACTCTCATCACCAGCTTCCCCGGCGGCTCAAGCTCGAGGGCAAAGAGCTCCTCGCTCGAGTTGTTCAGGACTGAGATGGCTGCAAGGGATTCAGAGAGCCCGGCCGTTTCAACACTGAGCGTGGCAAAGGCCTCCTTGCGCGGAAAAACCTTGAAGGTCAGGTCGGTGAGGACTCCAAGCTCGCCGAGGCTGCCTGTCAGCAGCTTCGGAAAATCAAAACCGGCTGCATTCTTGACGACCTTGCCTCCACCGCGAAGCTCCCGCCCATCTCCATCGACAAAACCGGCCCCGACGAGGAAATCCCGTACCCCCCCGTAGCGGTAGCGCCCGGGACCGCTGAGACCGGCAGCGACGGTTCCCCCGAGTGTCGCGCCTGAGCGGCCCAGGGGCGGATCAAAGGGAAGATACTGGCCATGCTCTCTCAGCGCCTCCTCCACCAGCGCCAGCGGAGTCCCGGCCAGGGCTGTAAAGGTGTACTCGCCGGGGTCGTATTCAAGGATCCCGCTGAGCCCGGACAGGTCCAGGCAGGTGCAGCCTTCACAAGCCGTGCTGAGCGCAGGCTTGGTCCCTCCACCAAGGGGCCGCAATCTTTTCGAGGACTGTACAGCCTCGGATACTTCGGCAGCGCTGCCGGGCTTGATAACATTCATTCCCTGCTGATCTTCCCTTCCTTCTCAAGAGGATGAGGACCATGGAACTTCAACGCAGGCGGCTCTCCCTCGGGAAGCATCTTGCCCCTGTTGGCCAGCTTCCCGGGGTCGATGGCGCAGCGCACCCTCTCCATGGCAGCGATGTTCTCCGCTGTGAACATATCATTCATATAGGCGATCTTTTCGACTCCCACCCCGTGCTCGCCGGTAATCGACCCACCGAGATCTAC
>CAZTRG010000145.1:0-3094 GCA_964615885.1 uncultured Planctomycetia bacterium | reverse complement strand
CAGCTGGCGGACATTGCCCGGCCAGGAATAGGCCATCAGCTCCCTGAGAGCATCCTTGCCGAGCTTCAGCTGCGGCAGCTCGTTCTCTTCGGCAAACTTGCCGAGAAAATGCTGCGCCAGCAGCAGGATGTCCTCCGGATGTTCCCTCAGGGCCGGCATGGCCACGGGAACTACATTGAGCCGGTAGTAGAGGTCTTCGCGGAAACCACCTTCCTTGACCAGTGTTTCCAGGTCGCGATGGGTCGCGGCAATGATCCTGACATCGACCTCTACCGGCAGATCCGCACCCACGGCATCGATCTCTTTCTCCTGCAGAACACGCAATATCTTGGCCTGCAGGAGGGGACTCATATCGCCGATCTCATCCAGGAAGATGGTCCCCCCATCGGCCTGCAGAAACTTTCCCTTACGGTCGGAGGTCGCCCCGGTGAAGGAGCCCTTCCTGTAGCCGAAAAGCTCCGCCTCCAGGAGCTGCTCAGGAATGGCGGCGCAGTTCACCCTGACAAAGGGCCCCTCGGCGCGGGGGCTGTTGTAATGGATCGCATGGGCGATGAGCTCTTTACCGGTGCCGCTCTCACCTCGCACCAGCACGGTTGAGCGGGTCGGCGCAACACTCGCGATGGTCTGGAAGATCGCCTGGATTGCGGGGCTGTTACCCACGATTCCATCAAAGTTATAGCGCTCCCGGAGCTCGGCCTTCAGCAGCCGGTTCTCCTCGAGCAGCTGCTCCCGTTCAGCAGCAGCATTCTGGTAGATCTTCACCGCCTGGGCGAGGGTGCCTGTGATGATCTGCAGGAGAGCCATGTCCTGGTCGAACTCCTTGTCGCCGTGAAAGGGCTTCGCCCCTCCGAGAACGCCGACGGTTTTCCCCTCGAGGCTGATGGGCACCGCCATGAAGGTCATCTGTTCGGAGCCCACCCGGAAGGCCCCCGTCCTGCCGAGGAACTTCGGCTCCTGGCTGATATCACGTACGCCGATCGGCTCGCCGCTCTCAACGACACGGCCGATGATTCCCTCGCCGCGGGCATACTGCCCCTTGGCCATCTCCTCCTCCGTCATCCCGTAGGCCAGGGAGATCTTGAGTTCATCGGAATCAGGCTGGACCAGCACCAGGAAACATTGCGACAGCTGGCATCGGCGCGCAAGGATCTCGCTCACCTGCTTGAAGAGGTCCTCGAATACAAGCGAGGAGCCGAGTGCCTGGCTGATCTCGAGCAGGGTCTCGTCCTGCACATTACGCCGCTTCAGCTCAGAAAAGGACTGGGCGTTCTCCAGGATCTGGGCCGCCTGGGTACCGACAATCGTCAAGAGCTCGAGGTCCTGCTGGGAGAAGTTATCCGCATTCGTCGAATCAACGCTGATAACCCCCACCACCCTGTTATCAAGGATCATCGGAACTGCCAGCTCGGAACGAATGTGCTCCTTGACCATGACGTAGCGGTCTTCTGAATGCACGTCGGGAACAGAAAGGGGCTCGCCATGCTTGGCCACCCAGCCCGTGATCCCCTCGCCAACCCGCAAGGCCACCTTGTCTTCGACATCCTGCCCAAGCCCGCGGGAGGCGACAATCCGGAGAGTCTCCTCCTCGAGGAGGATCACCGATCCGGTGGTCGCACCTGTAAAGCGAATGCTTGAGTCGAGAAGAACCTCCAGCAGCTTGATCGGCTCAAGGGTCGAATTCAGCGCCAGGGTGATCTCCTGGAAGATCTCCAGGCGGCTGTCTGCAGGAGCCCCCAAGCCGTCGGCTTCATCCGAAAAAATCCCCGGGCTGGAGCTGCTTTCTGATTCGGCCATCACGAAACTCACCTGTTTAAGCGGTTTTTCAGGGACCCAGGCACCCGAAATATTGCTGCCCTTTTTTTGGGCACTGCCCAACAATCGTGCAATACTTCTTTTCTCAGCACAATAAAATACCAGTCTCTATTTTGGCCCGTCTGCAGGCGACCTGTTAAAATGCGGCTTCGCATCCTCCCGCAGGGAACTGAAATATGGCGCAACTTATTGATCAACTCGGCCGCCGAATCGACAACCTTCGCATCTCGGTTACCGACCGCTGCAATTTCCGCTGCCTCTACTGCATGCCGGAAGAGGGGATGGAATGGATCCCGAAAGAGGAGGTCCTCAGCTTTGAAGAGATCGAGAAAGTCGTACGGATCCTGGCTCCGCTGGGTATCCGGAAGCTGCGCCTGACCGGGGGTGAGCCCCTCCTGCGAAGAGACCTCCCCGAGCTGGTCACCATGCTGAGAAAAGTTGAGGGCATCAAGGACATAGCGCTCACCACCAATGCCGTGCTCCTTTCTGAGCAGGCAGAAGCGCTCAGGAAAAGCGGGCTGGACCGGGTCAACATAAGCCTCGACTCACTCTTGAAAGAACGCTTTGAACAGATCACCCGGAGGGATGCCCTCGAACGTGTCCTGCTGGGGATCGAACAGGCCGCCAGGATCTTTCCCGGCCCCCTCAAGATCAACGCCGTTCTCATGCGCGGACTGAACGATGGAGAGATCCCTGCCTTCGCAGAGCTGGCCCGCGAAAACGGCCACATCGTCCGTTTCATCGAATACATGCCGCTGGATGCCGACCAGAGCTGGTCGCGTTCCGCCCTGGTAAGCGGAACCGAGATCCGCGAACGAATCGACCAGCATGTCGGCGAGAACGCCCGGCTGATAGAAGACCCGGAGAGAGATCCTCGAGCCCCTGCCTCCGACTATGTTTTCTCAGATGGAGCGCCCGGCAAGATCGGCTTCATCAACTCGGTGTCCGAGCCCTTCTGCGAAAACTGCAACCGGATCCGGATCACCGCTGAAGGCAAGCTCCGCACCTGCCTGTTCTCACAGGACGAGACCGACCTGGCGGCCCTGCTTCGTTCCGGAGCTTCCGACGAAGACATCGAGGTGGCCGTACGGGCAGCGGTCCATGACAAGGAACCCGGCCATCGGATCAACGCGCCCGATTTCGTTCGGGCGAACCGGTCCATGTCCCAGATCGGCGGCTAGGAAACCGGAAGAGCTCAGAGAGTCTGTGACCGGCTCCCCTTCCACCCTCCCTCTTCGCCTTCGGCAGACCAGGAGCCATCGATACTTCCCCGGCCCTTGAG
>CAZTRG010000144.1:0-3115 GCA_964615885.1 uncultured Planctomycetia bacterium | reverse complement strand
CTCGGGGTACAGGCCGACTGGCCGAGCCACCCGGAGCTGCTGGACTGGCTGGCGGTGGATTTCACCCAGTCGGGCTGGGATCTCAAGCGGCTGATCCGAAAATTTGTTCTGAGCTCCAGCTACCGCCAGGCACATGGTGTCGATGCGAAGAGGCTGCGGCTCGACCCGGTCAACCGCCTCCTGTCGCGGGGCCCCAGGCTGCGCCTGCAGGCAGAGATGGTTCGCGACCAGGCACTCGCTCTCTCTGGGCTCCTTGTCGAGAAGCTGGGCGGCCCCAGCGTCAAGACCTACCAGCCCGCCGGTCTCTGGGAAGAGGTTGAGAAACGCGGCAAGTTCAAGCGTGGCAATGGTGAGGATCTCTACCGCCGCAGCCTCTATACCAATATCCGCCGGACGGTAGCTCCTCCGAGTATGCTCCTCTTTGATATGCCCAGCCGGGAGGTCTGCACAGTGGAGAGAGCGCGCACCAACACGCCGCTGCAGGCCCTGGCCCTCATGAACGAGGTGACCTATGTCGAGGCGGCGAAGAAATTTGCCGAACGGATTATGGGGCAGGGCAGGAATCCCGGCGAGAGAATCACCTGGGCCTTCCGCCTCGCAACCCAGAGAGCACCCGGCAAGGAAGAGCTGGGTATCCTGGTGAAGGGCTATGAGCGCCGCCTGCTTCGCTATCGCGCGGAGCCGAAGAATGCTGCGGCGCTCCTTTCGCGCGGTGAAACAAAGGTGTCCGGCGACTACGCTCCGGCAGAGCTTGCCGCGATGACGACCGTGGCCAGTGTTCTTCTCAACCTGGACGAGGTGATCAACAAATGAGGGGTCAAGGCAGAGGCTTGAATCCACAGCTGCTCAGCGATGAAATCCATCGTCGGGCCTTCCTGCAGGCATCGGCGCATGGCTTCGGAGCGGCAGCCCTGGGGGCTCTGCTTGGTGGCGATGCGCTGGGCGCCGATTCACTCCTTGAGAAACCTCATCACGAGCCCCGCGCGAAACGGGTTATCTACCTGTTCCAGTCCGGTGGTCCTTCGCAGGCCGATCTCTTTGACCCCAAGCCGGGGCTCAAAGAACAGGCGGGCAAAGAGCTGCCCGACTCGGTGAGAGGCAGCCAGCGGATCACGACGATGACCTCCGGCCAGAAGACCCTGCCGATTCTCCCGGCCCAGTACGGCTTCAGGCGCCATGGCAAGAGCGGGCTCGAACTCAGCGAGCAGCTGCCGGCCCTGGGCGGGGTTGCCGATGAGCTCTGCCTGGTGCGCTCGATGCACACCGAGGCGATCAACCACGACCCGGCGATCACCTTCTTCCAGACCGGCTCTCAGCTGGCCGGGCGCCCGAGTGTAGGCTCCTGGCTGTCCTACGGCCTCGGTGCGATCAACCGGGACCTGCCGGCCTACGTGGTGCTCACCTCCCGTGGCGGTGCCTCCGATGCCCAGCCGCTCTACAGCAGGCTCTGGGACTCGGGCTTCCTTCCGACCGAGCATTCCGGCGTGAAATTCCGCAACACCGGCGACCCGGTCTACTTCCTGTCGAACCCGCCAGGGATTGACGGCGAGCAGCGCCGTGACATGCTCGATGATGTGGCGAGCCTGAACAGGAAGCGCCTGGGGATCCTCGGCGACCCCGAGATCGCAGCCAGGATCGCCCAGTACGAGCTGGCCTTCCGTATGCAGTCGAGTGTCCCGGAGCTTGCCGATATCTCGGGTGAGCCGAAGGCGATCCTCGACCTCTACGGTCCTGACGTTCTCAAGCCCGGCTCCTTTGCCCGCAACTGCCTGCTGGCCCGGCGGTTGGCCGAGCGGGATGTGCGCTGCATCCAGCTCTTCCACATGGGCTGGGACCATCACTTCAAGCTCTCCCAGGACCTGCCCCGGCAGTGCGCCGATACTGACCGGGCCACCGCCGGTCTCATCGCCGATCTCAAGCAGCGTGGGCTCCTTGATGACACCCTCATAGTCTGGGGCGGAGAATTCGGCAGGACCATCTACGCCCAGGCTCCCAAGAAGAGCCGGGGCCGTGACCATCATCCCCGGTGTTTCACCACCATGCTGGCCGGTGCGGGGGTGAAGAAGGGGCATGTGCATGGCAGCACCGATGATTTCTGCTACAACATTGCAGAGGACCCGGTCCATGTGCATGACCTCAATGCGACGATTCTCCATCTGCTGGGCATCGACCACGAGAAGCTGACCTTCAAGCACCAGGGACGCCAGCACCGGCTGACCGATGTGCATGGAAAGCTGGTGCGGGGAATTCTTTCCTGATGAGTGGAGGCCCCGGCAATGGGATGTTTTCCCGAAAGGGTCCATGAACCGAAATCCCGGAATGGATAGAATCATACGCTCTGGATGAACAATCGAAACCGCAGCCTGGAAGGCCTGATGAAACTAGCTCGAAGAAATGCTGTTGGCAGCATCCTGGGTGCCGCCCTGGTCCTGTGTGCTGCGGTTCCGGCCGCGGCGAAGACGCCCTTCAAGTTGACAGGGGATGACGTGGTCGTTTTTACAGGCGGAGCCAACATGCTCTACCTGCAGCAGGCCGGGCACCTCGAGGCGATCCTCACGAAGGCCGCCGTGCCGCAGAAGCCCCGGTTCCGTGACCTGTCCTGGGAGGCCGACACGGTCTTTCGCCTCGGCAGCGACATCGAGCGCTGGCGCAAGGACGGCTTCGGCCGCCGCGATGAGCAGTTCAAGCGTGTCGGCGCGACGGTTTTCATCGCCCAGTTCGGTCAGCTTGAATCCCTGGAAGGCTCCGGCGGTGTCGCCCGCTTCCGCGAGGCCTACGGCAAGCTCCTTGATGCCTTCAGCAGGCAGGCGCGTCTGGTCGTCCTGGTAACCCCGCCGCCCTTCGAAAAACCGCCCAGCGAGCTCATTCCGGATCTCAGCCTTCGAAACGCCGACCTGGCTCTCTACGTGAAGGCGACGAAGGAGCTTGCCGCAGAACGCAAGCTGCTCTTCGTTGATCTCTTCACCGGCGCCAAGGGCGGCCTGATGGATAACGGTATGCACGTCACTCCCGAGGCCCAGGTGAAGGTGGCCCGGGCCATTGCCGGCCAGCTCGGGGTGAAGCCCCCGGCGGCGGCCGTGCTCGAGCCTCTGCGCCTGGCCGTGATCGAGAAACA
>CAZTRG010000143.1:0-12628 GCA_964615885.1 uncultured Planctomycetia bacterium | reverse complement strand
CACCACGGGGGAGTACCGGAGTTATTACTCAGCCTGGTACTCCGGTGGCAGAACGGTAGGCTGATGGTTGAAGAGCAGCTGTTATTTGCTGCCGCCATAAGAATTTAGGACTGCTTCTGATACCTGTTACAATCAGGTCGCGATGAAAGAAAAAAGTTTTTTCTCGAGAATATTCGGCCGTGAGAAGCGGATTCCTTTTTCGATAAAAGGTGTCCTGTCTTTTTATACCAGCCTGATGGGCCGCTATTGGTACCTCCTGGGCTTCATGGCGGTATTTACCCTCTTCTACAGTGCGGTTACCGCGCTGCGCCTGGGTTTTATCTCCATCGTGGTCGATGGTCTGCCCACGGCGAAAGCTACAGCTGATAGCGGTGGGGCCGCGAAGGGTAAATTCGGAGAATTTCTCAGGCAATTCTGGGAATGGGGCCGCCTCAAGTCTGTCGAATGGGGTTTCGGAGATTTTGAGCGTACAGATACGAACCTGCTGATTTTTCTCGGGGTGGCGATCTGCTCCATCGGGATCTGCGCAGCGATTTTCTATTACCTCAAAGAGATGATTGCCCAGCGAATGGGCGTTCGAATGCTGGTCGATACCCGCAAGGCCCTCTTCAGGCATCTTGCCAGCCAGTCAGTCTCGTTTTTTCATAATCGCCGCTCCGGTGACCTGCTCTCACGCGTAACCAACGATGTCGGGATCGTCCAGCAGTCACTGCTTGGAATATTCGAAACCCTGTTGCAGCAGCCCTTCCTGCTCATCGCCTACCTGACGACGGCCTTTCTCTCAAACAGCTTTCTCTTCTGGTGCACGATACCGGCGTATTTCTTCATCATCTATCCCGTCATGAGAGCCAGTCGAAAGGTCCTGCGTCACAGCCGTAAGCGGCAGAAAAAACTCGGGATGATCACCGAGGCCCTCCAGCAGCTCTTCGGAGGCATCCGGATCGTCAAGGCCTTCGGTATGGAGGAGCGGGAGCTGGCAGAGTTTGGAGAGAAGAACCGTGAATTCCAGAGCTCGTTTCTCAAGAGCAAGAAGGCCAGGGTCTTCGGGCGCACGGTCCAGGAGCTTCTCTTCAACCTGGCTCTTGCCGGCCTGCTGATCGGCGGCAGCTTCCTGATTACCAGTGAGACCCTGACGATGGGCGATTTCTGCGGCTTCTGTATGGCCTTGATCATGCTCTTTCAGCCGGTCAAGAAGATCTCCCAGTCCTGGAATGCTGTTGTCGAGGCCCGGCCCGGGGTCGAGCGGGTGCTGGAGATCCTCAACGAGACTCCCGAGATCCGCGATGCGCCGGATGCAGTTGAGTTCCCCGAGCGTTTCGAAAAGATCAGGTTCGAAGGAGTCAGCTTCACCTACCAGGTACCCTCGGCCCAGGAGGAATCGGGATCTTCCCTGCTCTCTGCGGCCCTCAAGGAGATCAACCTGGAGGTTGGTGAGGGTGAGATTGTTGCCCTGGTTGGCCCCAGCGGCAGCGGCAAGACGACCTTTGTTGATATCGTCGCCAGGTTTTACGATCCCACTGCGGGGGGGCTGTTCGTCGACGATGTCGACATCCGGCAGCTGCAGCACGCCTCCTATCTCGACAATATAGCGATCGTGTCCCAGGAGCCTTTTCTCTTCAACACCTCCATCATGGAGAACATTCGCTATGGCAGCGACTCTGCCACAGATGAGGATGTCATCGAGGCTGCCAAGGTGGCCAATGCGCACGGCTTCATCATGTTGCAGGAAGATGGCTACGAGACCCTCATCGGTGACCGTGGAATGAAGCTCTCGGGCGGCCAGCGCCAGCGATTGACCATCGCCCGGGCGATGCTGAAAAACGCTCCGATCCTGATTCTCGACGAGGCGACCTCCGCTCTTGACAGCGAATCAGAGAAGGAGGTCCAGAAGGGAATCAACAACCTGATGGAGCGTCGCACCACCTTCGTGATTGCCCACCGGCTCTCGACGATTACGGGCGCCGACAAGATCGTGGTTCTCGACAATGGCAATATTGTCGAGATCGGAACGCACGAAGAGCTGCTCAAAAGGGAGGGCCGCTACCATCGGCTCTACACCTCCCAGAATCCTGACTACCTCTTCAGGAAAGAGGATTCTTTCGCCGGCAAGCTTCCCTCCGGCACCTCAGCCACCGCCACCGAGAGAGAAGAAGGCACCCGGACCTGATCCCGGAACCGGGATTTACAGCTTCCCGACAACTTCCTCGATGGCATCGAAGACACGATGGATCTCTTCGTCGGTGATGACGTAGGGCGGGAGGAAATAGAGAACGTTGCCCAGCGGCCGCAGGAGGATGTCACGTTCGAGGAATTCGGCGTAGAGCCGGGGGCCGATGGCATCGAGGTAGCCGCCTTCGGCAGAGTCGCCGGCTCCTATATCCAGGGCAGCCAGCGAGCCAATCGCACGCGTGGAGCGAACGGCCGGGAGGCTCTCCAGCTTCTGCAGGCGCTCTTTGAAGAGCTCCTCGATTCGGGCGATTCTCCCGAGTATGTCCTCCTCTTCGAAGATGTCGAGGTTCTCGAGCGCCACTGCGCAGGCGAGGGCATTGGCCGTATAGGAGTGGCCGTGGAAAAAGGTCTTCCCCCGGTCTTCACTGAGAAACGAGTTGTAGATCTCTGTGCTGGAGAGTGTCACCGCCAGTGGCATATAGCCGGCGGTAAGAGCTTTCGACAGGCAGATGATGTCGGGTACGACAGGGCCATGCTCGCAGGCAAAGAGCCTTCCCGTCCGTCCGAAGCCGGTAAAGACCTCGTCGGCAATCAGGAGCGTTCCATAGCGGTCACAGAGCTCGCGGATCTCTACCAGGCTTTCAGAAGGCCACAGGATCATTCCCCCTGCGCCCTGGAGTACCGGCTCAATGATCACGGCCGCCACCTGGTCACCTTCACGCTGGAGAATTTCTTCGAGGCTTCCATCGCTGGGGGCCTCGAGGCTTGCAGCCGGAGTGGAATCCCGGGATTCCTTCCGGGTGCAGTCAAATCGTCTTACGGGGAAGAGAAAGTCGGAGAAGTTGGCATGGAATACGGGTGAGCCTCCCAGCGCCATGGCGCCGAAGGTGTCACCATGGTAGGAGTTGGTCATCGAGACAAAGAGGGTGCGGTTCTTCTCTCCCTTGTTCCGCCAGTACTGCGCGGCCATTTTCAGGCTCACCTCTACCGCCGTAGAGCCATCGTCGGAGTAGAATGCGTGGTCGAGCTCCCCGGGCGTGATGGCCGCCAGCCGGGCTGCCAGCTCGGCAGCGCCGGGGTGGGTCGCCCCTGCAAAGATAACCTGCTGAAGCTTTTCCGCCTGCCGGGCGAGCGCCTTGTTGAGCCGGGCATTGGAGTGCCCCAGGCTGTTGACCCACCAGGAGGAGATTCCATCCAGGATCTTTCGTCCATCGGAGGTGTAGAGGTAGACTCCCTTGGCGCGCTCGATGCCCAGTGGTTCGGGGGCAGTGAGCATCTGGGTGTAGGGGTGCCAGGCATGGGCCCGGTCGGCATCTTTCCAATCATTCATGGCCCGGAGGATAACCGCCCCGGTGGGGTCTTTTCAGCAAGATTCTACGGCTGCTGCGGGGAAGAAAACCGCCCGGCAGGCCGATTTCTCAGGCCTCGAAGTAGCGTTTGAGCCGCCCGCGGGTATCGAAGCGCCTGGCGGCTCTTTCGATGGAGGCTCTGCCCAGCCGCGGCAGCCATTCCAGCTCGGCCGTTACCTTGACCTCGCCGTATTTCTCGATGGCAGCCTTGTTCTCCTTGTCTTTCGGCCCCACCATGACAATGCCTGCAAGGTCCAGCTTCCTCTTGCGCATGGCCTCCAGGGTCAGCAGTGTATGGTTGATGGTTCCGAGCCCGCTGCGGGTAGCCAGCAGGCAGGGCAGGTGCATGTCAGAGAGCAGGTGGGAAAGGAGGTAGCCGCCGGCGGTGATCGGCACATGGAGTCCGCCGATTCCCTCGACCACCAGGTTACGCCGGGGATCTTCGAGACCGTGTTCCACCAGCTGGTTAAGGATCAGCTCTGGATCGATCGGCCTTGAGGCCAGGCGCGCAGCGAGATGGGGCGAAACAGGGGGATCATAGAGATAGGACTCTTCGAGGATGTCGACGCGATGGCCGACCCATTTTCTGACCAGCTGCGTATCCGTGTCACCCTCAGCTCCTGTGGCAAGGGGTTTCCAGTAGGCGAGTTTTCTGCCCCGGGCGTAACGCGCCAGGACGACGGCACTGACGACGGTTTTGCCGATCTCTGTATCGGTTCCTATGACAACAAGGCTCATCCGGTTTTCTCCTGTGTGAGGATGCGCAGCACTGCAGCGCCCAGCCTGTCGATGTCGTCCTCGCAATGATCGGCGTGGACCGAGATCCTGAGCCTGGAGCTGCCTGGCGCTACGGTGGGGGGGCGTATGGCCCGTACATCGAAGCCCTCCGCCTGGAGCTTACTGGCTGCCTCGAGGGCAGCTTCGTTAGAGCCGATGATGACGGGCACGATCGGGCCACGGCTTGCTGAGCAGTCGATTCCTCCGGCGGCGAGTGTGTTGCGCAGCCGCTGTGACAGCGCATGCAAACGGGTTCGTGCACCGGGGTCGCTGCAGAGATCGACTCCCGCCTCCATCATCGCCAGCAGGAGAGGAGGGGTGGCGGTAGAAAAAATGAAAGCTCTCGACCGATTGATAAGCCAGTCGATCAAGACACGCGAACCGGCGACGAAGGAGCCGAAAGATCCCAGTGCCTTGCCGAAGGTCGAGACGATTGCCGCGCAGCGGCTCTCAATGCCGAATTCTTCCGCCAGGCCGGAGCCTCGCTGGTCTCCGAAGAGCCCCGTAGCGTGTGCATCATCAATCACCAGTGCCGCAGAATATTTCTCTGCCAGTGCGGCATAGTCTCCGAGAGGGGCGATGTCGCCATCCATGCTGAAATAGCTTTCGCTGAGCAGGAAGGTTTTGCCGCCCGGATGGGGACGGGAAAGCTCTTCTTCGATGCGGCTGAGATCCAGGTGCGGAACGATGCATTTCTGAGCACCGCTGAGGCGGAGTCCGTCGATGATACTCGCGTGGTTCAGCTCATCGGAGAGTACCCGGTCCTGCGGCCCCATCAGGGCGCTCAGAAGGCCGATGTTGGCCTGGTAGCCGGTCGGGAAAATGAGTGCGGCCTCGGTTCCTTTGAATTCCGCCAGCTTCTTCTCCAGCTCGAGATGGGCCGGGTGGGTGCCTCGCAGGAGCCTTGATGCCGGTGCGGAGAGAGGCTGGTCTTCCATGAGCCTGGCGATCCCTTCACTGAAAGCAGGGGACATCGACAGCCCAAGGTAGTCGTTCGAGGTGAAATCGAGGCCAGCGCCTGGCTCGAGGGTCCTGGTGAGGCCCTCCTCCGCAAGCTGGTCAAGACCATCCTTGAGGGCCTTCTCAAGCTCGTTCATGACTCGCTGCTGGCGGCAGCTGCGGAACCCCTTGCTGGTCGCATTCCAAGGCTTGCGAGCAACTTCTCATCTTCATTTTCGCTGGGGTTGGCTGCCGTCAGGAGCGTCTCTCCCGCGAAGATCGAGTTGGCCCCGGCGAGAAAACAGAGGGCCTGGGATTCGGTAGTCATATCTACTCGTCCGGCGCTGAGGCGCACCATCGAGCGCGGCATCATGATCCGGGCGCAGGCAATGGTGCGCACCATCTCGAGTGGATCGATGGGCTCCTGTTGCTCAAGCGGGGTGCCCTCGATGGCCATCAGTGCGTTGATCGGTACGCTCTCAGGATGGGGCTCCAGTCCGGCCAGGACGCAGAGCATCTCCAGCCGGTCGGCAATCGCTTCTCCCATGCCGATGATGCCTCCAGAGCAGACCGTGATGCCCGCATCCCGCACATTGCGGATGGTTTCGAGCCTGTCCTGGTAGGTGCGGGTGGTGATGATCTTGTCGTAGAACCCCGGCCCGGTGTCGAGGTTGTGGTTGTAAGCGCTCAGTCCGGCCTCGGCAAGGCGGCTGGCCTGCTGGGGGGTGATCATTCCCAGGGTGCAGCAGGCCTCCATGCCGAGCTCACGCACCCCCTCAACCATCTGCAGCACCTTTTCGAAGTCTTCACCATCGGAGACTTCCCGCCAGGCGGCTCCCATGCAGAAGCGGCTGGCCCCGTTCTCGCTCGCATCTTTTGCGGCTTCGAGGACCTTGTCGACCTCCATCAGGGGCTCGCGTTCCAGTCCTGTTTCATAGCGAGCGCTTTGCGGGCAGTAGGCGCAATCTTCAGCACAGCCGCCGGTTTTGATGCTCAGCAGGCTGCAGACCTGGACCTCGCAGGGATCGTGGAATTCACGGTGAATGCCCTGGCTCTGGAAAATAAGCTCCGGAAGAGCCTGCTCGTACAGTTCCCGCGCCTGCTCCAGTGTCCAGTCATGGCGCGGCGAGAGTAGGTTTTCGTTCATAGTTCCTTTCCTCGGGGAGGCAGATTAGCCCATAGCCAGCCCCAAAGCAGCCCCCATTTTGGTCTTTTTGGTCCCTTCAGGGAAAGCGCTCCGGTGCCGATAACCGAAGAGGAAGGAAATTTTTTATGCGTGAGACAAAACAGGCACCAAGGCTGCATCGCTCGATCTGGTATATGGGCGCGAAGTCCCGCCTGATCCCCGGGTTCCTGGAGAGGGTGCTTGCCGATGAGCTGCCCCCCGGCGGAACCTTTGTCGACCTGATGTGCGGCAGCGGTGTTGTCAGCTCCTGGTGTGCAGGTATGTACCGGGTCATCTCCAATGACGTCCAGGGCTATTCGGCTGTCATTGCAAGGAGCCTCATCGAGCACTCCCCCGGCACGCGGGATGACTTTCTCGCGGCCCTCGATGCGGACGCTGACCTGGGGGCCTCTTTCGAAGAGAACTACAATCTGCTGGCTCAGTACTACGAGCGGGCACTCGCAGAGGAGGCAGCTTTTCTCGCTGCCTATGAAAAGGGCCGGGCCGATGAGGGCTGGGCCGATGGGTACAGGAGCTATCTACAGTCAGCGGCTGCTCTCTTTCCGGGCGCGGAGAGAGAGTCCATTCCCGTTCTCTATGAGAGTGCCGCAGAGCTGCTGGCGGATGAAGAGATCGAACGCAGAAGGCAGGATCCGGCCCTGCGGCCCGCCTGCCTGGCTGCCACCTATTACGGCAATGTATATTTTGGCCTGCGCCAGTCACTGCAGATCGATTCCCTGAGGGCTGCCATCGAGGACATCGATGAGAGTGATCCATACCGGGAGCTCAAGCAGACCCACTACCTGAGCGCTCTCCTGCACGCGGCCTCGGTATCTACATCCGGGACCAGCCATTTTGCCCAGCCCCGCCACCTTGCAAAAAACAGCGAGCTCGAGGCGATGGCCCGCCGCCGGCTCACGGACATTCGCGCTTCGCTGCAGGAATACAGCGCGGCGATTGCCCAGACCGTTCGGGAAACTTCTTTCTGCGAGGGCAACGAGGTCTTCAATGCCGACTACCGTGAGCTCCTCGATAGCGAGGGCGGTTTTCGTTTTGCGCCCGGGCGTGATGGGCTCTTTTACCTCGACCCTCCCTATACCGCCGACAACTATTCCCGCTTTTACCACGTTCTCGAGGTGATCACCCGCTACGACTATCCCGAGCTGAAGCGGGGCAAGGGCGGCGAGCTCCTCAGGGGCCGCTACCCGGTATTGTCACAACGTTTTCGATCTGACTTCTGCAGCCCTGCAAAAGTTGAGGATGAATTCCGCAGGGTTCTGAAGGGGGCATCCTGCTGTGGCGCCAAGCTGGTTATCAGCTATTCATCGCCAACGGGATTGTTGCTGAAGGAGTACTCAGGCCAGGGCTGCGCTGAGCCGCTGAAACGCTTTGGCGCCCTCTGTGGTGAGTTCTATGAGAAGGTCGAGATCCGCCGCCGGCCGATGATGCATTCAGGCCAGGGGGACTCGAATATCTCCATCGACGAGCTCCTGGTGGTCTGCAGCGAACCTCACTCGCGCAATCGCGCCTGGTAGCCGGCCTCTTCAAGCTCGGCGAGCGCCTCGAGGGCCTGCTCCCGGGTGCCGAAGGCGATCCGCACACTTCCGGTCTCACCCTCTCGTACCTTGAGGACACTCATGTCCTTGATGTTGAGACCCTTGCTGTGGAGGTGTCCTGATATGTCAGCGATCATCCCGGGCCGGTCCTCGACCACCACCCGGAGGTCCCAGAGCCGCGTCAGGAAGCCCTTGGTGTCGCTGGGAAGGGCTGAGCGAACCTCCCTGGCCTGTTTGAAGTTCTCCTCCAGGCTGGCCACCTCAAAATTGTCGAGCAGGCTCGAGAGCCTCCGGTTGAAATTTTCCAGCAGGTTGCGGATCTCAGTGGAATTGCTCGAGAGGATATCCTTCCAGATTGAAAACGGACTGGAGGCGATTCTTGTCATATCGCGAAAGCCCCCAGCCGCGAGATGAACGGCCTTGTCGCTGTCCTCTCCGAGGTCAGCAAGTGAGTTGACCAGTTCGACGGCCAGGATCTGTGGCAGGTGGCTGATAGCGGCAGCGATGAGGTCGTGCTTGCCGGGCGTTAATACCATCACCCGTGCCCCGGTGAGAGAGATGAACTCTCCAAGCCGCTCGACCTCGGGAGAATTTTCCGTGTCCTCCGCGGGGGTCAGCACGTAGATCGCATTCTCAAAGAGCAGCGGATCGGAGGCCTTGACTCCGCGTTCTTCGCTCCCGGCCAGCGGATGCCCCCCGATGAAGTGGACCGTGTCCGGCAGGGAGCCGGCCGCCGCCTGCATGATCTCCTCCTTGGTGCTGCCGACATCTGTGATGACGGTGCCTGCAGCCAGGGCGTCCCCGGCAGCTCCAAGCTCCCCGAGCAGCTCGATGATCCGGCTGATAGGGGTGGCAAGAACCACGAGCTGCGACCCCGAAACGGCCTCGGCAAGCTGCTGGTAATCGAAGCCTTCATCGATCAGGCCCTTGCTGATGGCCTCCTCGAGAGGCTCGGGCCGGCTGACGCCGCAGATCCTCCCCTTGAACCCGCTTTTTCGCAGGGCCATGGCAAGGGAGCCGCCGATCAGGCCGACGCCTACGATGGTAATGGATTTGTAGTTTTCTGTTCCTGGCATTGCACTTATTCCCAGCGGGGGAGTCTAACGCCAGCCGGGGCCGGATGGAAGAAAATGGATTGACCCTCTTCCGGCAGGAGCGGGGGGCCTCAGCTCAGCAGGGGATCGTCGAGGCCCTTTTTCCCCAGCGGCTTATCAAAGCGCAGCGAGTATTTTCCCGGGGCACGGCGGCTGACCACCCGGGCCTCGATCTCTGTTTCCGATTCATCGAGGACAACCTTGAGGTCCTGGCCGGGAACGAGGTTCCTGTCAGTGGAGACCGTGGCGCCATTGCGGCTTACATTGACCACCATGGCCTCGAGGATCTCATCCTGGCGCCGCAGCGATGCACGCAGGCGGGGCTGGGCCGCATCGCCGCCGGCGTAATTGGCAACGAGCTCGATACCGCCGTCCTGGTTCATGCGTACGAGATCCCCGGTTCTGATGCTGCCGGTGGCGCCCTCGACTCCCACGATGGCGGGAACGTCGAGCTCCCTGGCCAGGATTGCCGCATGGCTCAGGTGCCCGCCGACCTCGGTGATGAGGCCCGCTGCCCGGCTGAATACGGGAGTCCAGGATGGATCGGTGAAGCGGGCGACGAGGATTTCGCCCTCCTTGAAGGAATCAATCTCATCGGGGCTGTGCAATACCCGCGCTGCGCCCAGCGCCCAGCTGTTACCGGCAACGACTGATCCGCTGAGGTCATGGTTTTCGCTGCGGGTCCATTCTCCCTCTGGAGCCCTGGGCTGCAGCTTCTCCAGGTCCTCGAGGGTCAGCCTGGTTCCGAGGTCGACCTTTGCGAAAATGTCTTCCTGGCTCTTGCGGGCCTCTGCGAGCTTAAGCAGCTGGACTGCCGTTTCTTCTTCCCCGGCGCCTTCGATTTCCTCAAGAGTGAGCTGGAAGATGTGTCCATCAAGTCCCAGGCGACGGTCGAGCTCCAGCAGGAGCCGCCGCAGCAGGGCAAACTCCCGCAGGCAGTGGTGCTTGGCCTCTTCCTTGAGAGCCTGGAACTGGCTCGCGCGATCTGCAGCGATCAATGCGATGGAGGAGGAGGGGCTCTCGCTGTCGTCAATTCCAACCGGAACCGGGTGGTCCTCGCTTGAGGATCTTTCGACCAGGCTGTTGAGCATCCCGGGGTCCTCTGAGTAGCGAGGCGCGGCAAGCTCGTAGTCGTGGGGGGAGCGATGGCTGTAGATATCCAGGAAATCAGCAAGCTCACGTTCTCCCCGTTTGATCGCGGGAAGAAGGGCCATGGTGCTGCTGACGATTGTCTGGGGAACATCGTGCAATACCGGGACCTTTCCCTTGAGCGCACGCTCAGCTGAGCGCATATAGAATTCCGCGGCGATGTTGATGATCTCGACCTGTACGTGGGTGCGGGTACACAGGCTGTCCTTCCACTGGCTGAAGAGCCTGAGCAGGTCGCTGGTTTCCAGCCGGGAGAGCTCGATGGCCTCCCGGATCTTCAGCTCCTGCAGGTAGCCCGGCAGGAATCCCTCGAGGAACTGGCGCTTGAGCTTCGAGGCGTCACGGGTGAGCTGGAAGGAGGCAAGGAGCCCGGGACCCCTGGCCGAACGCTTTTTCTCCTCGCTGCGGTTGATATAGAGCTGCCCGAAGGCCCGTGTCAGCAGGGCCGGTCCATCTTCGCTGGCCTCGTAGGGAATGCCGAGGGTTCTGCAGGCCAGGTCCGCACTTCCGCCCGGCTCCCAGAGCGACTGCATCAGCGAGAAGCTGAGCGGGGTCGGGCGCGGCAGGAGCTCGGAGAGCTCGTTCTGGTGGAAGACAGCCTCTTCGGTGCTGCCTGCCAGGTGGCCGGGATCACAGTCCTCTGTCGCCAGCTCGAGAAGCCGTCTGCGCTCGAGCTCGAAGGGATCTCCGGGTTTGCCGCCTCTTTTTTCCGTGATCCTGGTGGTGACGTCGCGGGCCTGGAGAATGAGGAAGCGTCCATCGTGATAGGCCCACTCGATATCCTGCGGTGATCCAAAGAGGGCCTCGATTTCCGCTCCCAGCTCAACCAGGGGGGAGAGGTCGACCGGGGAGCAATGCTTATCAAGTGCCTGGCCGCTGTAGCGGCCAAAGCGGAAGGATGATGGTGTGGCCGTTCCGCTGACCAGCGCCTCACCCAACCCCTCGACAAGCTCAACCAGCATGCTCCCCGTCTCGCTCGGGTGCTCGGTAAAGAGCACCCCCGCATATTCGGCGGCAACCATCTTCTGAACGACGATTCCGCCGTGCTCCCCGGTTTCGATACCGTAGGAGCTCACCCGTCCACCGGATAATGAGTTTCTTACTTTTCTGACTGCCTCGAGCAAGCCCTTCCAGTCCACGTTCAGCACCGAGTCGAAGATTCCCGCATAGCTCTTGCTGGATCCATCTTCGTTCAGGCCCGAGCTGCGGACGGCAGCCTTATTGATTCCGGCCGCTCTCCAGGCGGCCTCGACCTCTCCAGCCTCCCGGGCCGGGAAGTTAAAATCTTCTCCTCCCTCTTCGAGCAGCTCCGCTGTCAGCACGAACCCCCCGGGTACAGGCAGGCCGGCCTGGATCATGATGCCCAGGCGGGCGGCCTTGTTACCACAGCCCTCGTAAGCGGCCGAATCAGCAAGGTCCACCACGGAGCGATGTTCATCACTGCTCTTGTGGCTAAGAGCCTGCTGGTTTCGCCTGGTAATGAAATGGCTGAAGAGCAGTGTCTGCACCAGCCCGGTTCCGATACTCAGGGTGAGGTAGAAGTTCACGGCTGCGCTGAAGTTGTAGCTGATGGCAAAGAGCAGCGCGCCAAAGGCGATGGCCATGGCCACTCTCTTCTTCGAGGAGCCACCGGCGCTCAGGAGCACGTGTGCCAGGACGGTGCAGCCGAGCAGGAGAGGCAGCAGCAGGAGAGGGTCGGCGGCCGAGAGATCCGGTATCCAGCCGAGTGAATCACTGTTGGTGGTGCCGATGGCGTTGATGGCGGTGCAGAAAAGAAGCATCACGAAGACCTGGAGGCCGGTGCTCAGGAGATTCAGCACCGGGGTGATACCGTTTTTCTTTCTCAGGGCGTTGGTGGCCCGCAGGAGACGCTCAGGATCCTTTTCCAGCTTCTTTCTGAGCGCGGCAATCTTCCCTTCCAGCTTTTTAGCCAGCGCCTGGTCCCGCTCTGTCTTGAAACACAGCGGCAGGAGCGCAACCCGGAGCAGAAGGACGCTGATGAGAATGGCAATAGCGAGGTGCCCGAAGACGCCCTGCAGCCATTCGATGGCATGGCGGAAGGGAGAGCCCAGGGAGCTTAGGAGGTCGCCGCGATTGGCCTGCTGCCATTTTTGGACATGGGCCCGGGTGGGGCCCTGGTCAGGATACTCGTGGGGGACGGTGTAGAGCCCGAGGAAGTTTTTGCCCTTGCGCAGCAGCTTGAGTCCGAGGACCTGGCCGTAGAAAGAGCTGCGCTTGCCATAGCCGACAATGATGACAGGGGGGTCCTGCTCAAAACGGCTGTTAAGGGCGGACTCGATTTCCGCGCTGGTCATCTTGCGAACAGGAATATTGATGGCCGCGGGAAGGTGGCCTTGAAGAAGGAAGTCCTTTTCATAGCGGACGTCAACGAATACAGCGCCGCCGGAGCTGACAAGCTCCCTGACCTCC
>CAZTRG010000142.1:0-25092 GCA_964615885.1 uncultured Planctomycetia bacterium | reverse complement strand
TGGCTCCGGCAAAGGCAAAGGCGGCAGCAAGGCTGAAATCTTTAACGAGGCCCTCCTCTCCCCTGCCGAATCCGATGATCTCGTTCCCCTGCGGGGATCCTGCTTTGAGCTTGGGAAGGATTACATACTCAGTGGCCAGCTGCCCCAGCCTGACTTCGGATTCGCCATGGAGTACGGCGGCAAGTCGATCATCAACGTCCTGATGGACTGGGAGCTTGGCGGGCTTGGATTCGAAATGGAGCCCCACATGAAACAGCTGGGCCTGCGCTTCGTTCATTTCCCCGTTGGGCCGGATTCTATCGATGACGCCCAGGCTGACAGCTTCGTCAAATTGCTGACCGAGGCCGAGAAGCCCCTGCTGATCAACGGCTCCAACGGCAACCGGATCTGGGGTCTCTGGGCACTTTACCTTGGCTCCAGGTGGCAGGTTCCCGTTGACCGAACCAAGGAGGTTGCCAAGGCAAACGGAATCAAGAAGCTGGTCATAGAAGAGTTCGTTCGCGACCACCTGGCCAGGAAGCACGGGGGAAAGAAGAACTGATCCTTCAGTCCTTCTTGAGGGACCTGAAGTAGGCCGCCGGCCCCACCTGCAGAACCTTCTCCAGGGCAGGGGCCTCGTACCTCTCCTCCAGGATAAAACCCTTCCCCGCTCCACCACCTGCCATCATCGTTTCCCGCAGCACCCCCTTGCCGACCCCGAGGCGCCTCACCTCCAGGTTCCGGATGCCGTCCTCGATTCTCAGCCCAAGACCTGAGCGGTAGACGGCGCAATCGGAGATCTCCACCAGGGCCCCTCCTCTCCCAGAGGATCCGCCACGCAGCCTGAAGCTGATTTCATTGTCCCTGAAAACACAGTCCTCCACCGTGACCTTCACGTTCTCCTTGAGATTCAGAGCTGCCATATTGCTGATCGGCCCATCCCTCCAGCCGTAAAAAAGGCAGCGCCGAAGCACCAGTCGACTGCGGGGATTTTTTGCCAGCTGCTTGGTATCAACAGCATTCTCCCCGGGAACTTCGCCTTTTTTAAAGCCGGCACTTGCTGCAGGCAGGGGGCCGGTCCAGAAGGTGCAGTTCTCAACAAGGACATCTCCCCAGGCACCCCGGCCCGGGTCGAACTGGAGGCAATCACCTGACACCAGGTAGATCTCGCAATTCCTTATCGTCAAACGCCCTGGCCGGCCGGTGATGCCGTGTGCATCGGCCTGGTCCTTGAAAGTGCCCGCCAGCAGGTGATGAATTCGGCAGCCCTCGATCAACACATCGTCGGAATAGACGGTCACCGCATTGTGGCGCCCGTTCCTGATCTCCGAATTTTTCAGGACCACCTTGTCCGAGTTGATCTTGACCAGGTTTTTACCCACCCAGTTACCATCGACAAGGTAGTTCTCGTAGGTTCCTGGCCTGCTGATCTGTAAGCGCCGGACCTTCTCAGGCGCCTTGCGGCACCCGATTCCCGGCGCCGCCCCCACAGCCGGCAAGCCCTCTGCACAGAAACAGGCACAGCTGAGAAATTGACCGAAGGCCAGGGTCAACAAGGAGGCCAGCCTCATTTCCTTCCATCCTGCCCCCGGGGATTTGAGCCCGGCTCGGCCGGAGGAATCGGCTCCTGGTAGAACTGGACCGAAGACAGGTAGCAGAGCTTTTTCCTCGGGATGCGAAAGAAGATGTGCTGAGGGTTGCGGTCATTGGCCCAGGGATAACCAAGCTGGCGGGGAGTCATCTTTTTCTTACCCAGCTTGTAGACAAGGCTTTTCCCTGATCGTTCAATCACGACCCTGGCTGTCCCGCCGCGCAAAGGGATCTCGGCCCCCCTGATGGAACGCCCTGAACCACGAAGAAGCCCGACTCCAACCGCCCCCTTAACTGTAAACTGGGCGGTAAAATCGCCCCGGACATCCGGAGTGCAGACCAGGTAGCTGAACATGCGATCCGATGGATTCCTCACCACCAGGCTTCCACTCTTGCGGACAGGATTCAATGCAGATAATTGCGTCGGAGCCCATCCGGAAGCAGCGTCCTTCCATACCAGGGCACGGAACTCGCTGGGCTTAAGCGGCTTGAGCAGCTCACGAAGATCCCCCCTGATCTCCCGCATACGCTGCAGAACCCTGGTACGCTCCAGCCCCGTACTCTTTGCCAGCGATCTGCCATACCAGTAAAGAGCCCGGTCCCTGAAATCCGGCCTTTTCTTTTTCCCTGCAAGGTACAGATCCGCCCAGCCCTCGCCAGCTTCGAATAAAGAACCCTCCCCCGAGGCGGCGGCAACATCGGCCCTGGAGACCTCGCTGAGAACATGAGTCCTTGTCCTGGCGAGAAAGGGGGCCCCTGCGCCTGGATCTTTTTTCTTTTCGGAATAGAAATCCCCAACCGCAAGATTGGCAGCCGTGTCATCCGGATCTTCAAGGAGGCGCAGATACTGCTGGCGCAATCCGCCAAAGGCCTTCGAGAGCTCCTCCACCCTGGCCTTCTTCATTTTCAGATCTGACTTGAACTCCCTGGCGCCAAGCCTCTCGATAACCTCCTGCGCATCCTCACAGACTGCAAGCGCATCTTTGTACCGGTCAGCGGAGATGGCCACATCGACCAGGTCAAGGTAGGCCCTCGCGGTGATTTCCTTCTCCAGGAGCCCTGGCTTTTTCCCGGGCTTGAAAAATCCAAGAGCGGATTTCTTGAGGTCGAAAGAATCGACTGCCCAGGCACCCTCGATCCTGTCAACGGAAGAAAATGCGGCGGAGAGATCTCCTCCCTGGGAGGCTGCCTTGACCGCCTCACTCAGCAGAACAAACCGGGTGGTGTCATCTTTCTCCTTGTCGGCCTGGGCCAGCAACTTACCCGCCAGGGCGCGGCGTTTCTCTGCCCCTTGAGCAGCGTAGTCAGCCGCGTAGATGTCCTTAACCAGGTCCAGGGCCTTCTCCTGCTCCAGTGGAAGCGGAGGCTGGGCCTTTGCTCTTCCCTGGCTGTCCTGGATGGCCAGCGCCGGGGAACAAAGAAAGCCTGCAACAAAAAGCAGGACGGCAGCGGGGAAGGGCATTCCACGCAGCGAGGATCGGCAAACCGGGCTGAAAAATGACATATGAAACACACCCATGGCCCTGAGGAGTCAACCTGAACAACCGGGTTTCATTAAATGCCAAAACCCGGATTGAAAAAAGGATTACTTCCCCTGCCCGGGCCCCGGGGCTCCATCAGGCCATCTCGATCAGGTTGCCCTCATCATCGATCTTGATCCGGAGTGCCGCGGGGACCTTGGGAAGGCCCGGCATCGGTATCACGTTGCCCGCGATCGCCACCACGAAACCTGCTCCTGCAGACAGCATGGCGCTGGTGACTGTAATGTCGAAATCCTTCCTGGCACCGACAAGAGTTGGGTTGTCGGTAAAGGACATCGGGGTCTTGGCCATGCAGATCGGCAACTTGCCGAAGCCCATATCCTCGAACTGGTCGAAGAGCCCGGCCGCCTCCTTGGTATAGTTGACCCCGCGGGCGCCGTAAACCTTCCTGGCAATGGTCTCCACCTTGTCGCGGAGCTTCATCTTGTCAGGATAGAGAAGCTTGAATTTTTTCGGGTTCGAACGCGAGGCGGCCTCTCGAACAGCGCGCGCCAGGTCCTCTCCGCCCTCGCCGCCATTCCTGTAAACGTCAGACACCGCGCAACGGACCCGCTTTTTCCCGCAGGCCTTTCGGAGCCGGTTGAGGCCACGAACGGAGTCATCCGGAAAACGGTTGATGGCGACTACCGGGGTCACCCCGAACTGCCTGACATTGTCGATATGCCGGCTGAGATTATCCCAACCGCCCCCGGACCTGTAGCCCCCATGAAACTCAAGGGACTTGAGGGTGGCGACAATCACCGCCACATCCGGCCTGAGGCCGGACAGCCGGCACTTGAGATTGAAGAACTTCTCGGCTCCAAGATCTGAACCGAAGCCAGCCTCGGTAATCAGGTAGTCGGACATCTGGAGGCCCAGGCGCGTCGCAATCACACTGGAGCACCCATGCGCAATATTGGCAAAGGGTCCTCCATGGACAAAGGTCGGGGAGTGCCCCAGGGTCTGGACCAGGTTGGGGAGGACGGCATCCCTGAGCAGGACAGACATTGCCGCATCGACACCGAGGTCGGCACAGGTCAGCGGCTGGCGGTCCCGGGTATAGCCGAAAATGATTTTACGGATCCGGTCCCTCAGATCAGGGAAGCTGGTGGCGAGGCAAAGAATCGCCATGATTTCCGAGGCCGGGGCGATATAAAAGCCATCTTTTCTCGGCACGCCATGGAGTGGGCCTCCGAGGCCGATGACAATATCGCGAAGAGCCCTGTCGTTGAGATCTACCACTCTTTTCCAGGTGATCCGCCGCTGGTCAATACCAAGCTTGTTGGCGTGATGAAGGTGGTTGTCGATGAGCGCTGCAAGGAGATTGGCTGATTTGGCAACCGCGGCAATATCCCCTGTAAAATGCAGGTTGATATCCTCGGCCGGTACAATCTGTGCCATCCCGCCACCGGTACCTCCTCCCTTGATGCCGAAATAAGGCCCAAGGGAAGGTTCCCGAACTGCAAGGCTGGTGTTGGCCCCGATACCGTTGAGAGCATCGGCAAGGCCGATCGAGGTCGTCGTCTTGCCTTCCCCGGAAGGAGTCGGGCTCATTGCGGTCACCAGGACCAGCTTGCCCTTCTTCTTCCCGGGCTCCTTCCTGAGAAGGGAATAGGGAAGCTTCGCTATATGCCTTCCATGGGGAAGAAAATCATCTTCCCCCAGGCCGAGTCGACCGGCGATTTCGCCAATCGGCAGCTTCGGCGTGGCCTTCTCAATTTGTATATCAGTCTTCATATACGGCTCCTGGAGGCAAAACAACTGCGACTGAGGAGTTTCACCCTATTGGAGGGCAATGTCAAATACGGCCCCTTTCAGCACCCTGAAAAGGCCGAATTTTCGTCAAATTCCCCCTTAATGTTACCATTTGACTGATTAACGGAACTTGCTTGCTTCCCTTCGTTCCTCGTTCAGTTAACTTATAAAATTGGCGGCACCAGCAGGTGGAGCCACCCACCCCTGTTATTACGATTGGAATACCTGACATGCCTCTACGGTTCCTGGCAACTCTTCTACTCTTACCCCTCTGGCTGGGTCTTTCGAGCCCCACCCAGGCTGCTCCCCGCCCGAACATCCTCTGGATTTACGTGGAGGACATGAACAACTGGATGAGCTGTTACGGAGATAAGCTCATTAAAACTCCTGCCATTGATTCACTGGCTGCAGGAGGAGTTCGCTTCGACAGGGCCTACATGCCTGCGGGAGTCTGCTCGGCTACCCGCTCCGCCCTCGTGACGGGAACCATGCAGACAAGCTTTGGCCTCCACAACCACCGCAGCTCACGGGACAATTCAGCCGGCAAGTACTCTGAACTTGGAATGATCCACCTGCCCGCCGGTGTCAAAACCATCCCGGAGCTCTTCCGTGAAGCCGGCTACTACACCTATAACCAGGGGAAGGATGATTACAATTTCGTCTACAAGAGGGACCGCCTCTACTCAAAGATGAATGACTGGAGGGGACGAAAGGCCGGCCAGCCCTTCTTTGCCCAGATCCAACTGCGGGGCGGCAAAAACCGACCGGTGAAAACGGTCGACCCTGCGAAGGTCCCCATCCCCCCCTACTACCCAGACACCAGCATCACTCGCAGAGAGATTGCCCACCACTACGATTGCGTCCTGAAGACAGACCAGGAGGTCGCCTCGATCATCAGCAGGCTGAAGAAAGACGGCCTTTTTAAGAACACCGCCATTTTCTTTTTTACCGACCATGGCATGAGGATGCTGCGCCACAAGCAGTTTGTTTACGAGGAGGGAGTCCGGGTGCCGCTCATCGTTCACTGGCCCGGCGGGAAAGACCCTGTTGCGGCAGGCACGGTCCGCAAAGACCTGGTCAGCGGGATCGACATCAGTGTCACCTCCCTGGCCCTGGCCGGAATCAAGATCCCCGCTCACATGGAGGGCAGGAATGTCTTTGCCCCGCAATACAAGCCCCGCTCCTTCGTCATCTCCGCAAGGGACAGATGCGACTACACGATCGAACACATTCGCACCGTCCGGACGGATCGCTTTCGCTACCTGAAAAACTTCCTGACCGACCGCCCCTGGATGCAGCCACAGTACCGGGATGGAAGGGATCACACCAAGGAGATGAAGAAGCTCTTCGCCGAAGGGAAGCTGAACGCCGTGCAGGCACGGTTTATGGGGCCGAAGAAACCGGCAGAAGAACTCTACGACCATTCCGTGGATCCCCACGAGATCAACAACCTGGCCTCCAACCCGGAATACTCCAAGATCCTCCAGGCCCATCGAAAGATTCTTTCGGACTGGATGGCTGCCACCGATGACAAGGGGCAATACCCCGAAGCCGAAGGAGGACTGGCCCAGGTCTATTTCCGCTGGAAGGACACCTGCGTCAACCCCGAGTACGTGCCGGCCAAGAAAAAATACGCGGCGGCAGTAAAAGAGATCCAGGCCAGGGCAAAGGCACGAGCCAGCAAGGCGGCCAGGGCAAAAGCCGACAAGAAGAAAAAGGCGCGGGAAGAAAACCGGAAAAAACGCCAGGGCGGCAAAGCGGCGAACTGAGCAGCGGTGATTATTTAAAGAAATCCAGCCCGGCCAGCTTCTTCCTGCTGGCGGCGACTCTCTTTTTCGCCACATCGGCCTTCAGCGACAGGCTGGGGATCGATGTCACGCTGATTTTCCCCTGGGCGATCGCGTGACGTGCGGTGCCTTCGACAGGCTCTTCCTCCGATCTCCCGAACCGGGCTCTGAACAAGAGGGCCTCCTCCTGCGACTCAGGAGCTGCGCCCTCTGCCTCCTTATTTTTTTCTTCGGAGGCCTTTTTCTCCTCGCCTGTCAATTGCCTGTAGGCAATCTGGTACTTGCCGGCACCGACACCTGTAATGGTGGCCCCATTCCACTTCTCGGGGCCCCCGCCGGGATAATTCACAGTCAACAAAACTCCCTTTTCCGCCCCCACGGAAAAGACCTGCCCGAGGAGCTTCGCCAGTGACTGCGCCACGTGTGGCATATTTTTCATTCCCGCCGAGGACGACACAGCGAGCCCTGCAACACCCATATCCACTCCCATACGAGCCGCTCCTACCGTGCCGGACAGGTTCCCATCTGCGCCTATATTGGAGCCGGGATTGATACCACTGATGACCATGTCGAAGGGCCGCCCCAGGGTGAAATTACTGAGTCCCAGGAGAACGCAGGTTGCCGGGGTGCCTTCTACCGCATAGAACGCGGCAGGCTTCCGGGGAAGGTCCTTCAATTCCTCGGGCGCCTCGCGCTTGTAAACCTTCAGATCTCCCCTGTAGGTCAAGCTCTGAGAAACGCCGCTTTTGTTGGTCGCGGGAGCCACGACCACTACATCTGCAATCTTCGGCAGCTCCCTCATCAAGGCCTTGATTCCGGGAGAGTTGATCCCATCGTCATTGGTGAGAAGGACCAGGGGACGTACAGCACCACCGGCCTTCCCACCCTCCTCAGCTGAGAGTGAAGAGCTGGCGAGCAATGAGAAAAGAAAGCACATCCGGAATACAAGGCGGTTCATCGAGGGCCTCTTTGATTTCTACGGAAAAAGCGAATGATTCGAACCTTGAGCCTCCACGAAAACACGGAAGATTCAACACCGGATTACTTTTTCTGATTTCAACATCCCTGAAGTATCGTAGGGGGCGCAGCGAGCCTTCCTCCTGCACCTCAAGCCCGCCCGGGTCGCGAGCTCCTGGCCTTCCCCTTTCCAGTAATACAGGAACCTATGAAACCTTCACCCTGCCTGAAAACCGCCATCCTCATCACCCTGTTGGCCCCGGCCGCGTTTCTCCACGGGCAGGTCGACGATTTCGATGAAGACCCCCTGGGCAACCCCGCCTGGGAATACTACGAACCCGCACCCGGCCCGAGACCGTCAAGCGATGACGGATACTGGCGCATGACCCTGCCGGCGGGACTCGTTCTTGACCACTGGGCCCACGTCGACAACGCGCCCCAGCTAAGGCGGTCCGACTTCCCCGAGGATTTCATCATCTCCACGCGGGTGCGCTTCCAGGGATCAGGCGACCCGGAGAATCCTACCTGGCCCCCCTTCAACGAATCCTACCTTGCCAACCTGATGGTGCAGTTTGCAGAGCGGGATCTTTTTCACTGGGGGTTTCACAGGGGCACCGAGCTTGTCCTGCAAAGGACGGGCACCGCCCCCCTGTGCAGGATCGATCCCGGGCTGCAGGAGCTCTCCCTCATGATCACCAGGACGGGAAGTGAATACGCCTTCGCCTGGCGCGAAAATGATACGGATCCATGGGAGATCGTCTGCCGGGTCCAGGCAGCAGAGTCCCCGGTCTACATCGGCCTCCTCCTCAAAACATGGGGCCCGGCCATCACCGCAGAAGAAACCTTCGATTTCGATTATTTCTCAATCGAAGAAGTTCCCGAGACCCCCCCTGGGATCCGGCTCTCCTGCGATAAGGTGAACCTTGACACTGCCTGGATCGGCATGCCCTTTATTCGTTTCGTTGAGGGAACCGGACAGCCTCGCCCCGTTCTAAACCTGGCTTCCGGCCCCGAGGGCCTGGTCTATGACCCCGCAAGTTCCACGATCCAGGGCTGGACTCCGGACGATTTCGAACCTGTCGAAATCACCCTGGAGGCCTCAACCGAGAATGAGAGCAGCACTTTAACCCTGGGAGTTAACGTCGCATCTCCCTCATCGATTCGCGATGACGACTTCGACGATGATCCCGCAGGCAGCGACACCTGGGAGCTTTACGAGCCTCAGCCGGGCATCTCCTACAGCCAGGTGGAAGACGACGATGGCAACACCTGGTGGCGAATGGAGGTCCCGCGAGCAGGTGGATTCGGACAGAATTTTGATACCTGGAGTGGTGTTGACCGTGCCCCCCAACTCAGGATGCCTGTCGATCCGGCTTCTGACTTCCTGATCGAAACCCGGCTGCGGATCCATCCCTCCCCTGCGCCCCCTGCCACTGACCCATTTCTCGCCGGCCTGCTTCTGCATTTCGGCGGCAGCGACATCATCCACTGGAATATCGGACAGCAGAGAACCGTCAACGGGATGCAGGCCAACCTCTTCCTGGAGCGCAGCGGAATCAACAACATCGGACACGGCTGGGTTGACGCCATCCTGCAGGGTGCCCCGGTGCAATTGCGTATCGAGAAACAATGTGACACCTATCGCTTCTACTACAAGGGAGACGAAGACCCGGCCTGGACCTTCGCCCAGGAGTTCACCACCCCTGACGCCCTCCAGTCCATCGGCCTTGTCATGAAAACCTGGGGCGGCGGCGCCACCTTCACCGTTGATTTCGATTACTTTGACATCGTGGAACCGGGACCACGGGCGGACTTCACCATCGAACCGAATGAGGGGCAGAAACCCCTGACGGTCTCTGTCGATGCAAGCCCATCATCTTCGCCGAATGGAGCCATCACAGGCTACTCCTGGGATTTCGGAGATGGATCCATCGGCACAGGGGTCAGCAGGGAGCATACCTACTCCGAGCGCGGGACCTACACCATTCGCCTCACCGTCACAGATGAAACCGGAGACCAGGGCCAGGCAACCGCAGAAGCGCGCGCAGCCTTTCGCCCGGGGGAGATCGAGCCCTGGACCTTACTTGGCATCGGGAACCCGCCACCAGAGGTTCCCGGCGGCGCCCGCATCGAGGATGATGGCTGTATAGATACTGTCGCGGGAGGGGATGGTATCCGCAGCAGGAGCGATCAATTCAATTTCACCTACAGGCAGCTTCCCACCGCCGGCCCCTTCATCGCCCGCCTCGGCAGCGCCGAGTGGACCGGGCGCGCCCAGACAGGCTTCATGATTCGCGAGGACCTCGACCCGGACTCAAAGTTCGCAGCTATGCTCTTCACCGACACCGGCCTCAGGGGGCTGCGCTACACCTTCCTGCGCAGAGAAACCAAGGGCTCAACCACACGGAGCCGTACCAGCGCCGAAAACCTCGACGGCCGCGAGGCCTGGATCCGCCTTGAATACACAGGCGGAGAAGCGATTGGCTCGCGGTCGCTCGATGGGAAGAACTGGGTCGAGCTGTACCGCCGGGCAATGGAGCTTCCTGAAACAGCCTATGTCGGCATCGCCTCCTCCGCACAGGACCGCAATGACGATGCCGAATTCGCCTCCTCCCTCTGCGACATCTCGACTGGTGAAGAGCTCCCGCCGCCCCCCATCGAGCTCTGCTCAAACGGGATCGACGACGATGGCAACGGCCTGAGCGATTGCGAAGACCCTCAATGCAGCGAGCTGGAAGAATGCGCCGGGCCGCCAGGGGTCCCCCTGGTGCGCGGAGATGCGAACTCCGACGGAAGCATCAACCTGACCGACGGTGTCATTCCCCTGCTCTACCTGTTCTCTGGAGGTGCCGCGCCGGCCTGCATGGACGCCGCAGATGCGAACGATACCGGAAACATAGAGATCACAGACGCCATTATCATCTTCAGCTGGCTGTTCACCGGTGGCGCAGCGCCTGCTCCTCCATCACCCAGCAGCCCCGGATATCCCGCAGGGGATTGCGGCAACGACCGGACGGATGACGGCCTCGGCTGCGAGCAACAGGCTGCGACCTGCGAGTAATCCGAATACCGAGTGCCTCAGTCGGATTCGCCACTGATTTCTGCGGCGACCTCCTCTGAAACCACCTGGTAGCCATCGGGCTCCATGCTGTAGTCGCCGCGGCCACTGGTCAGGCTCCTGAGCCCGGTGGCGTATGCGGAGAGGTTGCGCAGAGGAACCCGCGCCTCAACCTGCTTATCTTTGCCCTCATCGCCGATCTGGGCAATGATGCCGGCCCGGGAATTGAGGTCGCCAATCACGGCCCCGAGGTAATCCTCTGGAGTGGTAACCACCACCCGCATGACCGGCTCGAGCAGGGTCAGGCCACAGCTCTCTTCGGCTTCCCTTGCGGACTTGACTCCGCAGGCATAGAAGGCTAACTGGCTGGAATCGACCTCGTGCATCTTGCCGTCGACGACGGTTGCACGCAGACCCTGGATCTTGGCGGCACGCTTACCACCTGAGACACAGTAGTCTTCGATCCCCTTGCGCAGGGACTTGATAAATTCGGCGGTAATTGCGCCACCCTTGATCGTATCTTCAAATTCGAATTCTTCTCCCTCGATGGGCTCGAACTCGATCTTGGCAACCGCGTACTGGCCCGATCCACCGGTCTGCTTGATATGCCGGCAATTGACGGTCCCGGGACGCTTGAGGGTCTGCCTGTAGGAGACCCGGGGCTTCCCCGTGATCACATGGAGACGGAAGTCGTCGCGGATCCGGTGGACAACCACCTCGAGGTGCAGCTCTCCCATACCCGACATAATCGTCTGCCCGGTCTCTTCGTCAGTCGCCACGCGGAAGGTAGGATCTTCACGGGAGATGATCCCGAGAACCTCTCCGAGGCGGTCCCGGTCTGCGGATGTCGAGGGCTCAACAGCCATCGAGATGACAGGATTGGCAAAGGTGGTCGAGCCGTAGGCTATCTGGTTTTCCTTGGCACAGAGGGTGTCGCCGGTCGCGCTCTTCTTAAGGCCGACACAGGCCACAATCTGCCCGGCCTGGGCACATTCGATGGACTCCCTCGACCCGGCATGGACACGGTAAATCTGGCCAACTCTCTCATGCTTGCCGAGGCGGGGATTGAAGGCGCCCTTGCCGGCATGCAGGGTTCCGGAGAACACCCGGATGAAGGTCAGGTCACCCGTTGAATAATGAACTGTCTTGAAAACGATCGCGCCAAGGGGCTCATCTGCATTCGGACCAAAAGAGATCGGCTCCTCGGTCTTGGGAACAGCACCTTCTACCGCACCCTTGTCCAGCGGGTTGGGCAGGTAATCGACGGCTGCATCGAGCAAGGCGGGAACACCCCTGTTGTGAAGCGCAGAACCAAGGAGAACGGGGACAATCAGGCCCTCGATGGTTACATCGCGAAGCGCCTTGCGCAGGAGCTTGGTCTCAGGCTCTTCTCCTTCAAGAAGAACCTCTGTCAGCTCATCGCAATGGAGGCTCAGTACATCCAGGAGATCAGCGCGCTTGGCTTCGGCCAGCTCAAGGACCTCGGGGTCGATCGGAAGACGCTCAAAGGCAGCGGGGTCGTCATCGTCCTGGGGGAACATGATCTGTTCCATTTCAACGAGATCGATAAATCCGCTGAACTCGGGGCCTTCGCCAACCGGGATCTGGATAGGAATAGCTTCAAGCGAGAGATTCTTCTTCAGAGAGAGGACAGCGTTCTCAAAATCAGCGCCAACCCGGTCCATCTTGTTGATGAACGCAAGGCGGGGAACTCCGTATTTATTCAGCTGGCGGTTAACCGTCTCACTCTGGGCCTGGGCACCGGCAACAGAGTCGATGGCAAGGATTGCGCCATCGAGAACACGGCAGGAGCGCTCTACCTCGGCGGTAAAATCCACGTGGCCGGGAGTATCGATCAGATTGAATTCATAGCGCTTCCACTCGAAATAGGTAGCAGCGGACCCGATGGTTATCCCGCGCTCCTTCTCTTCCTTCATAAAGTCCATGGTGGCCTCGCCATCATGAACCTCACCGAGCTTGTGGATCTTTCCACAGATCTTCAACATCCGCTCTGTGATGGTGGTCTTGCCGCTATCAATGTGGGCTACGATCCCGATGTTCCGGATCCGCTCAGCCATGACTTTCTTACCTGCAACTGAAACGCTCATAACTACCTGAAAAAAAACTAAAACCGTAAAATAACGAAACCAATCCTATCCCGCCCCTTGCGGGAATATATTGACGCCCCCAGGCTCTGCCCTTGCTCTTCTCTGATATCGACCGATTCCCTTTGGCGGTTAACCGTAACCGCCGAAAACCAGCCATTTTCACTACAAAGTCTCTGCAGCGTTCAAAGAAGCAGAAGGCCGAATTATAGGGCTCGAATCCGCAGCCTCAAGTTCTTTTATAAATTGTTTTATTATCGGGCGAATAAACAACTTAGAACCCGCAGGCCTCCATGGAATTTCAGGCTGGCTGCCCTGCCCGCAGCTAAGGTCCCCTGATCTGGAATCGAGAAATATGCGGCACCTGTTTTCCATCGACAAATGCCTACAATTTGAAAATAGCTGAGCATCGGCGATTTACTAATAATTTTGATACCAAGAGGCTCTTCCTTAAAAACTACCGGCATCCTCCAGGGGAAAACAATCATGTCCTCCTTGTCATTACGCCTCCTTATGCTGGCTGCAACACTGCTGATCGCGCCAGCCAGCGTTGCTTTCGCCTTCGACCCACTCCTGGAATGCTCCCTGCTTACAGACTGGACCCCCGCCAACGTCACCGGTTTTGTACAAACCCGCAAAGCCGGAGCACGACTACGGAGCTTCCTTGATTCAGCTAAGCTGAAACGAATCCTGGACTCCAGGACTGGAAAGGCCTACCAGCAAAGCGATGACTACCAGGAGATGATGGAGAACCTCTCCGGCATGGAGAAGGCGACGAACCGCAAACCTCTCGACCTCTTCGATGACCTCCTGGGGACCGATGCCCTGCTTGCAAGCCGGCTCACCTTCACCGGCGGAAACGAGTGGCTGCTGCTGACGAGAGGGAAAAACAAATCGGCTCTCGAGGCCGGGCGCAAAGCCCTCGACGCCGCAGCCGAGGCGAATTTCGGCTTCCCCATCCAGACAGAAACAGCTGAGCATGAAGGCCACACCATCGAGAAGTTCGGCGACACCCAGTTCGCGTTCCTCGATGACATCCTCGCTGTATCTAATTCAAAAAAAATGCTCGAAGACGTCATCGACCTTGCCAGCGGAAGAACCGAGAAATCAGTCAGCCGGTCGCCGGTATATTCCAGGGCGCCAGCCGATGATGAGTTTCTCGCCAGGGCCACCATCAAGCCAGGCTTCATCCCGGGCATCGGGGCAGGGCTGGCAGCCAAGCTGGATGACCCTGTCACCAGCCTGCTTTTGAGCGGGCTCATGGGCGCTCTTCGCGGTTGCGAGCTGGTGACCCTGTCACTGGACAGCAGCTGGTCCGGTATCGACCTCGGCCTTGTTCTCCATCCCGACGACAGGGGGATCGCCGAAAAGTACTCGCCCTTCTTTCCAAAAACCGCCCCGGGTAAATTCGAATCCAGCATCCGAAAGCGGAAAATGCTCAGCATCGCCACCCTCTCCAGGGACCTGGGGCAATGGTGGGAATCCAGCGAGCAATTCCTCAGCGCAGAGGCAAAGTCCACCCTGGCCCGGGTTTCGGCGGCGGTCTCGTTGTTCATGGGCGGCCTGGACTTCCAGGAGGAAATCCTCCCCAAGTTCGGCAAGACCGTCTCCCTGGTGCTGGGCAACCAGGAGCCCGTCGAAGGCAGCCCCACCCCCAGCCCGGCGATCCCCGGCGGAGCCCTGGTCCTCGACCTTGAGGACTCCAGCAAGGATGGAAAGACCTTCATTGTCGGGTTTAAAAGCGTGGTTGGAATCTTCAACCTCGCACGGATGCAACAGGAGCCGAAGGCCCCGAGGTTACTGATCAAGTCTGAAAAGGTGGCTGGTGTCGATTGCTACAGGGTCGACCTTGGACTGCCCGCAAAACCCGAAAACCCGGGGATCGAGTACAACTTCTCCCCCACCCTTGCCATCTCGGGGAACAGGATCATCATCGGCTCCACCTTCAGCCTCGTCAGCTTGCTTGTCGAGGAATCTGAAAAATCAAAAGGGCCGGGCGCCACTGGAGTGGAGCGTTATGCCCGGGACCTTCTGTTCATCGATGGACAGGCGACTCGTTCGGCCCTCCGGGCGAACCTGGACTTCCTCTCAGCCCAGCAGGCCACCGAAAAGAGTATCGGCCTCGCCGAAGCAAAAGCAGAACTTGAAACGATCGATGAGCTGCTCAGCTATATACGCGGGTTCGAATTCCAGGGCTACCGCCGCGGAGATGCGGTCCATATGAAATTCAACCTCGGCCTCATCACCGACACCACCATCGTCAACCCATCTGAATGACAGCCGGAAAGGCTCCTCGAATGAACGAAGCTCAAGACCCGATCACTATTGACGAGTTAATGTCACCGGAGGATATCAGGGGCCTGCAGATCCTTACCGGGAGCTTCATGTCTGGCATTTTCATCTTTACCCTGGTCGTCCTCTCTTTCTTCTTCACCTCAGCAGCTCCCGAACCCGGACCGGAAGAATTACAGAATCCAGGCGGCTCCATCGGATACCTGCACACCCTGAGCATGGCCCATGCCGCCGTGGTTCTATGTTGCTGGACAGCAGGAACGCTCCTGTACCGGCGCTACACATCCAGGAAGGCCCTGCTTTCCCGCCCCGGCACCATTCGGGAGGCTTCCATCCTGCGCAACGCCCTCCTCGAGGGCCCTGGCCTTTTCGGCTGTGTTATTTTCATGCTGGCTGCCATGGACCGTGAGATCGATGATTCTCCGCTTCTCTGGCTGAACCTTCTGAGTCCCGTTGCCTCGATCACATTCATGGCACTGACCTTCCCGACAAAGAAGAACCTTGAAAGCCTGCCGGCCCTGTCACCAGAGGGAACAGGGAGCCCATGGGGCAATAGAACCGAACACTGACCATGCAAAAAGAGAGCGGTAGCGACAGGTATTCCCAGGACCGGGCCCTCGGCTATTTGTGCCTGGTTATCATTGGCGGTGCGGTCCTCTTCGTTCTGTGCCTGTTTTTCACCTCACCCTCAGCGCAGTGGCTGAAAAACCTGGGGGCGGCTCTTGTCGAGGGCTCTCTCCAGCCAAGCATTCCCCGTTCTGTGGCGCTCAGTTGTTTTAATGTCGTTCTTCTCGCGCTCTTCTGGGGCTTCGGACACACGGTATTCAGGGAGGGACATGGCCCCCCTCTCTCGGGAGAGAGTCACCCCGGCTATCTCAAGAGATTTCGCGGCGCCTGGCCGATCCTTGTAATCTTCTGCCTGGTGCCGGGCCTGGGAGGCGCATTCATCTGCATCGCCTGCATGACAGATGGCACCCTACAGGCCTACCCGGTCCTCCTGGTGAACCTTCTCAGCCCCCTTGTCTGTTTTGCCGCCCTCGCCTTAACTGCCCTCAAAAAGAAATAACCCCGGAAGGCCGCCCGAGGTTTCACCGGAAGGGCCTGGGCCGGACCATTTCCCGGATTGTCCCCGCCAGCTGAAATCTTTCTTATTATTCCTTTTCCCCAATTCATAACAAACTTATCCTCCATCACCATGGCACATCGAATCAAAACACTCCTGATCGCATCCCTGTTCTTTACCGTTCTCCCTGTTTCGGCCGAAGAGCTCACCACCGCAAAGCCCGAGGCCCTCGGGCTCTCATCTGAAAAACTCGGCAAGGTCGACAAGATCGTTGAGGGACTGATTGCCTCGAACCGACTGGCGGGAGCGACTGTCATCATCCTGCGCCATGGAAAGGTGGCCTATTTCAAGGCCTTCGGGCAGAGGGATCGTGAGCGGAAGAAGCCGATGCAGAAGGACACGATCTTCCGGATCTACTCGATGACAAAGGCCATCGTCACCGCCGGGGCGATGATGCTCTGGGAAGAGAAAAAGTTCGGGCTCGATGACCCGCTCTCGATGCATCTGCCTGAATACAAAAACCCCAGGGTGTGGACAAAGGATGGGATGGTGCCCGCCAGGCAGGAGGTCACCCCCCGGGACCTCATGCGGCACACCGCCGGAATGGTCTACGGCCACTTTGGCGGCACCCCCGTTCACAGGGCGACCGAGAAGGCCATCGGCTTCAAAAATGGCTTTCCGATGGAGACCCTGGCCACCTCCAGTAAAATATTCGGGGCGACCCCCCTGCTCTTCCACCCCGGGGATGACTGGGTCTACGGGGTCTCTATCGATGTGCTTGGCCGCCTCATCGAGGTCAAGAGCGGTCTGCCGCTCGACCGGTTTCTCAAGGAGAGGATCTTCAAGCCGCTGGATATGAAAGACACCGGCTTCTTTGTCCCGGGCTCCAAGGTGGACCGCTTCGCCGCCAACTACACCACCGACAAGAAAGGCCGCCTGAGCCTTCGTGACGCCCCGCGCAAGAGTCGCTACCTCCAGAACCCCGCCTTTCTCTCAGGCGGCGGCGGGCTGACCTCCACCACCCGCGACTACGCCCGCTTTCTGCAGATGATTGCCAGCGGCGGACAGCTTCACAAGACGCGTCTTCTCAAGAAGAAGACCGTCGCCCTGATGACCCGCAACCACGTGCCCGAAAAGGCCATGCCGATTGCCTTTGGTGAACAGGAGCGTCACGGCATCGGCTTCGGACTCGGATTCGCCGTGCGAACCGCCACGAGCACCTGGGATTCCGCCGGACGCCTCGGCGAATACGGCTGGGGCGGTGCCGCCAGCACCCACTACTGGACCTCACCAAGGGACAAGCTCATCGTCGTCACCATGGAGCAGACCATGCCCTACGACTTCCTGCTCGAGTTCGCGCTCAAGGGTGTCATCTACGACGCCATCATCAAATAAGGCCCACCTCGATCATGTTTGAACATCCCAAGGGCAAGGCTCCACGGAAAAGAAACAAGCGCCAGCAACCAAGCTACGCGGAAAACATCATCGGCCCCTGCATGCTCCTGGTCGGGTATTGCTTCGTCACCTACCATGTGCTTCACCCGTTCTTTTTCCCGTCACCAACTCTTTCTTCGATGACTCCGGGGGAAGCTGCGTTCCAGGAGGTGCTGGGTTTCAGCATATTCAATGCCTGTATTACCGCTTTATTCGGGTGGGTGACCTATTTGGCGTGCAAGCACATGGTCAGCAAGCAGCTTAAGAAAGCCGGGATCTCCAGCTTCATCCTTACGCTGAATGGCTCCTGGTATTTCTTCTTTCTTGGCGGCGTCTTGCCCACCATGATGGGCCTGTATATTACCAACATGGCAATCAGTAGCGGCCTTGCCCGGGAATATCCCCTTTTCCTGCTGAACATGCTCGGCCCTCTTGCATCGATCGGGGCCCTGGTCGTTGGCTTCCCACCACCAGGGGTCCTGAAGAAGGTGTTCGATGTCATCGCGTCTGATGACCCCGACGAACCGCCCGAACCTCCGGAAGACGACGAAGAGGACCAGGATGGGTAAATCCAGCCATTTTGAAAATGTCGGGGCCGGTTGCATCTTCATGGCCATATTTTGCGGCATCGTCTTCTTCAATCTTTACCTGTTCTTCGCATCCCCGCCGTGGATGGAGGACATCAGCAGGGAGAGTCAACTTAACTTCCAGGGACTGATGTTCATCAGCATAGCCAATGCCTGCTTTGCCGCTGTCATGTGGTGGCTGATGCTGAAGGTCTGCAAGCACATGGTCAGCAAGCCGCTGCGGGCCGCCGGGTTCTCCAACTTCATTCTCACCCTTCATGGGTCCTGGGTGTTCATCTTTTTGTTCACCTCTCTCCCAGCCATCACCGGCTCCTTAATTTCCCTCATGGGTGTCACCCATGGCATTACCCAGGAATATCCCCTTTTCCTACTGAACCTGCTCCACCCGGTCGCGACGATCGCGGCCCTCGCCATCACCTTCCCATCAGAGAAGACCATGGAAAAGGTATTCAATGTCATCGCACCCGAACCGCCCAAGCCTCCGGAAACCGACGAGTCCGACCAATAAGCTCACACCCGGACTTCCATTCCCGGCCCTCAGTCCTCACACCAGGTGGCGAGCTGTTTTCCCCGGCCGCCTGAGCCGTAGAGCACCTTGAGGAACTCCTGCCCGCCTCCATCAAAATAGGTCACCACCACCTTGTGCATGCCGGGGTCCAGCACTAAAGATCCGGCCTTCTTGGCGGCGGCATGGACCCCGTCATTATTGAGGACCTCTTTTCCGTTCACAGAGAGCCTGCTGCCATCATCGCTCTCGGTCTGGAAGGTGTAGCGCCCCCGGCTCTTGATCTCCAGGTAACCTGTAAACCGAAGGGCAAAGCCATCATTCCGCTTGCGGACAGCGAGAGAGAACTCTTCGCAAATCCCCCGAGCCACAGGTGTCAAGGTGTCGAAATCAGGCAGGGCACCCCAGGTGCCCTCGTAGTATTCATAGGCCAGCCCCGGAATGAGCTTCTTGCCATCCAGGATCCTGGGTTCAACCTTCGTAAAGGTCGCAGCGGTAACGAGGCTGGGGGCCCCATCGGCGCGAAAGTATCTTGCCTTGAGGGTGGTCGTCTCCTTGATCTCAAAGCTCTCTTTATAGGCCTCTGAATTCACCGTCGGGGTGGCCCCATCAAGGGTGTAGCGAATCACGCCGCCCTCCTCGACACAGTCCAGCTCTACCGGCGAGGATGAAACGAACTTCTTCTTGCCAGAGACACTCGGAGCTGTGCTGGTGGTCCGGAAGGGACAGGCCTGCAGGCCCTCCTTGTTCTGCAGGTTCGGCTCAGCCAGCTGGTGCCAGCCGAAGCGAACAGCTGAGGGGCTCGCCACCCTGTCACTGGAAACAAGCACCGTGTCTCCATCGATCACCGCCGTGGCAGGAACAAAGCCGGCATCTCCTGCGATCTCGAAGCGGCTGAGGGGCTTACCATCACGGGACTCCAGCCCACCTCCGGTGTGGCTGAAAGAGACCCTGACCTTGCCGCCCTCGAGCTTCATACCCTTGTAGAGCGGGCCGCTGTGAACAATATCCTTCCCGTAGTCCTTGGCCAGGGCGACCAGCGCCAACCGACGCCCGACCTCCTGCTTGTTGCGGGGATGAATGTCCCGCAGGTTGCCGATATCTGTGATGACCGTGGTCCCGGTTCCGGGGATCGAGGTCGCCGCCTGCTGGGCCTCCCAGATTTTCGGCAGGCGCCTGGGGTCTCCCCCGTAGTTGAAGGGGGCCAGGTGGGTCCAGTAGAAGGACAGGTCGTAGCCCCAGACCTTGCGCCAGCCCTCCACGAGGGCTCGCTTCTTGTGGGCGTAGAGCATTCCATCGTTGAGATTGGACTCGCCCTGGTACCAGATCGCCCCCTTAACTGTGAAGGGGACCAGGGGATTGATCATCGCGTTGTACATGCTGGTGGGAGACGCCCACCCGGCAAGGGCGTGGCCGGGAAGGCTCATTGCGGGCGCAGGCGGAACCAGCTCATCCTTCTTCGCGGCAGCCAGGGCCTCCACCAGCCAGGCCTTTGCCTCCGGGGTCGGCGGGTCCGTGCTGAGAGCCTCGAGGTAGCTTACCTGGGTGGAGCGAACATTGTCTGAGATGCCCTTGACCTTCTCCACCCCGGCGCAACCGGGCGGCGGCGTCCAGGGCTCAATCAGGGAGCCTCCCCAGGCCGAGGCAATCAGGCCGACAGGAATATCGAGCTCCTTGTGGAGATGGCGTCCGAAGTAATAAAGAACTGCGGAAAATGAGCGAATTGCGGCCGGGGTACAGGCCTTCCAGTCGGCCTTGACATCCTTGTTGGGGATCCCGCTGAGAACATTGGGAACCAGGAAGAGCCGGATATTCGGATATTTTGCAGCCTGGATCTCGGGCCCGGGGTTGCCGGAAGCACTCACGCTCCATTGCATGTTCGACTGCCCCGAGCCGATCCAAACCTCGCCGACAAGGATATCCTCAAGGGTGATCTGGTTGTTGCCGGCAATCGTCATCTTGTGGGGCCCGCCGGCTTTCATCGCAGGCAGGCTTACAACCCACTCCCCCTTCTCGTTGGCGATCGTGGAAGCTTTCGCCCCGGCCAGCTCGACCATCACCGGCTCCCCCTTTGCGGCGAAGCCCCAGATCTTCAGCGGCATTCCCCTTTGCAGCACCATGTGGCTGTCGATCACGCTGGGGAGGCTGACATCGGCCCGGACACTGCCGGCCGGAACCAGGAAAGCCGAAACCAGCACAGCGCAGAGCAGAAGGTATTTCATATCTCGTTCCTTGTTCGAACCATTGACCACTTCAATCAGGGCTTACCGTAACAAGAGGACGAGCCAGGCTGCAAGGGGCCCCTGCAGGCCCAGCCCCTCGCCTATAGCCCGGTTTCGCAGCCAAGCCCTTCGCCTCCGTCAGGGTCGACCCCTGCAGCGGGAAAGGGTGCCTCGGGAGCCAGTCCGGCCTGGAAGAGAAAGGAGAGCAGGCGGATGGCATCGGTGATATCGAGCGTCTCGGTGTTGTTGACATCCCCTGCATCTAGACACTGGCCGGGCATCCCGAGATACAGATGCCGAAGAAGGGCTATGGGGTCACTGACATCGACAGAACCATCGAGGTTGAAGTCCCCCCGGATGAACTGCCGGCCCTCCGGAACAAGGGTAAAGGGGATCCCTGCTGAAAGCGCCGACCCGCTGTTTCGTGCCGTAATCTCAGCCGCCCCGGCAGCCAGGGCCGGAACCTCGGCCAGCAGGTTCCCGGCAGGATCGAACTGGACCCCGGGCGACTGAACTCCCCGGAAAAACACCTGCACCCCTTCAAAGAGATCCGTCCCCCTGATGGTGACTGTCTGCCCGGAGGCTCCCTCCGAAGGATCGACTGAAAGCAGGGTCGGAACGGGGAAAGAGGCCGTCGAGGTGATGGTGATGGAGTCACTCGCAGAAACCTCCCCATCTGTGGCGAGCCCCAGGAGCGTCAGGTCATTTTCTCCGGGACGCAGAGCAAGGGTCATTCGCCAACGCGTGAGGCTCGTCCAGGTGACATCCGGCGGCACAGGAACCCCATCGACCACGATGCTCTGCACATTGATCCCCCCCTCTCCCTCAAGGGTGGCCGTAAGGGTATTGACCTCCAGGTCGCCCCCCCCATTGGTCGTAATGCGAAAGGGACCCGGATTCGGCAGGCGGCCTTGTACGTAGCTGGCGCGCTGGCGAATGTAGTTCAGGATTCCGCTGAAGTTCCGGCCGGTCATACTGCCGTAGTGCTCAGTCCAGTGCTGCATATACTCGGCGTTGAAGGTCTTGTCGATGATGTCATCGAGGTGGCCGTAAAAACGCCGGGTGTTGGCAGGAAGCTCGATGATCCTCCGGAGATTCTGATCCCCCCACAAACCAGAGGTAGCCGAGCGGGTAAAAGAAAAATCGGTGTCCCAGAGCATGGCGATCACCTTCCCATCGCCGGGGGGAGCATGGAGCATCAGGTTGTGGTTGTTGCCATAGGTATAGGCATCGTTCACGCCACCGAGTGAGTAGACCGCGAAGGTCCTCATCCAGTTGTCCACGTCCATGACGGCATTCGTCGCCTCCTGGAGTTGAGCCGAGGGGGAGCCGAAGGCCTTGCACAGGGTGATCAGCTTGCTGTAGTCGTCCCGGTCCCGGTTGCTCTTGATGAGGAAGTTCCACCTGTAGGGTTCCTTGTCATCACCCAGGTTTCTGAAATCAGTCCCGATGACCCCATCCGGTTGCGGGTTCTTGTAGCCCTGGGCATTGGCGGTGGTCGGATGGTAGATCAGCTCGAGCTTGAAGTTGGTTCCGTCGCTGCCGTTTTCGAAGGAGGAATCGAGATAGACACTGCCGTACTTGGCCATCATCAGCAGCGCGTTGCTGGTGTGCTGGGTCCGGGGAGCGATCACCCGGCACAGATCGTCGTAAGAGCTGGGCACCCCCCCGGCGTATTGCGCGAAATGCTTGATGAGGATCTCGTCCTGGGATTGTGTCGGCACCAGGCCGCTCCAGCCGCCGGAACGGTCAACTCCTACGCTGCGATGAACCCCGCGGAAAAGATGGTCGGCCGGAAAGCGAATGTTGAAGCTCACCCTGTTCGAGGTCGGGCGGCCGCGTTCGCTTCCCCGCAGGCGAACACCGCAATCATAGAAGGCCTCTCTCTCGTTATAGACCACCGTGGCCCCGACGAGGTCATTGGACATCACGTTGATCGTCTCGTACATGCGGTTGATATCGGCGGGATTCATAATGATCCGGATATTGTGAAGCTCGCCAAGACGGGCCTGCCCATCCCTGGTGCGGTAGAGTGCTCTTGAATCCGGCCCGCCCCTGGGCCATTGCCCGGTTGCGCCCAGCTCATCGGTCGCCTCAACATAAAACTGGACGGTTCGAGAGCCGGCCTGGGAAGGAATGGTGCCGCTGTAGAGCGCGCCACCGGAGCGGTTCATCCCGACCTCCCTCCAGGCGCCACCTTCAACTGAGTACTTCAGCCTCACCTCGCCAATCCCATCGGGATCCCTGGCCTCCACCGAGACCACCACTGAGTCGGCAGGTCCGGGTGTGACCGGAAGATGGCTGAGCTTGCGGAGTGAAGGACCGGCATTGGGAACACGACGGCTGTTGGGAGCACCGGGGGTTCCGGAGGTCGCCGGCCGGGAAACCAGCACCGTTTTCGGGCAGCGGTTGAAATAGAGCCTGGTGTGCACCTGGTGCGACCCGGCAAGCCAGCGAGCTCGAAAACTGATCTCATAGGTTCTGCCATTGGTAACCCCCGCCCCACCGGCAAGCGTTGTCTCCACGTGGTTGTGCATATGTTCAGTAGCGCCGGTGGCGAAGAGATGCAGCACCCTGTTGCCCGGGTCATCGGGGTCATCGACCACCTCACTGTGACCGTGGTTACCGAGCAGCCGCCAGCCCGACGAGCCCGACTGGAAGTCCCCGTTAGAGATCAGCTGCCGGTTACTTCCCCCCGGGTCTTCAATCACGCTGATATCATCGACCAGGACCTCTCCGCCTCGCAGCAGGCCGAGACAGAACTCCCTCCACCTGTTGGGGCCCACGTTCGCCTGCGCGACCTCCCGGTAGGAGTAGCTCTCCCAGTCGGTCTTGAGGCCCTCATTGCTGTCTTCCCAGGCGCCTGCGCTGTCATTGTCGGAGCGCGGATCCCGAAGCTCCAGGCTCGACCCGCCGCCATCGGCATAGACCGGCCAGGGCTTGTCATCGTAGTAGCGCACCTCGTCCACCACGTTACCCACCCGGTCACGAAGAACAATGCGGTCACTTCGCCCTGAGAGCCTGCCTGAAAAATCACCGAGGACCCGGACCCCCGGATGCTGCAGCTCAAAGGTGGAGCGATCCGCTGCGATCACCAGGTGCTCCCCGGGCCCGATAGAATCACCCTCCCCGAATTCGTAGCCGATCCCTGAACTGAGCCGCCAGCCCTCCAGCGAGACGCTTTCCTCGCTCGTGTTCAGGAGCTCAAGCCAGGTCTCCCTGTCTCCATCCGGCTCCTCTTCTTCCTCCTTCGGCCCAGTCACAAGGGCACGCAGCTCGAGCCCGAAAACAATATCACTTGAGCCGGATGCTCTCTGATGCACCTCGACCGCAAGCAGGTTGCTTCCATTGCGCAGGGCTGCTGAAGGAACCGTGAAGGGGCCCTCGTAGCGGGCGTTACCTACAGAGGAGGTTGCGAGGGTTGCCGGCGTAATCTCCCCCGCCGGCATTCGCAGACGCAGAAGCTCCTGCCCGTTCAGGTAGAAAACAGCCCCATCGTCGATCACCGGCCGCAAGAAAAGCTGAACCCTGGCCGGATCGGCCTCCAGCTCAAATTCGGTTCGAAAATAATAGGTCGTAGCCCCCAGGGGAAGCTCGGTATTCTTCGGCGCCGGCAGGGAGCTGTTTTCATGGTAGAGGAGCCCCCGGCCTGAGCTCCAGGCCTCATCATTGAAATTCAATTGCCGCCACGCAGCCTCCTGCCCGGCCCCGGAGGCATCAAATCTCCATTCCCCCTCGACAGGAATCACCTCCTCACCCTCAAGTACCTCGCCGGCAGCTGCGGGCGCTGAGAAGGGGCGGTAAAAGATCTCGTTGATGACCACCTGCCTGTTGAAGTCAAAGGTGTTGGGCCCGCCAAAGGTCCCGGCGGAAGGAACACCCCACCCGGAGCCCACCCCTGCGACTCTCGCTTTCAGCCCTTCGTCCAGCCGAACCGCATCCGCCACAATGCAGCGGCACGGCGCATAGAGAAAGAGACGGTTGGAGGGAAGCAGGTTGAACCCGAGCTGGCCCTCCTGGAGGACAGCGTATTCCCCGGTATTGAGCACAAGCTCCCCGAAAACATACTCTCCGGGTTCAGCGCCATGGCTGGAAAAGATAAAGCCCTCGAGAGACTGCCTGGCCCCGGCGTTATAGATCTCGATACGGCCTGGGGCACCAGCCCCGACCTCCGTTTCATGAATACTGATCGCCAGCCCCTCAACAATCTCGGCGCCCGGTTCGGCGAAATAATTCTC
>CAZTRG010000141.1:0-12985 GCA_964615885.1 uncultured Planctomycetia bacterium | reverse complement strand
TCACCCTCTCAGGCCGGCTACCCATCGTCGCCTTGGTGAGCCGTTACCTCACCAACAAGCTAATAGGACATAAACCTCTCTCCGAGTGAAAGCTTGAAACAGAGGCAATCATTCACTTGGGAACCGAAGCTCCCAGGCAGTATCGGGTATTAGCCACCCTTACGAGTGGTAGTCCCCGTCTCGGAGGCAAGTTGTCTATGCATTACTCACCCGTTCGCCACTTTACTAGGTCCCCGAAGGGACCGTTCTCGTTCGACTTGCATGCCTAATCCACGCCGCCAACGTTCATTCTGAGCCAGGATCAAACCCTTAAGTTAAAAACTTTGCCCGGCCTGATAGACCAGCTGCCAGGTAGAGAGCACAAGGCTCACACCTAATCGACAGCATGGCTTCCCAAAACCGGGAATGTACTTGTAGGAATATAACAGGCCTGCCACCTCGTCGCGGGAAGGACATTCCAACCCGCAGATGGCAGATCTCACGCTCGATCCTCACAGAAATCCAAATTGTCAAAGAGCTACAGAAAGCCTCCCTCAAAGGAAGGGAGCGACTCCCTGAATTTCTCGCGGTCAAGACTGCTCTGCCACCGACCACGTTCCCCGGAGGGAAATGGACTCTTACAGCGCAATATTCCGCAAACCCCGAATCATATCTTAATGACTTCGCTAGTCAATACCGTTTTTGGCTGTTTTTACTGGTTTTAGGGATTTTCGTGGATTACCGGAAGTGGTGATCCTCTTTTACCGGAAGACCTGGCGTAAACCCATGCCAGGAGGGCCCCAAAGACGGTAACTACTACAACTGAGTAGTTTTGCGAGACTGTCAGCCCTGTAAATGTAAGCGGTGTGTCGTTTCTGAGGCCTTCTATACAGAAACGCCCGATTCCGTACAGGAACCACAAAAGGAGCATCCCCGCCCCGCGAGGAGAATACCGCTTGCCCACATACCACAACAGCAGAAACGACAGCAGAATGTCATGAGTTGCCTGGTAGAGCTGGGCAGGATGCACCGGATCCATGGCCTCCCCCACCTGGATCCAGCCGGCGGCCACCTGGTGAGCATAAGGTGCTGAAGCCTGGGGGAAATGGACTCCAAGGGGATAAGTCTCGCCGCAGACCATACCGAAGCAGCAACCATTCATGAAACAACCGAGCCTGCCGAAGGCCAGGCCGATCGGTGCGGCAATACTCATCACATCCATAAAGTCCAGTACCGGCAGCTTCTTCCACTTCAGGTAAAGAAGTCCCCCCAGGCACCCGGCAGTCACTCCTCCGTAGAGCACCAATCCTCCCTCCCAGATCATCAGGAAGGCCAGGATGGAGCGGTCCTGGAACTGCTCGGAATAGTTGAGGATATAGAAAAAGGTCCTCCCCCCGAGGATTCCACTCAGGAGCATAACCATGCTCAGGTCGTAGATCACATCGGCCAGGCCCCATCTCTTTGCAACCCGGACAGCCATGTAGAGAGCAAGGAGATACCCCAGCACAATCATCAGGCCGTAGCCATGAATCGGCATTCCAAAAATTTCAAAGAGTACCGGGCGCATTCGTTGAGGCCTCCTCAGCAATTCACCAAGGAATGTTATAGCGAAGCTCCCGCAAGGTCAAAGCCACTGAGCCGCGGTGGCCCATTTATTCCCGGAAGCAGAGCTTGGAGGCATCTTTGTGGAAAAAGAGCCGCCTGAAAGCTATCCTTCGATCCGGCTTCGGTTCTGAATTCAATCGCCTGCGGAAACCAACAAATGCCCAAGAAGAGAATCCTGCTGCTGGGCTCAACCGGCTCGATCGGGAAAAGCACAGACCAGGTTATTCAAAACCTGGACAGCGAACTCGGCCTGGTCGGGCTGGCTGCCCATTCGAGCTGGGAGCCGATGCTCGAACAGATCAGGCGCCACCGTCCGGAAGCCGTCGCCCTGGTTGACCAGGGTGCCGCAGGGCTCCTGCGAGATGCGCTCGAAAAAGAGCAGGACCTTCCTGCACCGATGGTCTACGAAGGCGAAGACGGGCTGGTCGAGCTGGTGCGCAATACCGAAGCTGACATTCTCCTGGCAGCAATCTCCGGGGCCGCGGGACTCCCAGCCAACATTGCGGCCCTTGAAACCGGCAAGGATCTTGCCCTGGCCAACAAAGAATCACTCGTCATGTCAGGCTCCATCCTCACCCGGCTTGCGCGCGAAAAAGGCCGGCAGATTCTGCCGGTTGACAGTGAACATTCGGCCATTTTCCAATCACTGCAGGCTGGGACAAACGAAGAGGTTCAACGAATCATCCTGACCGCCTCAGGGGGACCGTTCAGAAAAACAAGCCTCGAAGAGCTCCAGCAGGTCACCCGCGAAGACGCCCTCAAGCACCCGACCTGGGAAATGGGCGAAAAGATCACCATCGACTCAGCGACCCTGATGAACAAGGCCCTTGAGATCATCGAGGCGCGCTGGCTGTTTGAGCTGCCGGCGGAAAAGATCGAGGTGGTCGTCCATCCTCAATCCATCATCCATTCCCTGGTTGAATACCGCGATGGGTCGACGATCTGCCAGCTGGGGCCACCGGATATGCGGGTCCCTATCCAGTATGCCCTTACCTATCCCCAGAGGCTGTCCCTGCCGGCAGAACAGCTTAACCTTGCTGAGCTCGGGCAGCTGACCTTCGAGGCCCCGGACCTGGAGCGGTTTCCCGCTCTGCGGCTCGCCTACGAGGTCCTGGAGCAGGGTTCTACAGCTGCAACGGTCTTCAATGCGGCCAACGAAGTCGCCGTTTCAGCCTTCCTCGGAGAAGAAATACCTTATCTCGGCATCCTCAGGGTGGTAGAGACCTGCCTCAGCAGGCACAATCCTGTGGAAGATCCCGATCTGGCAGCCATATTTTCTGCAGATCAATGGGCTCGAGCTGAAACAAAAGAAATACTCCAACAAGGATGCAAAGAAAGTCTCTGAATCGGGCGAAGAAAAGAAAAGAAACCACAGCCGAATCCGGGTACAACCCCCCGGTGCAGAAAAGCGCCAAATAAGGTACAGGGAATTACTGTCTAAGCTATGACTGTCATCTACGCATTCCTCGCAATAGGGATCATCATCTTCCTCCACGAGCTTGGCCACTTCATGGCGGCTAAATTCGTCGGGGTCCCTGTCGAAAAATTTGCCCTGGGATTTGACCCCTACAAGCTGCGGCTGATCTCATTCAAGCCCGGGGAATATGTCGAGATCCTTGGCAGGTTCCGCATCTCATTGGGCACTTCGGTTTCTGAATCCACCGGAAAAGAAGAGAGCCCGGCGGAAGATGAACAAACTGAGTACCTGATTGGGCTCGTCCCCTTCGGCGGGTACGTCAAGATGACCGGTGAAAACCCGGAAGAAGATGAAGAATCCTGCCCCGACGGACTGCAGAACAAGTCACCGGGAGCCAGGGCCCTGGTCTTTGTTGCCGGGGTGGTAATGAATATCATCTCAGGCTTTATCTTCTTCATCATGGCTTTCGCTTCCGGGGTCGAGTTTGTCGCACCCATTGTTGGCGAGACCGCCCAGGGCCTGCCGGCCTGGAAGGCTGGCCTCCAGGCCGGAGATCGAATCATCGAGGTCGATGGCCAGCAAGTTGATGACTACACCGAGGTCATGCTCAGTATCGCCCTGGGAGAAAGAGGCACGCCTGTTCAATTCAAGGTCAAGCGTCCTTCCCAGGAGGCCCCCCTGTCTTTCTCCTTCCCGAGAATCTGGGACAGCGCCCGCGGCATGAGCGCTGTCGGGCTCACCCCTCCCATCGATTCGAGCCTCGCCGAGGACCCACCTGAGGGATCTGTGGCGCAGAAGGCCGGGCTTCAAAAAGGCGATGAGGTCATCGGGGCCACGCTGCGTGGAGTCAAGCTCCCCGAGAGCCTTACCAGCGAGACTCTCATTAACGCGATCTGGAGCCACATGAATTTCTTCTCCAGTGAACCGATCGAATTGGTCATCCGGCGGCCGCAGCCTGAAAAAGTTTTTTCCGTTGTCCTGAAGACGGCTGAAAACCCCAATGCCCCCAGGCTCCCGATTATCGGGGTTAAGGTTGGAGGCGGCACCTTTGTCAGGGATATCGCCGGCGGATCTACAGCTGCAGCCACTTTTGAAATCGGTGACCAGCTCATCTCCATCGATGGTGACGATGTCTTCAGCATGCAATGGGAGCTGCTGGCTGCTCATTTCAAAAAGGAATCGCTCACACTAAAGATCAGCAGGCAGGGCAAGGAGGTGGAGGCTAGTGTCAAGAGTGCTGACCTCTTCTCGGTATTGCTCAGATCTGAAATCCAGTGGGCTGCACGGGATCTCGCGGTCGGGGCCATCCAAGAAGAAAGCCCCCTGTACAAATCCGGCCTCAGAGCAGGGGACCTGGTCCTGGCGGCCGGCGCCAGGGCGATCTATGAGGAGGCAGACCTCAACACCTCCCTGGAAGCAGGCACCGGAGAAAAGACCGAGCTTCTCGTCCGCCGTGGTGACCAGGAGCTTAAAATATCTGCAGCAAGCGAGGCGCTCCGCAATGGTACCGGGCTGACCTGGAGAACCTTCCCCACCATCGGGATGGTGACACCAGGAGGCGCTGCAGAAAAGGCGGGCATTACGGCAGGCTCCAAGATCACCCGGATCGGCAAGAAGGATATTTTCAGCTTCGCCGAGCTGGCTGCGACCATCTCTCCTCCTCCTGCAGGAGGTTGCAGCGGGGGCGGGACAGCCAAACCGCAGAGTCCGATGAATATCTCCTGGCTGAAACCCGATGGGCAGGTGCAGCAGGGACCTGTCGACCCCAGCTCCCCCGCACCCGCGGAAAAAGGTCTGCGCTTCAAACGAAGCATGGTGGTGGTCCAGTCAGGAATCAGTGGCTCCTTTTCACTCGGGATCAAGCGCAGCATCATCACTGTCCAGCAGGTCTACTCGACCCTCCGCAGCCTTGTGCGCAGGGACGTGGAGGCCAAGAACCTGGCAGGGCCGGTTGGTATCATCCACATCTTCTCACGGGTAGCAGAGGGCAGCCTGATCCAGTTGCTGTTCTGGATGGGAATGGTCAGCATGAATCTTGCGGTACTCAACCTGCTGCCGATCCCAATCCTCGATGGCGGGCACCTCTTCTTTCTCCTCATCGAGAAACTCAAGGGCTCACCTGTCAGCATCAGGATCCAGACCATCGCCATGCAGATCGCGATGATCCTGTTCCTTTCGCTGGCTCTCTACGTGACCTGGAACGACATCAAACGGGTCTTCTTCGGCTTCTAGCTGGCCGGAGACCGGCTCAATAGTCCCGGGCGGGAACAACAGCAGAATGATCTACCTGCGATCTTTCCTCTTCGAATTTCTTTTCTACACCTTGACGGTGCTGATCGCCCTGGTTTCCCGTATCGGGGCAATTTTTCACCGGCCCTTTCCCCTTGCCTGTGGCCGGGCCTGGGACCGGAGCACCAGGTTCCTCCTGCGCCTGCTCTGCGGAATATCCATCGAGATCCGCGGGCAGCAGAACCTGCCGGAGGGTGCCTGTATCGTGGCCTGCAAGCACCAGTCCACCCTTGAGACCGTTATGTTCTTCAGCCTCCTGAAGAATCCGGTCTATACCATGAAGGCGGAGCTCGCCAGGCTGCCCCTGATGGGATACTCCATCAGAAGATCCGGCTCCATCCCGATCGAGAGAGCCGCCGGAGCCGCCGCCCTGCGAAAGCTCATCAAGGCCGCGCAGGAAGCCTTCGAAAAGGACGGACAGGTGCTCATCTTCCCCGAGGGGACACGCACGCAGCCCCGCACACGAGGTAAGTTCAACTCAGGAGTAGCCGCCATCTACTCAAGATGCGATGTTCCCGTAGTGCCCGTCGCTCTCAATACCGGGTCCTTCTGGGCAAGAAGAACACTCCGGAAAAACCCGGGGAAGGTCATCATCGAATTCCTGCCACCCATCGAACCAGGCCTGGAAAGAAAAGCCTTCCAGGGACTCCTTGAAGAGCCCATCGAGGAGGCCACCGAAAGGCTCGAGCATGAATCACCGGGCCCTGGGCCGGCTGGAGACTGAGAGCGGAGAATCAGGCCTCCTGCCAGCCTTCGCTCCCGAGGATCTGGTGAGGTCTGTAGGAGGCCTTGTATTCCATCGACTTGCACCCCCTGACGTAGTAGCCGAGGTAGAGATGGCTCTTTGCCAGGCGGCGGGCCTCCTCGATTTCACAGAGGACGTCGTAGACACCCAGGCTCCTGGCTGAAAGAGCTGGGTCGGTGAAGGCATAGATCGAGTTCAAGGAAGCCTCTGCCTTGCCGACATAGGCCACAGCCACCAGGCGGTCAGCCAGCCTGTAGGAAAACTCTAGCGTCTCAACCGCGTTCAAACAGAATGTTTCGTAATACTCTTCAAAGCCCATCGCTGCTGAGGGCCAGCCGCGGCGGGTTTCCCGGTCGGCGTGATGGCGCGTATAGAGATCGAGTCTTTCCTCATCAAGCTTCGGATCCTCGACCTCCAGCACAAGGTCCCTGTTCTTCCGCAGCACCCTGCGCTGGCTCTTGGAGGGAGAGAAGCTCTCCACCGGGATCCTGATCGAGAGGCACTCCGAACAGGATTCACAACGTGGGCTGAAAAGAATGCTGCCGAACCTTCGCCAGCCCTGGGACAGCTTTTCATCGTATTCCACCGGAAGCAGATCGGCGACCAGCCGGTATCTCGTGCGCGCCTCCCTGTCGGGAAGATAGGGGCAGGCCTCCGGTTCTGTATCAAGCTGGGCGAGCTCTATCATGCTCTCTCAATCTTCGCTTTCGGAGAGGATCTTACGGTAGGCCTGCCGGGCCTCCTCGTAGGCCTTCGCGGCCGCGGCCAGCTCAGCCTCCCGGATACGGCCCTTCTTCTGCTTCCAGCACTGGTCGACCGATTCCAGGCACCACTGGGCACTCTTTTTCGAGGCGCGAATCGGTTTGCCGCCCACCAGCACGAAGACCGGGTTGGTGTGAGCGCTGGGAAGAATACGCAGGGCTACCCAGCTGGACTTCTTCAGCTCCAGCTCGGCTGCAAAATCCTGCAGCTTTCCATCTGCAACAATCTCTTTGCGAAGGACAGGCTCGCCATTGACGATCACCTCAACGGGCACCTTGCGGGTTTCACCCAGCCGGGCTCTCTCAATATGCCAGTAGGGCTTCTGCTGGTAGGGGCGCCCCCTCAGGTCCGGGTTCGGCTTCTCATTGAGCATGGCAGCCACCCGCGCCGTGATCTTGACCTTGCCGGGTTTCTCAAGGCGTACCTCGCTCCCCTTGGTTCCCACCTCCAGGGAGCCGACCTTGAAATCAACCAGGTGGCTGCGGCCATCTCCGACGTAGGAGCGCCCATTCTTGAGCTCCTCGCAGAAAAGGTCAAAATCGAGCTTCCCATCGAGCTTGCAGTAGACCCGGCCGAGCCCGACCCGCTCACCATAGATACACGGAAAATCGGTCTCTCCGCTGACCCTCGTCCGGTACCCGCAGTTCAGCGTGTGGTACCAGATGTTCAGCTCCCAGACGTAGGGCGTATCGACGGTCGAGATAAAATCGACCACTCCGTGAACCACGTCGACGATGTATTCGTTCGCCCCGATACTGTTGAAGGGAGGAATGACATAGTTCGGCAGGTCCGCTGTTTTCACATCAAGGCCCCAGCCGCTGTGAGAAAACCCGACCACACCGCCCTGCTTCTTTCCCCAGGCAAGTACCGGCAGGTCCCAGCTCGGCCACTGCTCGATCTTCGTCGTGCCGGGGTAATCATCCTCCTTGAGCCTGAGCAGGCAGAGATGCCCGGCGTGTGAAGAGGGAAAGCCGGAGACCTCAACATCGTAGCGCATCAGGTAGTCAGGCTTGCTGAGGGCACTGACCTTGCCATCGAAGAACTGCTTCTGGAAATACCAGCAGGGCCCCCAGCTCAGGACACAGCCGACGTTCAGATCCTCGCCGAGGATATGACGCATCATCGATTTGGGAGTCACTCCCTTGTTGGGGCTCTCGTAATGAGAGCAGCCGGCGGCATGGACATGATGGTCACCGCTGTACCAGCCGAGCTTCTTGGCATGAAACCACCTTCTGAGCTTGAAATCCTCCCGGCTGGTCTTCTGCCCGGGGGGCACCACCATCTCCTTCCTGTCGACGTAGTACTCCGGCCCACGCCCGTATTCGACCGAATATTTCCCGGACGGCAGGGAGATCGACTCGCCGTGATGACGGTAGACCTGTGAATGAAAGAAGAAGTCAGGCTCGAGCCGGCGCGATGGGTGGGGATAGATCCGGCCGCGGGTGTCACGAATGACAAAGGATGCGCTGGCTGGTTTCCCATCGTAATCGATGACCCCGAGAACGACCTCTGTGGAAGGAAGGCAATCAAAGAGGAGGTTCACCTCGTTCCTGAAGCCGAGATCCTGGGTTCCCTGGCCGACGTTGAACTGGATCTTGGCCTCCCGCTTGCCCGCATCCCTGGAATAGATCTCGACAATCCTGTACTCGAGCTCGAGACCGGAGAGGGTCTTATTGAGGGGGCGTGAGTCAAAGGCCTGGACATCCATCCAGCGATCGCCCACCTGGGCCGGCGTGATGCTCACCTTCGGATCCGCTGCGCCTCTCGACCTCTTATAGACCGGCAAGGCATTGGGACTCTTCACTTCCAGCTGTGCCGTCACCCCTGCCTCGTTGTGAACCCTCACCAGGAAAGCCCTCCAGCCCTGCTGGACACACTCAGCGGCAGCCGCCCCCCGGGCAACCTTCACCCGGCTCTCGGGATTGATATGGACAGCAAAGAGAACATGCGGGGAGAGAACAGCCTGGACCCCGGCCACGGCAGCTTTACCACCTTTGGCAATAGCCGCATCAATCGACTCTTTTTCTCCTGCGGAGAGGGGCCTGCCGATATAGGCGAGGGCATCCACCAGCCTGCGCACCTGGGAAACCAGGGGCTGAGCTTCGACGCCCTCTACCGGCTTCAATTCAGCCGGCGCAGCCCATGAATCTTGCTGGAGGCCGCTCATAACAGTCATGAGAATAACGGTCGCGAGTAGGATACGGCGTTTCATGCGGGACTCCTGTTTTCTAGTTGGTAGTAATTAAGACAGGGTCGGTGATAATACACCGAGGAGCCCCGGGAATCGACGCGTTGGGGGGCAAATCCTTAAACGGGCGGGTTACCAACCAGCTATTTATTCAGAGGACTGAATCGAGCGAATGTCCAAAAACTGGGTCCTGGCCGCTGCCATTGTGATCGCCAGCTGTTTCCTCGCCTACCTGTTCCAGCCTGGGAACGAGCCGGAACCGGGGGGAGCCTCCAGCCCGGCCCCCGGGGCGCAGCCCACCGAAGAGAAACAAAGCCCGGGCGAAGAAGCCGGCTCCACAAAAACAGAGCCGGGCAAGAGCCCAGGGAAGGACCGGGCAAAAAACACGCTCGGCGGCCGAATCGTAGCGGCAGCCCCGGCCGAATCCTCAGCAGAGCCCAGCCCCCTGGCTGGAGCAACCATCTCACTGCTGAGCCAGCCACGAAAAAGCGTGAAGAGCGCTGAGGACGGCGCCTTCCTTTTATCCCCTGTCCCCCGCCCTTCAAACGATCTCCGGATCCGGGCCCCCGGGTACGGAACGGTTACCCGCCTGCGCGTTCCCGCCGGCACCGATGATCTCGTCATTCAGCTCGAAAAGGAATTGGTGCTCCAGGGAAAGACCCTCTTTGAAGATGGAAGCCCGGCGGCAGGAATCGAGCTCCTGCTCCACGCAGCCGCCTCCCTCGAGGCCGATCCTTTCTCACGCGCCTCGGCCCTGCACAGCGGCAGGCCAGCGGAGGCGGAAAGCACCAGCGGTGAAGACGGCTCCTTCGCCATCGGAGGGCTCTCCCAGGGAGACTGGTTTCTGCGGGTAAGAGGACCCGGCATCATCGAGCAGGTGCTCGATGGAGTGGTCAAGGTCAGCCGGGAAACCCGGCCTGTGGAGATCGTCGTTGAGAGGGGAAACCTTATTCGCGGCAGGGTCGTAGATGAGGCCGGCAAAGCCCTGGCTGGAATCGAGGTCCGCCTGCAGGCTGAGCTCGATGCCAGCATCAGCCGCACCTTCAGCACCAGCACCGGCAGCGAGGGCGAATTCCTCTTCAACAGGCTTGGCGAAAGCCCCTGTGAACTCCTTGCCGGGGCCGCGAGTGACTACCTGCCGCTGGTGATCAGCGAGGTCCGTCCCGGGCAGGATCTGTTGATTGAATTAGCTGAGGGCTGGGTCCTCAACGGCAGGATCGTTGATGCGAAGACCTCGCGGCCGCTGCGGGGAGCAGAAGTTCTCTGGGAGTCTCCGGAAACCTCTGCCATCCCCGCCGGCTACCGCCAGGACCGAAGCGACGGCGAGGGGAATTTCAGCCTGAGAGGCCTTCCCCCCGGAGACCTTCAGATCCGCTTGAGCACCCCCGGCTACATCAGCCAGGTCGTGAAGGTCAGCAAGCTCCGCAAAAATCCTCCGGGCGGAGTCCACCTGGTAAAACTCCAGGCCGCGGGAATGCTCACCGGCATTACCCGGGATGAAAGCGGCAGCCCCGTTGCCGATGTCCACCTTCGCCTGGAAGCAAGCGGCCTGCTCGGGGGTGTTTTCTCTGAGGGCTTTTCCGACAGCCAGGGGCGTTTCGGCCTGTCGCTCGATTCTGCAGCTGCCGGAACGAGCTGCCTGGTCACTGCTCAACATCAAAATTACCTCGCCCCTGATCCCCTGGAGATCAGGATCAACAATCCGCGCCGCTCCCAGGAAGAAATAAGCATCCTGCTGCAGAGCGGAGGCTCCATCAGCGGCAGCATCAAACACCAGGAGGAATCACCTTCCCCGGCGCTTGCCGGCCACCGGCTGATGCTTCTCCGTGCCGCGGAGGGCCAACTGATTGAGCTCAATCGCTCCACCCTCAGCAGGGCCGGAGGCGAATACAGCTTCAACGGTCTGGAGGCCGGCGAATATGTCCTGCGGAGTGACAGCGCCGGCTTCTCGCCCTACCAGAGCGAAGGCCTGAGCCTGCAGGAAAAAGAGTCCCTGCTTCATGACATCTTCTTCTCGGGTGAGAAGGTGATCTCGGGCCGGGTAACCGACACCGGGGGAGCTCCCCTGCGCGCCTCGATCTCCGCCACCGACCTGAGAGACCCCGCCCTCCTGCGAAGCCGCCGCCTGACCTTCAGCGACCAGCAGGGCAACTTCCGCCTGGGCAGCCTCGGGCCGGGTCCCTACAGGATCTCGGCACGCACTTCAGGTCACCAGGGAGCCACCGAAAACAGCATCGCCCCACCGGGAAACCTGGATTTCTCCCTGGTGAAGAACGGCCGGGTGGAAGGCCTGGTCGTCGATGAAGTAAGCGAAAAGCCAGTGGAGAATTTCACTGCCCAGCTCATCCCTGCCGGTGAAACAGAGGAGACCACGAGCCGTCCCCGGGAGGTTTCTTTCAACAAGCCGTCCGGGCGCTTTGTGCTCGAAGAACTCGCAGGGGGAAATTACGAGTTGAGTATCACCGCCAATGGCTACCTTCCCCTGAGCCGGGCGGTCACCGTCAAGCCGGCTGAGTCCGCCGACGCGGGAACCCTGGAGCTCTCGAGGGGACATTCTGCGGAAGTTTCCGTCACCGGCCCACAGGGGAAACCTGTTGCCCGGTGCCGCATTGATGTCTCTCGGAAAGCAGCCTCCGAAGAACGAGTCCAGGGAAGCTTCCTCACCGGCGCAGAAGGAAAATGCGTCATCTCGGGAGTCTCCGGGGGAACCTGGCTTCTGCAGGCCTCCCATCCGGCATTCCTCGCCGGCCAGGCTGTCGAGCTGGAGATCAAGGGCCAGCCCGGAGACCCGGTCCCTGCACTGAAAATCACCCTGCAAGCGGGCGCCGTCATCAGGGGGCAGATCAACAGGGCCGCATCCCCACCCGCGCGCGGTGAGAAGCTGGTCCTCATGGGACCGGGAGGCCCTCGCACAGCAAACCCGAAGGAGGACGGGCTCTACAGCTTCGAGGGACTCGCGCCGGGACTCTACACCCTGCTCCATTTCAGCGGCAGGGGGCTCCAGGGGCTTCCACTCGAGATTCAAGTCCAGGCCGGTGAAAAGGAAATCATCCGCAACCCCGGCGGCGATTGAATTTCATCCGGGAAATCGGCGGCGGGAAGACTCTACTCTTCCTCTTCCTCGGCGGGTGCGGAGAGGTAGAGCATCCTGGCCAGGAAGAAACCGGCTGCCAGTCCTATGATGATAAAAATCAGTGCTCTCATCGGGGTTAGTTTACCCGCAAAACTGCCGCGCTATTCAGAATCTTCCTGGTCAGCCCCTGGCGGGGGCACAGAGGGAGCATCCTCTTCTCCTTCAAACCACGGAGCCCCGGGGTCAGGAGGGCTCTCCTCCTCACCCCCACCACCATATTTCTCATGCATTTGCTCCACCTCTTCAGAGCTGAGGAATTGTTCGGCCCAGTAGGTAAAGTCCGTGCTGCTGTCGTATTCCGGCTGAAAAGGATGGTCCAGGGCTTCCTGTTTCAGCTCCTCGGGAGATTTCCTCCTTTGAGCTGAAGACCAGGCGGACCATTTCTTCAGATAATGAGCCATCGACCACGCAATCAGGCCGAAGAAAACTCCATTCAAGCCCACGACAACGGCGATCTGAAGGGGCCGAGAATAATTAAAAGTTGTCCCCTTGGATAAGGGCTCGACCCCCAGGAGAAGAGCTAGGAAGAACGACAAACCAACAAAAACAGACAGTCCATTCCTCCACGGCAGCACCTCGCCGGGTTTAAACATCTTCATCAAGCCGCAGCGGGCCTTACAGTGATAAAGGTCACCAGAGCCTCGGCTGACAATTTCGAAGGTATTGTGCGCCTTACAGGAGGGGCACCAGTAGGCCTTGGGGTTCGGAATGCAGTGGTTGATTTCAGGGATGTTTTTCATCCTGATCGTCCGTCTCTGGCTATAACCATTTAATCAGTTCTCTCCTGGGGGAACTCCTGGATGAACCCAGCCAACAGCCTATGCGAGCCCATGGGCGGGGCAAGGAGAGGGAGAGGGCGACGGCCGA
>CAZTRG010000140.1:0-3599 GCA_964615885.1 uncultured Planctomycetia bacterium | reverse complement strand
GCTTCCGGCCGCCACCTCTGATTCACAGGAAAGCCGGGCGACCTCCAGGTCTCCCGGCAGCGCGTCCATGAAGGAGCTTACCGAGAAGACGGCATTGCCGATTCCGGGCAGGCCGTAGCCGGGCGGAGCCGGCAGCTTGTGGCGCAGGAGCGTCTCGCGCCAGAGCCTCAAGAGGCCGACGTGGTACTCAAGCGGCGCAGGTCCCTGGTCGCGCCCCAGGACACTCAGCGGCTCAGGGCACCAAACGGTAAATCGCGGAGTGATCCCTCTCTCCATGAAATAATCGAGCCCCTCGCCGGTTGAGGCGAGTGCATCCTCGACCTTCTCAAAACCGTGCGGAGCCGCCATCTCGACGCCGGCGACAAAGTTAGGGATCACCTGGGATGGGCCGAAGACATCGGCTGAGGCAACGATCCTCTCCATCCACTCGTCACGGCCGACGTAATCCTCCTTGCCGGGACAGATAATCGAGAACAGGCGCGGATCCCAGACCTCGTAGTTAGGATGGTAGACCTGTACACCCGCATCGCGAAACCGGCGAACATCGTCGACCGGCAGGGCCTGGACGACCATCTTGGAGATCCAGCGGCCCGGGAAGCGTGAGTTGATCGCCCTGGCATAGGCCTCGTAAAATTCTGCCTCGTCCTGCCCCCTCAGGTGCCGGGTGATGCTGCCCCCGGTGATGGTGTAGGCACCTGTGCGGCGTTCGACGTCCGTTTCATTGATGATCTCGAGAGCCTCCACCACCTCCTCGACAGCCTTGACCGTGTCGTAGGGACGCCCCGCCTCTTTCTGCTGCCTGACATTCGCATTGATGTCACAGAACTGGCATTCTTCCTTGAACCCGAAATACTGGCACTTGCGGTAGACGGTCAGGTAGACGAGGTAGCCCCACTCGATGGTCGGCGCAATCTCGGTGATCGTTCTGCCGCTCTGGAGATTGCGCAGGTAATATTCCGGCGTCTCCTGCAGCTCGATCCCGCAGATCACCTCCTCATCCACCACCAGGGAGAGCTTTCCATCGACGATGTCGACGCAATAGGCGGAGTCCGGGTTGATCCGGACACTGACGATGGTGCGCCTGAAATCGCGCGGCCCGCCCAGCAGGGCCAGCTCCTCGGGAACTCTCAGGTTCTCCCCCTGCTCCATCTCCTGGATAGGGCGCAGATCAAAGCTGAAGATGAAATAGGACTTCGGCTTGAACCCGCTGCAGACCCTGAGGGCATCCTCTGAGAAGCTGACTCCAAGCCTGCGCAGGTCTTCCTTGAAGACCGCCTCCTGGGGTACATCCGGAAACCTCTCAATAAGGCTCTCTACCTCTTCGAGGCGTCGTGAGTTTTCAGTTCTCTGGTTCATAAAAAAATTTCCGGGAAGTCTCCCTCCCGGTTTTTTCTGCGGTTTAGGACATCTCAAAGTATCATAGGATTAAGGCAAAAACATCTTTGGGTTCGATTGCCAGGTTTCGAACCCCAGACACGGGGTGCAGGCTTCAAGCGTCTGCAGGATCATGAAAAAATATCTTCTCCTCCTATCGCTGGTTTTCCCGGCTTTCTGTTCCCCGGGAAGGGCGAGTGTTCGCGAGATCAATCTCGAGAACATGACCCTTCGCTCAGGCTATATCTTCTGCGGAGAGGTGATTGATATCCGCAGCCATCGCGGGAAATTCCTCCACCTCGGAGAGGTCATCCTCACCGATGTTCGGATCCGGGTTTCAGAAACCTGGAAAGACACCCCCGGTGAGCTCCGGGAAGTCACCCGGGAGAAGAAGGGGGGAAAGATCACAGAGATCACCATCCGCTATCTCGGGGGCCGGATCGGCGACTCCTGGCAGAAATCCCCGGTCTCGCCTTCCTTCACAAACGGGGAGAAGGTGCTCGTCTTCGCCAAGAAATTTAACGGCAGCCTTTCAACGACAGGCTGGTTCCAGGGAAAATACCGTCTCCACAAGACCGAAAAACGGGCCGCCGACTCCCCGGAGGAAGCTTTTGTGGGCGGTGGAAAGCACCTGCCCATCCGGAAAAACACCAGCCTTGAAAGCCTCCGGCTGCAGGTCGCAGACATCCAGAAGCGGGCAAGAATACAGGCGAAGGAAGGAGCGGAGAAATGAACCGTCCACCTCGAGCCCTTCCAAAACTATTCCTCTGCCTGGTGTTGCTCCTCACAGCGCCCCTGGCTCCTCCCGCTGCCGGCTTTGAAACCCTGGGCATGAGCTGGCCCACCGGGCGAATCAACTACAAGGTCAATCCGAACTTTCCCGACCAGGAGCTCAGCGGAACTCCACTGCAGCAGGTAGACCTCATCACCTGTTCAGCTGACAACTGGCGGGAGCAGACCGAGCTTGATCTGCGCTTCGTCTACCTCGGCACAACAGATGCCGTCGGCTTTAATGACCAGGATGGGGTCAACACTGTCTCCTGGGTCGACCAGGATGTCGGCGATGCCCTGGCCATCACCATCGTCAGCGGAATCAGAGACCGGATCATCGGCTTTGACATGGTCTTCTTCTCATCCACCAACGGCCGGCCCAATGAGTGGAACGGGCCGCGCGACCCCAGCGGCAACGCCATGGACCTGCGGGGCCTGGCTACCCACGAGTTTGGACATGTGCTGGGCCTCGACCACAGCGCTGACCGGGCAGCGACGATGTACGCCTCGGCCATCAACCGGGGGCAGCACATGAGAACCCTGCATGAGGACGACATTGCCGGGGGCGAATCACTCTACCAGCTCCGGACCGATGCCAACCCGACAACCCGGATTATTGAAATAGCACCGACATCAGGATCTTCATCGGGAGGAAACGAGGTCGAGCTCCGCGGAAGAAATTTCACCTGGGACCAGAACTCAACCCTCTGGGTAGGAGACAAGCTGCTCCCCGAGGAGGACTGGACCATCGAGGGTTGCTGCATGGTACGCATCCACAACATGCCGCCGGGAACCGCTGGAGAGGTTGACATCCGAATCAACGGAGAGCTTGGAGAGTTCATCTTTGTTGGCGGATACCGCTACGTGGTGCCGCCCCCCTCGCCCATCTCTGTCGAGCCTGCAGCTGGACCGGTTACCGGGGGAATCCCCATCACCGTCCTGGGAAGGGATTTCTCTCCCAGCGCCCGGCTCCTGGTCGGCGGCAACCCGGTGGAAGACTCGGTCCGGGTCGACTCCGGCATGATCCAGGGTACTCTCCCCCGGCACTCCGGCGGTGGAGAGGTCGACGTCATGGTTACCCAGGAGGAGGGGCAGGCGGTCCTTGAAGATGCCTTCTTCTACCATACGAAGGTACTTCGAATCGCAGATACCGAGACCAACAGCGGCTCCAGTGGCTTTCCCATCGATGTTCTCTGCACCACGGACACTGCCCTGGCCGGTGTCTCCTTTTCAATGTCCTACCCCAGGGAAGAGATCTCAATTGATTCGATCACTAATTTCGGGCTCTCCACATCTAATGCCGATTTCGCCGTTTCGGAAATAGATGATGCCCTGGGTATCGCCACCTTCTGGATCCTGATGTCCTTTGACAGCAGCTCTCCCTCGATTCCTCCCGGAGAAGACATCCCTGTTGCAAGAATCCTGGCAAGCCTGCCACCGCAGCTTCCCAGTGG
>CAZTRG010000139.1:0-9422 GCA_964615885.1 uncultured Planctomycetia bacterium | reverse complement strand
CGCCATCGACAACGGTCTGCCAGAGCGGGCTCTTTCCGATGATTCTCCTGGGCGGGAAGGCGGTGATCTTTCCATCGCTGCCCTCGGTGATGACCGCATATTTTCCGTCCTTCTTGCCGATGACCGAATTCTGTTCACCATGGCGAACCTTGTGTTCAGGTTCGAAGGCAGGGCCGTGAACCGCAGGGTCAAAGGGGACCTCGGCCAGGGCATGATGGGAGTCCTTCCAGAGCTCAAAGATGTTGCTGTGGCATTGTCTACAGCTGGCCGAGCCGGCGTATTTCCCGGCTTCCTTACCTGCTGATCCGGAGGCGAAGGGCGGCGGTTCTGCTTCAGTCTGCCCGGCCGGATCCGGTTGACTTCCAGGTCCGCAGGCCGGCAGGCAGGCCAGGGCAAGAACCGGCAGAAGTAGCAGCAGTTTTTTTCTAGGTTTCAAGCCGGTTTCCCGATCAGTTGGTGAAGGGCTCCGGGGGCTGTCCCGGGTCCGATTGCAATCCTGCATTATAGCCAGTGGAGGGCAGAACTAAAAAAGCGCAGTGGCCTCGTCATTGTTTTTTTTTTAAGGGGACTGTTGGGGAGGGCAAAAGGCTCGAAAAACCGCTCCAGGGTACCGATAACCCGGGCATGCGGGCTCTCAGCCCTACAGCAGCGGAAATGGAGAGCGGCGCTGGGTGGGAGCCCTGGATTCTCGAGGTCTTTGCAGCAGGAAACTATGGAACCTATGCAGGTGGCCCAGGAAGCGGTGGGCTCTCCCCCGGGTTGGAGACAGGTTGGATTTCAGTGGAGGGCTGAGGTCGACCCTGAAGGGCCTGGGCCCTGGAGAGCAGGTCCCGGTAGCCAGGCCCGCGCCGAGGCTCTGGGAGCCCGTCTGCAGGCCTCCAGGATATGTAAAATACCCAGCCGCAGAGGTCGACACCTGCAACCAGGCCCAGCACCTGCGGAAAGAAGGCGAACCAGGCTGTTTCGATCTCAGAGGATATGGAAGCAATCGACCAGCTTGCTTCCAGTGCCCTCGTTGACGGCGTACTTGCGGCCCTTGTAGATGGAGCCTGCTGCATGCTTGCCGTCTTTTCGCAGGGCGTAGAGGACGACCTCGAAATCAGGGCGGCCCTTCTTGTTGAGCAGGCGGGGATCGACGGTCTGCTTGACAATACGCTGCAGGACATCCTTCACAGCCTCTGCCGGCTCCATGCCGTGGCGCATGTTCTCGACCACGATCCTCGAGCCGCAGGAGATGATGACAGCCTCGCCACGCCCGGTGGCGCCGCAGGCGCCGACATCGTTGTCCACATAGAGGCCGGCGCCGATGATCGGTGAGTCGCCGATCCGGCCGGGGATCTTGTAGGCCAGGCCGCTGGTAGTCGTCACGCCGGAGAGCTCTCCAGCCGGGTTCAGCCCCAGGCAGGTGATGGTTCCGGTGGGACGGGCCTCGTGCCCTGTCTTTGCTTCTTCCGGTGAGAGCCAGTCGTCTTTGCCCGAAAGGTTTTCTTTCCAGCGCAGCCATTTCTTGCGTGCGGCATCGGTGAGCAGGTTCTCTGCCTTCATTCCGTGGGCGAGTGCGAAGCGCCGGGCCCCTTCGCCAACCAGCATCACGTGGTCGGTCCGCTTGAGGACAAGCTGGGCGACGCGCGAGGGGAGCTTGATGTCGCGGATGGAGGCCACCGATCCCGCGTTACAGCTGGGCCCGTGCATGCAGCAGGAGTCGAGCTCGACGACTCCATCTTCGTTCGGCAGCCCGCCGTAGCCGACCGACATGTCCTTCGGGTCCGCCTCAACGATGTTCACCCCGCTGATGACGGCCTCGAGGGTGTCCTTGCGGGCCTTCATCAACTCAACGGCCCGGGCAGCTGTTTCCAGCCCGTTAGCGCTGGAGATGGAGACCGGCTTTGCCGGTGGGGCCGGCTCGATGGCCTCAAGGCTTGAAGAGGCCGGCAGGGCTGCTGCCGCGGCTGTGGCGCCGAGGAAGCTCCGTCTTGAGACTGGGCGTTGCATACTGTTTGCTCCGTGGGGTTGTCGGCCTATTCGCGTTTCAGCGACAGCGGATCGGCCAGGGGGATGTTCTCGATTTTTCCCTCTCCTGCGAGTTTCCTGATGGAGAACTGGGGCTTGTCAGGATCTCCGGCCAGGATGTCCTTGGAGTTTCCCACGACGAGGATGATGGTTTTATCAGGGGTGAGGTGCTTCTTGGCAACCTGCAGGATTTTCTCTGCTGTCACGCCCCGTATGTTTTCCCTGTAGGTTGAGAAGAAGTCGTCGGAACGCCCGGTGAATTCCTCCCTGGCGAAGGTTCCCGCCACCTGGCTTGCGCTTGCGAAGAACCTGGGAAAGACCTCGACCATGTAATTGCGTGCGGTGTTGAGCTCCTCGCTGGTGACTGGCTCTGAGCGGATCTTCTCGATCTCTTCAAGCACCAGGGTTGCGGCATGAGCGACCGATTCGCTCTTGGACTGGAAGTAGGCGCGGAAGACACCGGGGTAGTACACCCCGAAGTCGTAGGAGGAGCGCGCCGTATAGGCCAGGCCCTCATCCGAGCGCACCCTCGACATGATTCGGGAGGCGAAGCCGCCGCCGCCGAGAATCTGGTTCATCACGCGCAAGGCGAAATAATCCGGGTGGTCTCGCTGCACTCCGATGTGTCCGATCCCGACTCTCCCCTGGTTCACGTCCGGCTTGTCCACCATGTAGACACCCGGTTTTGCAGGGGCTCCGGGGGCGGGGATCTTACCCGGCTCACCGGGGGCCGCCTTCCAGCCGGCGAGATGCTTTTCAAGCAGCGCGATGACCTGCTTGCGCTTCACATCGCCTGAGACGGCCAGGATGAAATTTCCGGGATGGAAATGTTTACCATGGAAGGCAACCAGGTCCGCCCGGGTCATGCCCTCCACGGCCGCCTTGGTGACCTTGTCATTGGTGAAGTGGGTGGGGCCGCGCAGCAGCCGGGTCCACTCCCTGCTCTCGATGGATGTTGTCGAGTCGTTTCGGCGTGCGAGGTTCTGGAGCACCTGGCTCCTGTAGATCTCGAGCCGTTTTTCATCGAAGGCAGGCTTCTGCAGCATGAGAAAGAACATCCCCATGACCTGGTCGAGGTCCTTTGCCAGGCAGTTGAACCTGGCGCTGCCCATGGTGTCACCGATCGAGGTGCTCATCTCAGCAGCAAGGAAGGCCACCTCTTCATCAAAGTCTTCCGGGCTGCGACCCTCTACGCCGGCCGCTCTCATCTGGCTGCCAACGGCACCTGCGACTCCCTCCTTGCCGGCAGGCTCGAGGTAGGCTCCCGTTCGGACCATGACCTGCAGGTCCACCAGGGGAAGGCTGGGGTCTTCAACTACGTAGACAGGGGTACCGTTTGACAGGACGCTTCTTACCCCGGCTGCCTTCGGAGGTGTAAAGACAAGCTGGGGAAAGGCCAGCTTGCTCGGGTGGGCGACGATCTTTGAGTCTCCAGGCCCGCCGGCGCAGGCGCTGGCAGGCAGCAGGCTCGACAGCAGAATCATCGAGATCCATTTTCTTCCGGGGAAGGCAGTTCTGGTTCGGTTGTTTTTTTCGGTGAGGTTTTTCATGACGGTTATTTTTTCTCCTCGAGGTGCCTGTCGATAATTTTAAGCAGCGCATTGAGGAAGGCCTTGCTCTCCTCCGGGGCCTGCTGCAGGCCCGTGGTGATGTTCTCCTTGAGCTTCTGGACTGTGTCGCTGTCCATGGCCGGGAGGTTCTTTTTCAGGAGCTTCACCCTCTGTTGCTCCTGCTCGTTGAGCCCGGCAAGATCGGGGTCGGGCTTTTCAGCGCCGGCTCCTTTCTTCGGGGCTTCTTTTTCCTTTGTGTGGAAGACCAGGACAGCCCGGTTCTCGCGGGTGAAGTATTTTCCGGCAACCCGCTTGATGTCCGCGGCCGTGACGGCCTGGAGAGTTTCCGGGTCGGTGTTGATGGTTTCCCAGCCCCGGTAGGAATCCCGCACCAGGAGCTGCAGCAGCAGCGAGAAATTGCTCCTGAGCTTACGGAACTCGCTGGCGGCCCGCTGGTTCTTGACCTTCTGCAGCTCACGGGCGCCGACCTCGTTTTTCTTGAGATCTTCGAGGACCCCCTCGAGCCCGGCCTGGACCTCGCCGGGAGTGTGTCCATCGGCCGCCGTACCCGAGACCTCGAAATAGCCCTCGTATTTGCGGCCCTCCTGGCCGCCACCGGCCGAGGTGGCAATTTTCTTGTCAAGCACGAGGGATTTATAGAACCGTCCCGTGCGGCCGTTCAGTATGTCCTGCAAGACCACGAGGGCCGGCTCATCGACATGGCCATCGGCCACCGAGTGGTACCTGAGCTTGACCTTCGGCTTGGTCTCAGCGTAGGCGACCATCTTTTTTTCCGCCAGCTGCTTGATCTCGATGGTGCGTACCACGGGGGGATTTCGCTCACCTCTCTTGAGACGGCCGAAGTACTTCTCGGCCAGCTTGACAGCTTCTTCCGGGTTGAAGTCTCCAACCAGGCAGGCGGTGAGGTTGTTGGGGGCATAGTACACGCCGTAAAAAGACATGGCCTCTTCCCTGGTGATCCCCTCCACATCGCTGGGCCAGCCGATCACCGGCCAGCTGTAGGGCGATGAGCCCCAGAAGAGCGCATCGAATTGTTCTTCAAATTTTCCTGTCGGGGTGCTTTCGACCCGCAGCCTTCGCTCCTCGCGAACCACGTCACGCTCGGAATAGAACTCGCGAAACACGGGGTTGTAGAGCCTGTCGGACTCCATCCAGAACCAGAGCTCGAGCTTGTTGGCCGGTACGTTGACAAAGTAGATGGTGAAATCGTAGGAGGTTCCGGCGTTCATCCCCGAGGCGCCGTTGGTCTTGTAGATCTTGTCGAATTCGTCTTTGACGATATTGGTCTTCTGGGCCTTGAGGAGCTCCTCGAATTCCTTCCTCAGCTCCTGGTGGCGCTTGGAGCGTACGGCGGGATCCCGTACATCGGTGATCTCTCCGACACGGAGCCTCCTGGCCAGCTCTTCCTCCTCTTTCTGCATCTCTCTTTTAACAGCGTCCAGGCTGGCGAGAGTCTGCAGGTCCTTTTCGATATCAGAGGTCCCGATGGTGTGGGTTCCCTTGAACATCATGTGCTCAAAGAGGTGGGCGATCCCGGTTATGGCGGGTCTCTCGTTCACCGAGCCGACCTTGGCAATCCAGCCGGCGGTGATGTTGGGGTCTCCGGGACGCGGTACCATCAGCACCTTCAGCCCGTTTTCAAGAGTGTGTACTTTGACATCGACGTTCTGTGCCGCCGCCGGCGCGCTGAGGGCGAGGACGAGTGCACAGAGCAGCAGTGCGTTGGGTTTCATAGTTTACCTCTGTTAGCAGTCTTCGAATCCACCGTTGGAAGACGCCTATTGTACGCAATAGACCCTTCTGTCTGGAAGAGCCATCACTGCAGCGGGGTGTGCTTCGTGCCGGGCAGGCACGAAGATTCTCAGCGGCAAGCCGGGCAGCCCTGCTGCGGGCAAGAGGTAAACTGCAGGTCCGGGGACCAGGGAATCAGCGGCTGAGGAATTCCACGACCTGGTTGATATTGACCGGCAGCCCGATGTCTTCGGTGGACGGGGCACTGACGACCTTGACCAGCAGCTCCGCTGGTTCCACCGCGATGAAGGTGCACTCCGGCGCATCGCTGCTTTCGAGGCGCTTGGAGTAGATCTTCTGAAGGTTTTCCCGGGGGCGTACCTGGATGGCATCGCCGTCTTTACAGATATAGCTGGGAATATCGGTTTTGCGGCCGTTGACCATGACGTGGCCGTGGGCTACAGCCTGGCGGGCCTGGGCCCTGGTATTGGCAAGTCCGGATCTGCGCACGACATTGTCGAGCCTGCGCTCACAGAGCAGGAGAAGGTTTTCTCCCTTGTTGCCACCCTGCTTCTTGGCGATCTTGAAAAAGCGCTCGAGCTGGGTCTGGCTCAGACCGTAGTAGTGGCGAATCTTCTGCTTTTCCATCAGGGCCTTGGCGTAATCAGTCGGACGACGGCGCCTGGTGGGTTGTTTTCCGGGGGGGTGGGGGCGGCGATGGGTGGCGCGCAGCGCGCCGGCGGAATCATAGATATCCAGCCCAAGCCTTCTGTTAATTCTTGCCTTTGGACCTGTGTAATGTCCCATATATAAAAAACTTCTGGGGTTAGAGTGTGCCGGGGAGGGAATCTCCCAAAGCCAAACGAACAAAAAAACAGTGTTTCGGGTTCAATATCAAGGAGATTTTTCAGGCTGGGCCTGTGGGAAGTCCAGAATCTCCCTTAGCTGGCTAATTTTAAGGTCTGCCTGTTCCGAAAACCTTGAATTATTTTGATTCAAAAGAAGAACTGAGACAGCTCCGGCGCGATTCGCGGCCTCAATATCGAATATGTAATCACCTGTAAGCAAAGTGTTTGCAGGCTCAGCACCCAGTCGCCGGCAAAGCAGGAGGACCGGTTCAGGAGAGGGCTTCACAGGAGCCTCTTCCCGGCTGAGCGTTTCAGTTACAGCCAGGCGGTGTTTTTTTATCACCGTATCGAGAGATTGCCGGCTGTTACGGGTGAGAATAGCGGTGGGGAGATTTCTTCTCCTGAGCTCATCGAGCAGCTCCCGCGCTCCCGGCTGCAGGGCGGAGTTGATTGCAGCTCTCTCTTCATGGGCTTCGAGTACCTTGCGGGCCGCCTCCGCCTGTGCTGGCGCGAGGGCGTCGAGCTCTTCGAGGATGGGGCCTTCGGCGATCCCCATCTCAGCCCTGATCGCAGCAAAGTCGAGCTCAGGGACGGTGAGGGTTCCATCGAGATCGAAGATGAAGGCCTTCACAGGGGCCGGGCCTTGAGTGGGCAAGCCTGGTCAGCTCTCGGCGCCGGCGGAGGAGGCTTCCCGCTGGATGAGTCCCTGCCCGAACTGCAGGAGGTCATCTTTGTTCTCGGCGATGGACAGGAGCTGGGAATAATCTCCCGCCTGCCTGCTCAGCTCCATCAGGCTCGGGCAGATGGCCAGCGGCCCCGGAGCCTCCCGCAGGTATTTCACGAAGACCTCGATGGCGTCGGCGGGGCGTCCCACCTTGGCCAGCAGCAGGGCCAGGACCTCCGCGGGGAAGTTGTTGCCGTCCTCATCGGGATCGTTTCTTTCAACCTTGGATGTGTAGTAGCGCACCGCTCCGTCGACGCCTTCCCCTGCGAGGGCGCGCAGCAGGATCCGGTAGTCGTTATAAAAATCTTCGAAGGGGGGGCGCTCAGACAGCTGGTAATCGCGTCCAAGGCGGCGGCCGTAATCGCACATCTGGGTTGCCTTGCGGATTGTCTCGGGGTCTTCGAGGCTGCCGGCCGCCCGTATGCAGGATTGGAGGTGGGAGATATCGACATGGTATCCGAGACTTTCAAAGAGCCATTCCCGCTCAGAGATGAGGGTGCTGATGTCGGCTTCTGCAGCGGGCGCTTCGTTCTCGGTGGTATCGATGTCATTGCGCAGGCTCTCGAGCAACTCGCCGTAGAGCTGGTCGATCAGCAGCTTGCCGCAATTTTCCCTGTCCTCGCCCTGGTGGGGGAACTGGTGCTCGAAGGTGGTGATGGCGCGGCAGGTGCCGTAATGCGAGAGGATCAATTCGTATCCTCTCACCGGGTGGGCACCCTGGTTGAAGGCGACATCGATGATCCCATCGAGATCGTCCTCGTCGCTTTCCTCCTCGTCCTCTTTGTATTCGCCCCAGTCTTCCGGGGGCTCCCAGGAGGAAATGGCCGCCCTGATGTCATCGGTTTCCTCGATAGCCCTGAAATAGGGCCACGCCAGGGAGATCCTGTTTTCTGAAAGAAAGTGGCCTCCGATGATGCGGCAGACCTCCACGTAGTAGTCCTCCACCTCCTGGCGGTGCTCTTCCGGGATATCCCTGATGGAGTTGCTGCCCTCGATCGGCAGTCCGAGCTCGTGGCGCTTCTTCATCAGCAGGGCCTCGAAGAGCTGCGGAAACTTTTTCTCCGCTTCCAGGGTCTCTGCCAGGAAATCAATGGCAGCAGGTATCCCCGAACTCTCGAGAGTTTCGGTCAATTTGTTGAAATGCCCGGGGGCATCCGCAGCGTCTGTTTCCTGTTTTTCTTCTGAGCTCATCCCGTTTATCTCATTCTAAGGTGAAAGGGTCAGGTTAACCGAGGCGGGGTTGGATTCCAATAGTGCAGCCTTTCCCCGGACCACCCATGGAAAAAACGGCTCATTTACTGTATCTTAGGCTCTGCGTGTTTTATTTCGAAGACCCTTTTAAGCAGCGGCAGAATGACTAAAGAATCTGTAACGATCACTGATCATCGAACCGGCGAGTCCTACGATATCGACCTGGTGGACGGCGCCTTGCCGGCCCTCGCTCTCAGGCAGATCAAGACTCCCGATGACGACTTCGGGCTCATGACCTATGACCCCGCATTTACCAATACGGCCTCTTGCAAGAGTACGATCACCTATATCGATGGTGACAAGGGTATTCTTGAATACAGGGGCTACCCGATCGATGAGCTTGCAGAAAAGAGCAGCTTCCTCGAGGTGGTACACCTTCTCCTGCATGGAGAGCTTCCCAGCGATGATGAGCTGGGTGAGCTGGCCGGTATCGTGGGTGGGAACATGGCTGTGGAAGACAGCATGAAGAAATTCATCGATGGCTTCCTTCCGGATGCACATCCGATGGGGATGCTCATCAGCAGCCTGGCCTGTCTCTCGACCTATTATCCTGACGCCAAGGATGTCAACAATCCTGAGAATCGTATGCAGCAGATTCACAGGTTGCTGGGCAAGGTGCCGACTCTCTCGGCCTATGCCTTCCGCCGCAATGCCGGCTTGTCCTATCCTGATCCGGATCCCGCACTGAGCTTCGCCGGCAATTTCCTGAAGATGGTTTTTGCCGATGAGGACGGCTCCTACACCCAGGACCCTGTCCTGGAGAAGGCCATGGATGTGCTCTTTACACTCCATGCCGACCACGAGCAGAATTGCTCGACCAGCGCCATGCGTGGGGTCGGCAGCTCCTACAGCGATCCCTATTCCAGCCTGGCTGCCGCCGCAGCGGCCCTCTACGGCCCCCTGCACGGTGGAGCTAACGAGGCGGTGCTGAGGATGCTCGATGAGATCGGCGACAAGGAAAACATCCCGAGCTTCATCGAACAGGTGAAGGACAAGGACAGCAACAGGCGCCTCATGGGCTTCGGCCACCGGGTCTATAAGAACTATGATCCCAGGGCCAAGATCATCAAGGATCTCGCCTACGAGGTCTTCGAGGTCAAGGGGATGAACCCTCTGCTTGAAATCGCTCTCGAGCTCGAAAAGATCGCCCTCGAAGACGACTACTTCGTCGACCGCAAGCTCTACCCCAACGTCGATTTCTATTCCGGCCTGATCTACCAGTCGATGGGTTTTCCGACCCCGATGTTCCCGGTCCTCTTCGCGATCGGTCGCACCTCCGGCTGGCTG
>CAZTRG010000138.1:0-6471 GCA_964615885.1 uncultured Planctomycetia bacterium | reverse complement strand
TCGATACGGACGCATTCGGCGCCCAGGGCTGGTCCAGGCCCCTGCTGGAACATAAATGAAAGTAAATGAACTGCATCGGTCAGATTAACGGAAGAATCTCCATTTGCATCGAGGAGGGCGAGGTTTCCACCCTCTGAGATCGCCTCGCCTTCACAGGGCAACTCCACGGGCTCGCCGAGATAGAGCTGGCGAAGGAGGCGCACGGCATCGGAAACATCCAGGACTCCATCCTCGTTGGCGTCGGAGGGCAGCCGCAAGCCGCGGGGCGCTCCTCCATCATCGGCATACCCCGGAGTACCGAACTCGACGGTTCCCGCCCGCCAGTTATCCGGGTTTCCCCAGGAGCCCGGCAGCGCAAAGGGGTCGTTGACCACCAGCGAGAACCCTCCTCCATCGGCGGCCGCATACCAGTCACCGTATTCAAAATCGAACACTGTCTCTTCGAAGCGGCCCTCGAGCCGGATGTTTTCCCCTCCGTTACTGAGCTGCCCGGTAAACTCCCCGGCCACCAGGATCCCATCTGTTTCATAGAGAGAGGCAAAGGCCTCTCGGTTTTTGACCACGACGACATGCTCACCGGCAGCAATCGAATCGATCTCTCCATCTGAAAAATCAAACTGCACACCCCCACGGATCGAGATCCCGGCAAGGTCAAGGGTCCTGTCCCCGGCATTGCCCAGCTCGATAAACTCGAAGTCCTCGGTGGCAAAGCCGAGACCCGCCACGGCCTCGGAGGGATGGTACATGAGCTCAGTGATGCGCAGGGGGAAGCCCCCCTCGACCACGAAGAGCGCCTCGCTCAGCGGGCTCCACTCACCGTTCTCCCGGGTGCGGGCCTTGAGCAGCACGGTCTCATCGAGGCTGAAGGGCTCGGAGTAATCCTGGGCCCCTTCTGCGGAAGGGTCGGAGCCATCGGTGGTGAAGAAAACACTGCCTTCGGGCAGGCCGATCTCTATCGTCCTTTCAACCAGGGCGGCACGGATGAAAAAATCACTGCTGGTCGTGCTGAAGTTCAAGGCGTGGATCGCCAGCAGGTTCTCTCCAACCCGAAGGTGCTCAGCAAAACCCGGCAGCTCAATCAAGGAGGGCTCGCCTGCGGGGGAGGCCTCATGGGAACCCGTTGCCCGGGAGTTCCACTCCAGGTCGTCTTCTTCAGGAGCGTTGTCAGCGCCGAGACGGGCCCCGTTCAGGTAGGCGGCAAAGCCATCATCGTAGTCGACCAGGAGAATCAGGTTGTTCATGGCCCTGAGATCCCCTTCGTCGGCGATGGTGAAAGGAATCCGCACAAAGAGAGAGGTGTTGCCGGGATCGCCGGTCATTTCTTCTCCGACATCAAGCTCGATCGCAGCCTGGTAGCCGTTACCGTTCTCATAGCCGACTCCGCCGGCACCGCTGCGCCAGCTTTCGCCATGGGTGCCTTCCTGGTAGGTGGACAGCTTCCATTCTTCTCCAAGGTCTCCATTGCGCGGGACGTGAACACTCACGGGGGTGTCATTGCCGAACACCGGGGTGTCTACAAATCGCTCCAGCCCGGCAACTCCCATCGACAACTCAGAACCTGGCAGGAACCTCCCGCCATGCGCCGAGCCTCCATTGACCAGGAAGGAAGGTGGCGGGATATCGGAGTACCAGCCGGCGTTCCTGATCTGCCCCAGGACGATGTCCGTTCTCCTGGGAATAAAATCATCGCGCAAGCGGCGGCGCTCGGCCTGCCACTGGTTGTCGCGTGACCAGATCGTCCCTCCCCAGCGCCAGCGAGCCGTCTCCGCAACCAGCGTCGTCTCGATCTCTTCAGCCCGCTGATCAAACAGGTCCTGGACCCGCGCGGGAGTGAGCACCCCGTCATTGAAGAAGTGCTTGTGGATCCGATCCTTCAGGAGCTGTCTGAACTGCTCATGCTGCATGCTGTTTCGGAAGGTGTTTCCGGGGCCGGGCTGGTTGAGATTCGCATCGGTGGTATGGCGGAAGGTGATATCTGCATCCCAGTTGAAGAAGCGGTAACCACCGAGCCCGGGCCTGCTCGGCCCAGCCGCCATCCAGTTATGGTTCACGCTCCAGTCCCAGGCATTGCCCGAATAGAAGTTCAACAGCATGTAATCAGCCAGGGAGGTGAAATCGATCCATTCGCGGGCCGTCTCGTAATCATTCAGAATCCGGGGAAGCTGAGCCCAGACCGGGGAGGCGGGGCCGATGGTGCGTCCGGAGTTCACCGACTCAAAGTCGTCCTTGTCACCGTCGAGGTAGGAGGCGATGAAGGTCCGCGTCGGACGCTCCACCATATGGTAATGCCCCCAGTAGGTGCCGTTGATATAGACCTGGATAAAGCGGCCGTGCAGAGAGAGCTGCCCCATCTCAAAGAGGGCGTCGTGATGCCAGCGGTTGCGCAGGTAGAGAGCATCGGAGGGACGCTGCGCGCCGGCCCCCAGGTAGAACACCGAATCATGCGAACCGCCGCGCAGGTCGAGCTGGTCGAACTCCTCGGCCGCACCTTCGCTGTAGCGTGTCCCCTCGAAAACGGGGTACTTCAGCTTCGAGTAGCCGTACTCGCGGCGGAAATAGAGCCGCATGGTGTTCTTGGGGAAGTTGACGCTGTGCCCACCCACCCGCTTGACCCCCGCATCCAGCTGGAATCCTTTGCCCCCACCGTATTCGAGCATCTCGATGGAGGCCTTCACCGGGGAGTTGAAGCCGATATTCAGCGGGGTCACGATGGAGATGGTCGGAATCTCGCTGAGGGCCTGCTCCAGCAGCGGCCCGTAGACCGCATTGGAGGTGACGTCACGCAGCATGACCGACTGGCGAACCACATCGGCCGGGAAAATATAGGTCTGGGTGTCGACATTACTCGACGAGAGTCCCGGCTTGAAGGCCGCCGCCCTGAGGGTCGTCGTCCCGTTGACCTCCAGCGGGCGGCTGTAAACCGTGCCCCGGGTGGCGGTGGGCTCACTGCCATCGAGGGTATAGCGAATCGTCGCATCCTCTGTAGCGCAGGTGATCTCGACCTCGAAGCCCTGCTCGTAGATGCCGCGGTCGACGCTGAAGTTGGTGTCGGCAACGAACCCGGCCGAGCCGCCGGAATCGTTGGGAGCACCCGGCGTCGGGCTCTGGAAATACCGGTTGGAGAACTCCTCGACGGTCAGTAATTCCGGCTGCAGGAGAAAATCTTCGCTGGCGACAGCATCATTGAGCCCGTGAAAAGCCAGTATGTTCAGCCCATCGCGAAGCAACCCGGCCCGGTCGCTGATATCGATATTCTCCTGGCGCATGACGGCAGATAAGGGGCGGTCTTCGATGGCCGCTGAATCAAAGCGGGCATCATCGGGAGCGTTTCTGCGAACGAGCTCCTCCCCGTTCAGGTAGGCGATGAACCCATCGTCGTACCGGACCCGAAGCCGCAGCGAATCGAACTCGATCGGGAGGGATACCTCGAAAGGCACCCGCAGGTATACCGATGCGTTGACATTCCGCAGCTCATTCTCGATGTCGGTCTCGGCGAAGGTCGACAGGCCGCCAAGGGCCATGGGGCTCGCCCCCTCGGCGAGGGCGCGAACGTGGTCCTCAGTAAGGGCCACGCTCCAGACGGCGACGTCGTCGATGTTGCCATCGAAATACGGGCTGGAGGCATCGTTGGAGAAGCCGATATTGATATGGCGCTGCCAATCGAAATCAGATGTCGAGCGGGAACCGCTACGGACCAGCTCACCATCGACATAGATCTTCTGGCCGCCCGGGCCCACAATATGGGCGAGGTGGTGCCAGTTATTGTCTGCATAATTGCGCCCGGAGGAAGAGATCGTCTCATTGCTCCAGACCCGCGTAGCCATATTTCCGCCATTGAGATAGACATGCCGGTCATGGCCGCCGACGCCGAGATCATTGTCCACAACAGCGAACAGTCCACGACCGCTGGACTCAGCCTTGAACCAGAAAGAAGCTGTATAGGCCGTTTCCGATACGTCGATCTGAACGCTGACGTAATCATTTGACCCATCAAAGCTGAGCGACTGCCCACCACCGAGCTGAGCGGGAGCCTCGTTGCTGAAGGCCGCACCATTGAGGTTGCCGGAGTGGCCGTGGCCGGAAGAATCGTTCACATTTCCATCGAAGTTCCAGTAACCGATCGGTTGCTCGACCTGGGGGCCACCACCGGTGGGATAGCCGATACCGGTAAGCACCGGCGTCCAACCCGCCACCTCGCTGTCGTTGAATCCAGCCACGCTTCCGTTCCAGGACAGGGCGATGATCCCATCTGAGGGAACGAGCATCTTCCCCGGAGCCCCCTCCCCTACCAGGCGCTCACCGGCAACACTCTCCCCGAGGCCAAAGGAGAAACCTCCCTGCTGCTCGGGAAAGGCGGGCGCATACTCGGTCGCCGAGCTGCCATCCGGTCTCACCAGGGCGAGGTACTCTCCATCTCCCTCCAGGCTGAAGTTTGTATGCAGTTCTGAATCCACGGCCCGGCGGTCTTTGCCGGAAGCAAACACCACCAGGTAGCTCCCGGCACCCAGGTCGACGGAAGGAAGCGGCCACTTGAAGCGGTCCTCGGAATCATCGGTGAGATACCACCCATTGAGTGAAACCGATTGGCTGCTGCCGTTGTAGAGCTCGATCCAGTCGGAGCTGTCACCATCTTCATCGAACTGCGAGCCGCTGTTGACCGCCAGGAATTCGCTGATGGAAACTTCCTGGGCACGTAAACCGGCCGCACTGAGAACGGTGAACAGAATTCCATAGAAGATTGTACGCATGGAGGGTACTTCCTGGCCAACTGCCGTCTTTGAGCACAAAACACTCAGACGCTGCCTCTATGATACGGACTCAACCGGGCCCAATGAAGCTCTAAGGCTCAAATAAAGCCCCGGGGAGAGGGGCTTTCAGGCCAAAAGGACAGAGATCTATCTATCCTTACTTTTTCGCAGCGGGCCGGATCCGAACAAAGTTCTCATCGACGAGAGTTCGCAGAATCGTTCGTCCATCTTTACCGAGCTTGAAGACCCCGTAGCGGGCCTCCTCGTAGGCCTCACCCTGGCCTTCCTCGAAGAAGAAAGATTCCGAAGCAACATGAACCCGTCTCCCACCGCGGCCACTGTAATGAAGGATACGCTCGTCTTCTGCCAGGGGGCCCCCATCCCACAGGCCCCTGAAGGACGCAACCCGCCTGTCATCCAGCCTGAGAACAACCTTTCCCGATTCGGGAAGCTCGTTTTCCCGGGGGTTCCTGGTCCTCCTGCTCCTGTCAAACTCCCTGTAGAGGTCCTCCAGGACCTTGTAGTTCAAGCGCACATAGTCGCCCTGCATGAGCGAACGAGGATCCAGCGGGCCCAGCTCGAAATAGACCTCCTCAGCGGTTTCCAGGAAGAGCTCCTTCCTGTAGACCCCGATATTCAGAACCGCCAGGACCAGCAGGCCCAGGGCAAGGGTCAGCTTCATTCTCATGCCTCTACCTCCTCACCCGCTCCACCGCGGCAGAAAAAATAGCGCCCTGCCACCATGGCCAGGCCGCTGCCGACCAGCACAGCCGATTTAACGGTGAGGGTCAGCTCCATGTCGTAGTACCAGTGAAAGAGAAAAACCGGCACCACGAGGCCCCCAAAGGCCGTCAAGAGCCGATCGTGATGGCCATAGCCATACACCAGCAGGCAGACCCCGAGCAGGATACCGGGGGAGATAAAGAAGCCACCGGCGATGGTGGCCAGCAGCGCCACCGGCAGGCGGGAGCTCCTCACGGGCCGGCGGCCGCCGGCGGCTCTCACCAAGAGCGCACCCAGGCCCGCGGCCAGCAAGAGGCCGAGCACCAACACGAATGGAAAACCCGTTATCTCTTTAAGCCCGGGGCCCCTCAGGGTCAGCAGGAACACGTTGACCGTCAGGCCTCCCACCAGGGCATAGGCCATCGGCAGAAACTTACGGTCCACCCTCCCGCTGAGAAGATAGGCCGCCAGCGAGGCCTGCAGGGCAGCCAGGCCGCAGATGCACAGGCCCATGGCAATCAGAACCCCGGGATCCCCGTCCGGACCGGCCTCCTTGAAGATCGCAACTGAAAACGCACAGCAGACTCCCAGGCAGGAGAGGAAGCGGTCGATCGTCAGCCGGTAGACGAAATAGGTGGAGGCGGTGATCAGGCCCAGCCCGAAGAAAACCCCCCATTGTTCGAAGGCTTCGGAGAACTCCAGCACGAAGAGGGTCTTGCCCACAGCCATCCAGGTGAAGGACAGCACCGTGAGAAAGATCTTCAGAAAGGAGGCGTCATCTTCCTTCCGCGATCGTTTCCACAGCCCGAAAGCGGCTCCAATGAAACCCAGCCCCCAGATGATAAAAGGTCCATCCTCGTCAATGAGCTGACTTGCGAAAAGAAAACCGATCAGGAAGAGCGAAGAGATGAAGGCGCCGAGGCCGATGAGAGCGCGCAGGTAGAGCGGAGGGTCATCGCGGGTGTGCAGCTTCCTGATGAACTCAGACGCCTTCTCCCTG
>CAZTRG010000137.1:0-6915 GCA_964615885.1 uncultured Planctomycetia bacterium | reverse complement strand
GCGGCGAGATCAGCCTTGAGCTGGTGAACCTGTTGCTGGAAGAGGACGGCGGCACCGGCGTCCTTGACTCCGGGCTCTTCAATGACTGGCTCGAAGAGGAAATCACGGGGGAGAATTTCTGAGATGGGCTGCCGCATCCTCGCCGCATTACTCCTGACAGTTCTCCTGGCGCCATCGGCATTCACCCAGGAGACCCCCTCCAGGGCAGCCGCCAGGCCCGCCCGGGATTCCCGTGCGAACCCCAACTCCGACCGCTGGAAAAAACTGGATCCGGCCAAGCGACGCGAAATCGAAAAGATCTACCAGCAGCTGCGCTCCCTTCCCGCTGACAAGCAGAAGCAGCTTCTTGACAAGCTCCGCAGGATGAAACCGGAAGACCGGCGCAGCGCTGTTCGGGACGCCAGGACCCGGCGCGCCATGCCTCCCCATGAACAGGAGATGCGCAAAAAGCACCTGGAAATCCTTCGCCGCACCTGGAAAGAGCTGCCCCCGGCTGAGCAGAAGCGCCTGATGGAGATGACCCCTGAGGCCAGGGAGAAACATCTTCACAACCGTTTCGTGGGCCAGCGCAAGCGGACCGTAGCCACCCTGCCCGCCGAGCTGAGGACAAGGGTACGGGAGATGCCGCCCGCGCAGCAGGCTGACTTCCTCAGAAAACACAAGGCCAAGGTAACGGCTGAGAAGATCTTTGATGCGGACGAGATCACGAAGCTTCGCTCCATCGACCACAAGGCACTGCGGAGAATGTTCCACCATCCGCGTAATGACAGCGGGCCCCAACCCCGGAAACCTGAATTCCTGTCTTCCTCATCGTGGAAAAAGTGGAACGCCCTGAAGCCCTATGAACGTCCGCGGGTGGTCGGCTTCGTTCTCGGCAAGGATCGGCGGCGGCCGCCGCCGGGTCCAGGTGGACGCAAGCCGCCTCCGGGAGGCAAGGGAGGCGAAGAAGGCCGTGGGCGCCCCGGGCAGATGAGCCGCGAAGAGACCCTCAAGCGTTTCGACAAGAACGCCGACGGCAAGCTCGACGAGGCCGAGCGCAAGGCGGCGAGAGAACAATTCCAGCAGGAACGCGAGAGCCGGGGCAACGGCGCGGGCCAGCGCGAACCCCGGACCGAAGGGCAAAAACCTCTCCGGCGTCCCGCGCTTCGGCGATCAAGCGGCCCGCCACGCACTGCCCCCCAGGGGCAGGGCGGTCAGCGGCCTCCGGGCGCCGGCAACAGCCGCCCCGACAGGGTCCGCCCCGGCGCCAGGCCCGCCCCAGGCAGGAAGAAACGCTGAGAGCCGACGCGATCAGCGCTCGATAAAGACCCCGAAGTGCTCATCCGCCATCGTGCGGAGAAACTCCTTCTCTTTCTGCTTCAGGTCGAAGCCGATGGTGTTGATCTTCACCGAGCGCAGGCGGTTGAGCTTGCGCAGGCGCTCGAGGATCACGTTCATGCCGGCGGTTTCCGGGGGCGTCGGCGCGCCATCGGAGAGCAGGTAGATCGTGTCGACCTCTTCATTTTTGAACGCGGTCTCGAGAGCTCTCAACATGTAGGTCTGGCCCTGGGGCCTGGCCTGGTCAACAAATTCCAGTGCCTTCCGGCGCGAATCGAGATCCAGGACTGCAAGCTTGTCGGGTTCCTTCTCCAGCTTCAGCCGGATGAAATCGGTGATGACGCTCTCGAACTGGATGATGTCGAAGCGTTTGCCGTTCTTCAACCCATTGAGCACCTTCTTGAGATTCTTCTGGGCAACGGCCAGCTTCGTCTGGAGCGGATCCTTCTTTGCCTGGTTGGCGGGATCGAGCGGATCGGTGACCACCGTTCTGCCCCTTTCGCCCGGCTTGCCCGAATCATCTTTGCGCTCCTCGGGGGGAACGTATTTCTCCTTCATGCTCTCTGAGGAATCAAAGATGAAGATGAAGCGGTCACTCAGGATCCGGAGGCCGTGGTAGGCCACCGTGTTGGCATCTTCAGCCAGCTTCTCCTTCAATTCGCTGAACTCCCTGGCCGAGCCTCTCGTCAGCGTCTTGATGTTTTTGCCTTTCTGCTCCCACCAGCCTTCCCACTGGAAGGTCGAGGGGCCAAGGTCTTTCCCTGTAAGCCGGGTGAGTGCATCGACGACGTCATCCTTGACCCGCCCCTTGGCCTTGTCGATATGGAGAATCAGCGGCATGATGACCTCGCGCCCGCCTCGATCAAGGAGGATCCTGACGGCATTGACCTGGACCTTTGCCTCGGGGTCATTCAGCGCCTTGATAGCGTAATCGACAATCTTGCGATGCTTCAGGCGCGCCAGCGTGCGCAGGCTCAGGAGGCGCACCTGCCAGGCGCGGTTCCTGATTCCCTTCTCAAAGAGCTTCTTCTCCCGGCTTCCTCCCTGGTTGTAAAGCAGGCTCATGGCCGCCACCTGGACGCCGGGATCCTTGTGATTCACCAGCTTTCCGGCAAGGCTCACGATCTTTTTATCGGGAGTATTCTCAAGCGCATCAAGGATCGCCACCATCACCTTGGGAGACTTGTTGGTCAACAGCTCGCGTCCCAGGAAGGTGACCCGCTGGGAGTTGGTGAAGGCCGCTGCGGCGACAACAATCCTGATCCAGACCGGCTCATGACGGCGCAGGCTGGACGATTTCAGGCCTGATTTAAGCAGCCACTGCTCAGCCTTGGGTTCGAGACGGTTCTCGAGCGCCTGGGCGACCGCGGTGATATTGAAGGCATTGTTCTCCAGCAGCGGCAAGCCCTTGAGAATGATGACCTTGACGGCAGCCTCTGAGCCGATTTTGCCGAGCGCCTGGGTGATCGCCATGTGGATCCCGGCATTCTTCTCGCTGGAGTAGAGCTTGGAGAGGTAGTCCACCGTCTCCTTGCAGGGAGCATTGGAAAATTCAAGAATGCAGGAAATCCTGAACTCAATCGACTTCGTCCTGAGCACCTTCATCCTCTCCTGCAGGATCTTCAAGGTCTCCTGCGGAGTGCGGGCCTTCTGCTTGACCGGATCGTCTTTTTTCTTCCCCTTGTCCTGCTGGACGGCAAAGAGAGGGCCTGCGAAAAGACAGCCAGCCAGGAAAATGACCGGCAGGAGCAGGTGGTAGAATCGATTTTTCATTGGGGAAGAACTCCTGGGGAAAACTGGGGTCAAGATTCAAGGCCAGCAGGCCGATAGATGGGGGGTCACATGTTAGTTTCACCAAGGGTCTTCGACTTTTCCCCTCTCGGTCGAAGGCCTTTTTTTATGCCTTCACCAAAAGGACCCTGGCAACAGCCGCAAGCCCTCACAGGACCTTTATCCGGATCTTATTGTAGAACTACCGCATGGTTCGGGCTATGAGTTTCCTCCTGAAGTGAACAAACCGAATTCCGGAACGGAAGCCCCATGGTTCTGTTAAAATTACGCAGGGAGTATTTTCGGAACCAGTACCTTTGGAGCCAGTAAAGTGGATTTCAAGTCCACCTGCATTTTTATCGCTTTCATCGCCATTGCCTGCGGCATTGTCATGGGCTGGAAGGAGTTCCAGGATGAAAAATCCGGCCGCAAGGCGCCGGCCGGGATTGCAGGGCGAAAACCGCCTGAAAATGCCGACAGAGAGCCGGTCACCCCCTCCCGGGAAACCGAAATACGGGAACCTGAACCGGTCGAAGCACCCAGGCAGGAACCTGTTACTCCCCCGGTCAAGGTCCCCGATCCGATCGACCTCTCCATCAGCTCTGCCGATGAGGCTGAGCTGGAAAAGATCTCCGGCCTGATCGACGCCCACAAGCTTCCCGATGCCAGCCGCGCTGCCCGGCAACTTGTAGAAAACAAAGGGGGGATGCTTCGTGAAAAAGCACGGCAGCTGGAGGCCCGCATCCGGATCCTGCAGAAGCTGGAGCCTCGCGAGGTCGGCAAGGCCCCCGCCCTGAAAAAGGTCGTTCATGCCAACAAGAGTGAACATATCTGCACCTCCGTCCAGGAGAGCTTCGAGAGCTACCGGCTCAACCTCATCAGCGGCGGCGTCACCTCGATCCGCAAGCAGGATGTCCTCGAGGTTCGCACGATCCCCTCCCGGGAGGGGAAAAAGATGCTCCTGGGCCGCCTCGATAAGCGGGTCAAGGGGCTCAAGGACCCCCTCGATTTCTACCTGCGTGGAGTCCGCAAATACTACCGGCTCGGGCTGGTCGATGAAGGCTACGGGCTGCTGCTCGACCTGGTCGGAAGAAAGGACGCCGACCTGGCCCTCTCCGTGCTTGGCGAAGAGGAGGCCACCGACCTGCTGCCCTACTGGAACATCTCCCAGGGAAGCGGCGTCGCAGCCATCGAAAGAAAAGCCGAAGCGAGAAAGCGGGAAATAGCCTCCATCCAGAACTCGCCGCCGCCGACTACAGCCGGCAGCTCCGCGCCGGCTACCACTTCGGTGCCCCGCCCGCGCCCTCCACCGAGAAGACCCGAGGTGCAAAGCCCTCCCAGGCCCACAGGCTCTGCCAGCAAGTCAGAACTGGCCGCGGTTAAAAACCTCATTTCCAGGGCAGGCAACTATTACACCACAGCCCGCAGGGATGAGAAAAAGCGCGGCAACTTCAAGAAGGCCTACGAAACCCTTCGCGATGCCCAGGACCTGCTTGGAAAAATGCCCGCCACCGACGATGTTCGCAAGATGAGATCCCAGGTGGCAACCCAGATGCTCGACGTGAGCAAATCACTCGGCTTCTTTGACTTCTGATTCGAGCAGCCAGTCGCCGGACTCGATTTCCAGCCCCCGCTGCTGGGCCTCGGGACGAATGAAATAACACTGCGCACCGTCCTCGCTGCCATCGGCATAAAGGACCCTCACCACCTCGCGGGTATAGAGAACCGGGTGCCCCTCGATCCGGTCAAGAATCGCCAGCGCCTGCGGCCAGTCGGTGAAAGACAGGACCTCTCCGTGTACGACCGAATCACCGGGCACGATAAAGGGGTACTCGCCCCTCGATCCGGCCGCTGCAAAATGGTACATACAGGCCCGGATGGTTCCACTTCTCTCCGATCGAACAAGGTGTTCAACCTGGGGGCGGTAGGTGCCACCTGCACGCAGGGTGCCGTAAACAAAAACCTTCTCGGGTGGACTGCCGGAAGTTTCTCGAGAACTTTTTTCTTCAGATCGCATTGAACGGGTTATCTTACTGCCAATGAGAGACATTGCCGGAAAATCATGCATTCTTACGGGTGCCTCGCGCGGCATCGGCAAAACCATTGCCGAGCGACTCGCGGCTGAGGGCGTCCTGGTCACCGCCGTCGCCAGGGATGCAGCGCTCCTCGATGCACTCTGCTCGGAAAACGAAGGGATCACCGCCTGCGCCTGTGATGTCACCGACGAGGAAGGTGTCAGGAAGCTCACCGCCGGGCACATCGAGCGCCACGGAGGGCTTGATATCCTGATCAACAACGCCGGGATCGGCTCATTCGGCCCCATCGAAGAGGTCTCCTACCAGGACTTCCTCAAGACGATGGAGGTCAATGCAGGGGGGACCTACCTCTTCATGCAGGCCGCCCTGCCGACGATGAAGAAACAGGGAGATGGAGACATCCTCAACATCTCCAGCGTCGTCGGCCTGAAGGGCTACCCCAACCAGGCCGCCTACGGTGCCAGTAAGCACGCCATGATGGGCCTCACCCGCAGTATCGCAACAGAGGCTGACCCGCACGGGGTGCGCGTGCGCGCCGTCTGCCCCGGTGGGGTCAACACCGACCTGATCCGTATTGCCCGCCCCGACCTCGATCCCTCCACGCTGATCCAGACCGAGGATGTGGCCGAGGCCGTCATCTTCATGCTGAAGATGACAGACACCGGCATCACCGACTTCCTGCCGATTCGCCGCAACAGCAGCGAGCCGCAGCTCTGAAGCAGGCCGCTCAGTAGCGGTAGAAGGGCGGCTTGTAGGGCCCATCGACCGGAAGGTGCAGGTATTCCGCCTGGTCCGCGGTAAGCTCAGTGAGCTTGACCCCGAGCTTGCCGAGGTGGAGCCTTGCAACCTCCTCATCGAGCTTCTTCGGCAGCATGTGAACGCCGAGGGGGTAATCATCCGGAGTCTGCCAGATCGCCATCTGTGCCAGCACCTGGTTGGTGAAGGAGTTCGACATGACGAAGGATGGGTGCCCGGTGGCGCAGCCGAGGTTCACCAGTCTCCCGGAGGCCAGCAGGATCAGCCCGCGACCGTCGGGAAAGACGTAGCGGTCGACCTGTGGCTTGATCTCCACGCGCTCTACATCGTTGTTGTTCTCGAGCCAGTCGACATCGATCTCTGTATCGAAGTGCCCGATATTGCAGATGATCGCATCGTTCTTCATGCGGAGCATGTGCTCACCGGTAACCACGTCACAGCACCCGGTGGCGGTGACAAAGATATCACCCTCGACCGCGGCCTCGTCCATGGTCACCACCTCGAAGCCTTCCATCGAGGCCTGCAGGGCGCAGATTGGGTCAATCTCGGTGACAATGACCCGTGCACCGAAGCCCTGCATGGACTGTGCACAGCCCTTGCCGACGTCTCCATAGCCGCAGACGACGACGACCTTTCCCGAAACCATGACATCGGTGGCCCGCTTGATACCATCGGCGAGGGACTCACGGCAGCCGTAGAGATTGTCAAACTTGCTCTTGGTGACCGAGTCGTTGACGTTGATGGCCGGGATCTTCAGCTCGCCGCTCTCCAGCATCTGGTAGAGGCGGTGAACACCGGTGGTGGTCTCCTCGGTCAGCCCGCGGATACCTTCGATATACTGGGGATACTTCTTGTGAACGAGGATGGTCAGGTCGCCGCCATCGTCGAGAATCATGTTGAGAGGCTGCCCGTCAGGGAACTCGAGGGTCTGCTCGATACACCACTCGTACTCTTCCTCGGTCTCTCCCTTCCAGGCGTAGACCGGCACGCCGGTGACGGCGATGGCTGCTGCGGCGTGGTCCTGGGTGCTGTAGAT
>CAZTRG010000136.1:0-16664 GCA_964615885.1 uncultured Planctomycetia bacterium | reverse complement strand
GGCCTCCTTGTCTTCCGCAGGGCTCGAAGAAGCCGGCAGAAACAGGGCTGCAAGGACGGATAGCAGGATACGAATTGACTGCTTGTGAGGTCTTTTGGCGAGCTTCACTTCCATCATAAGTGCCTACACAATAAAGGGCTTCTATCCCATGTTCCAGTAATTTGGAGAATCAGCCGGTTTCCGGCGTCGTCTCGGGCTGATTCTTCTTGAACTCCGGGGGCTGGGGTAGAATGATCGGTCTTTTGGGCGGCCGCCAAAATCGGCCAGGACAGTACAACCGGATAGCTTGATGAGGTGAACAAGGTGACCAGAATGACCCAGGGATATGAAAGAATTCTTACAGCCGGCATTTCTTTGCTGCTGGCATTAGTGCTCGCACCGGCCGCTTACTCCCAGGATGCGGCGGTGGGCAACGCCATCGCGCAGATGGACAAATATATTGCGGCGAACAATATCGCCAAGGACAAGCTCAACCCGGGCTGGAAGCAGAGGTTGCCGAAGCCGCCCAAGGCGGTATTCGATGGTGGAGATACCGATTACTTCTGGAATATCGAAACGAACAAGGGGCTGATCAAGGTCAAGCTCTGGCCTGATATCGCTCCCATGCATGTCTCCAGCACGATCTACCTGGCCCGCCTGGGCTTTTACGACAGCATTGATTTTCACCGTGTGATTACAGGGTTTATGGCCCAGGGTGGTTGTCCGCTCGGCAAGGGAAATGGCGGGCCCGGCTACAAGTATGCCGGAGAATTTTCAGCTTCCGTCAAGCATGACCGCCCGGGACTCCTCAGCATGGCGAACGCCGGGCCGGGAACCGATGGCAGCCAGTTCTTCCTGACCTTCAAGGCCACCCCCTGGCTCGATGGGAAGCACACTCTCTTTGGCGAGGTCGTCGAGGGGCTGAATGTCCTCAAGGTGCTGGAGTCCAAGGGCTCCCGCAGCGGCAAGACCAGTGAAAAGCTCTGGATGCAGAAGTCTACGATCACCACGGTGAAGGTCCCCAGGGTCGAATTCAGCTTCGCCGCTCTCGACAAGTTCATCGCCGGGGCGAAGGTAAACAAGAGTGCTCCAGGCTGGCGCACCAAGTTGCCACGGCCTCCGAAGTTCAGTTTTGCCAAGGGCCAGAAGCTGTTCTGGAACATGGAAACCAACAAGGGGAAGATCAAGATCGAGTTCAGGCCTGACGTTGCGCCGATGCATGTTTCAAGCGCCCTCTATCTCTCCCGCCTGGGTTTCTACGATGGCCTGAGCTTCCACAGGGTGATCCAGGGCTTCATGGCCCAGGGCGGTTGCCCCACCGGCAGCGGGAATGGTCATCCCGGCTACCAGTTTGCAGGAGAGTTCTCCAAGGACCTCAAGCATGATGCGGCCGGTGTCCTGAGCACAGCCAACGCGGGCCCCGGCACCGATGGCAGCCAGTTTTTCATCACCTTCAAGGCTCTCTCCTTCCTGGACGGTAAATACACGATCTATGGCAAGGTGGTGGAGGGAATGGATGTTGTCAAGACATTGGAGAAGCTCGGAAGTGCTGACAACACCGGCAAGACCATCGAGAAGCTGATCATCGCCCGGGCCACCGTCAGCGGCAAGTAAGCACCGGCAGAGCTGCAGCCGGAACAGGGTCGATTGCCCCGCTAGAGAGGCGGGGCAACGGCCTGCATCATCAGGCCGCAGAGCCAGGCGGCGTAGGTTCCCAGGGCGTAGCCCAGGACCGCCAGGAGTGCTCCAACCGGCGCCAGCGATGGGTGGAAGGCGGCTGCCACGATCGGCGCCGAGACCGCGCCGCCGATATTGGCTTTGCTGCCCACTGCCATGAAGAAGACCGGCGCCTTGATCAGCCAGGTGACAGCTACCAGCAGGATGACGTGGAACGCCATCCAGATTCCGCCGACGAGGAAGTAGCCTGGATTTTCATAGACCGCCTTGATGTTCATATTCAGGCCGACGGTCACTACCAGCAGGTAGAGGAAAATGGTCGCGATTCTTGACGCGCCGACTCCCTCAAGCTTCCGCAGTCGTGTGAAGGAGAGCAGGAGACCACCGGTTGTCGCCAGGACGACCAGCCAGAAAAACTTTCCGTTCAGGCTCATTCGGCTGACCCAGGATTGTTCGCCGGTATTTTCGCCGCCGACAATCCCCCTGTGGATTCCATCGAACCATTCAACGATGACTCCCGACATGAAATGGGCCATGGCCGTTACAGCGAAACCCGCGGCCAGCACCATCAGCGTATCGACCGTCTTCGGTATACGGAGAATTTCCGCCTGGTAGGCGCTGATCTTGTCTCTCAGGGAGTCGACTGCGCTGGTGTCAGCCCCGATGTGTTGGTCGAGTCGCTTCGATTTCCTGGCGATCAGCAGCAGGCCGGCCATCCAGACATTGGCGACAATCACATCCACCGCGATCATCGAGGAGTAAATCGAGTCTCCGACATTGAAGGTCTCTTTCATTGCGACCTGGTTGGCGCCGCCGCCAATCCAGCTTCCCGCGCAGGTTGCCATGCCTCTCCAGACCGCCTCGGCCCCTTCGCCGCCAACCAGGTCCGGGGAGAAGGACGCGACAATCAGGATGGCCAGCGGGCCACCGAGGACGATTCCCACTGTACCGGTGAGAAAGAGGATGAGCGCCTTGGGGCCCAGGCCTAATATCCCCTTGAGATCGATGCTGAGGGTCAGGAGCACCAGGCTCGTGGGCAGGAGGTAGTTCTTGGCTACCGGATCGTAGAGCTTGGATCCATCAGCCTTGGTGGCGACGATATCGAAGGTGCCCAGCAGCGAGGGGATGAAATAGCACAGCAGGAGGGAAGGGCAGATCGTATAGAACTTTTTCCAGAACCCCTGTTGAATGGATGCCGTCTTGAAGATTACCGCCAGGATCACCAGCAGGATGCCGAGGATGACGGCATCGTCAGTGATGAGAGGGGTTGTCTTGGTACCTGCCTGGGCGAGGAAGTTTGAACAGAGGGCTGTAAGGGAGCCGAGGTTTTGCATTATTTATGAGCCAGGGTACTTCGCTTCAGGGTTCGGGAGAAGACCTCCTTGCCGTCGATGTTGCGGATCGCGTAGGTGACGGTCGGGTCGTCGATGGTCGTATCAAAGCTGACGATGCCGAAGGACTGCTTGGCGTTGTAGGAGAACTCGGCAGCCTTCATGGTCGAGTGAACGTGGATATTGGTCAGGCGCGAGCTGTTGAACTCCCACAGGGGATAGGCGCCATCGCGCTGAATCTTCCACAGGTCGGAGCGGTGCCGGTCAGCGGACATCAGCAGGACTCCCTCGAGCTTCTCTTTTTCAAGGAAGGCGAAGATCTCGTTTCTCTCCTCCTTGAATCCATTCCAGGTATCGAGGCTGTCACCCTTGGCCTTGAAGACCCAGGGTACGGGAGAGCAGCGCACCCGGAAGGTGGCCTTGGAGCCGCGCAGGGTCTCCAGCAGCCATTTTTTCTGCTGCTTGCCGAGCATGGAGGGCGCCTTCTTTTTCGCGGCCGCCTCCTTCTTTTTCTTCTTGTTCTGCTTGTCGCGGTAGAAGCGCCCGTCGAGCATGATGAAATGGATGTCCCCAAGCTGGAAATCGTAGTAACAGCCGGGGACCTTTTCGGTGCCGTAGCCCGGGTTCACCCAGTTGTTGCTGAAGACCTTCCAAACCGGCCTCTTCCAGGCGGGACTGTCGATTGCCGGTCCGTAGGCGCAGTCGTTGACGCCGAAATCATGGTCGTCCCAGATCGTGTAGACCGGGGTCGAGGCGGTGAGCTTGCGGAACTCCGGCCGCGACTGGCGGCGGTAATAGCAATAGTGCTGCATCTCGGGGCTCTGGGGCGCATCGCTGTAGATGTTGTCACCCAGCAGCAGCAGGATATCGGGTTCAGCGTCGCTGATGGTATTCCACATGCGCTCGTGCTGGGGGGTATAGCCCGCGCCTCCGCCGAAGGCCAGCCGCAGAGAGAGTCCGCTGCCGGCTGGCTGGATGGTTCGGAAGGTTCCGGCGGATTCCGCTTTTGCGCCGTTGAGGCTGAGCCCGTAGTGGTAGCTCGTGCCTTTCTCCAGGCCGGAGACCTGGAGCACTGCGGTGAAATCATCGGCCTTCTTCGATGTCCCCTTTACCCTGGCAACCGGCTCGGAGAGATCGCTTTTCACAGAGACGATGAGATCGAGCTCGGCTTCGCGGGCGGTACGTACCCAGACCTTTACACCATCGTGAGAGAGACAGCCGAGCATGGGGCCGTGGACCGCTTTGTTGCCGTGGTCGGCAAGCAGCTTTTTGTAGGCGGCTGTTTGAGCCAGCGTCTCGAGGCCGGTCCTGGTACCCCCGATGATCCTTCCCGGGGGGAGCCCCTTGTCGATGGCCCCCTGGAGGGCCTCGGCGGCCTCCTTGAGCTTGCCCAGCTTTGCCAGCGCTACGGCGAGCATGTAGTGAGTCTCTGCATCTTCCGGGGTCTTTTCAAGGAGGGCCTTGAGCTGCCTGGCGGCCTCGGCGGCCTTCTTGCCGGTGATGAGAGAGAGCGCGTTCTGGTGGGTTCTCTTGTATTGCTTGTTCTTGATCTTGACCTGCAGGGCGTAGAGCAGCGACCCGGCGAGAACAAAGATCACGATGAAGATCGAAAGTTTATAGCTTCGCATGGAGACATACTTTCATCTTGAGGCGGAGGTGTCCAGTAAAGGCCTCCCCTGCCGGTTTGACTGTGGAGGGGACTCGAAGTAGCCTGATGGAAGACCGTGTTGCCAGATCGCGGTGGGTTCTTCGCCGCCTGGCCCGTATTTTCAAGATTCCGGGAAGGAACTGATGCTCCGTTTATCCTGCAACTGGATTCTACTTCTGCTGGGAATCTTCCTGGGCGAAACCACGCTCGGTGCGCTTGAGCTGCAAAAGCTCCCTGCCCCTGGTGGGAGCTTCAGTGGGCGGATCGAGCTCCGGGAATCCCAGGAGTTCATCGAGCACTGGAGCCGGGAGCCGCGTTTCTCCAGGCGTTTTTCGCTCTCAGCGGAGATTACCTGGACGGTTCGCCAGGTGAAAAAAGAGAGCGCTGTACTGGAGGGCCGGGTCACCGAGGGTCTCTACAGCCATGCACTTGCAGGATTCATTGAGCTCGAGGAGGTCTATGGGCTGATCCTTGACTCCCTGGTTTTTCAGCTGCGTCTCACCAGTGGAGCAAGCCGGCTGCAGGTGGACAAGTCCAGCCTGCAGCGGATCCTGAAACGTTTTGAAAAAGGGCAGGCTGCACGGCGCCTGCCCGACGGGTTGAAGAAACAGATCGTTGATGCTTTTCTCGACCGTTTCGAGCTGGTGCAGCGGGTGGGCTACCGGCTGCTGTTTAAAGAGTCGCAGAAAGAAATTCAACAGGAGGAGCTGTTCAGGCGAAGGCTGGCCGGGCGCGGGGAAAAGCTCTCGGGAACAATGGTCTTCAGTGCCAGCCCCTGGACCAGCAGATCCTTCGCGTCGGCAAAGGGCCGCGAAATACTGGTCCGCCGGGTTCATTTCCCAATGCCCGGGGGGCAGTCACGGTCCTCTGGTTACGGGACCCTTGCCTGGCAGGCCGGTGGAGACGGCCCGCCTTACCGTTGCTATCTGAAGGTGTCGGGTGATTACTCGGATCCGGCGGAAATGAAGGATGTTGTTGATTTCACCCGGGATTACCGCCAGCGGCATAACCTGGAGTTTTTCATGGGGGCCAGGGGTGAGGCCATTCCCTCTTCGGAGAAATTTACCGGGCTGCCGGCCCGCCTGCAGCTGCCCGTGGTGGGGCTGGACCTGCTGACTGCATCGGAGAAGAAGGAGCTGGGTCGCTATCTGAAGAAGGCCTCCGGGGATGGAGAGTCTCTTCTGAAGGTGATAGCTGAGTATCTCCGGATGGAAAAAGGTTCGGATGCAGGCCAGCCGCTTTGCGCAGCTCTTCACTTCGCTCTTGCCGATCGCCTGGCGCTTTTTCTTCCTGCCAGGAAGGGAGCCCTGCTGCATTTCACCGAGCGCGTCGTGGAGAGAAGTCGAAGCCTTGCGGAATACCTGCTCGTGCTACGGGCAGTTGCCAGCCCCTATGCCTCCTACAGTGAGGCCGGGAGGCTGGCTGTTTTCCGGGTTGCACTCGCCCGCAGATCAACCAGCTTTGCCCGCTGGGGGGGGATGCTGCTGGCGCAGGGAGACTGGCCGGGTGCGGCCGGGTTGCTGCTCGAAGCCCTCGAGGGCCGGGACAACCCCCGCCTTGAGAGGAGCTTCCGTCTTGACCTTCAGCGCCTGGCCGGAGTGCCCCTGGCCGGCCTGGAGGCCGGGAAGATTCGTGAGCTGGCCAGGGCGGGAAAGGCTGAACCCGGACGGCAGCTCTTTCTGCCTGCTCCCCTGCCGGGTGGGAATCCGGGCTTGCTGTTTAACGAGGCCGGTACCGGGGCGGTCTACCTGGTGGATGCTTCCCGGCCTTATGAGCGCAGCTCCCTGACGCGAAAAAGAGGGGTTGCGCCGCCGCCGACCGAGCGGACCAGGAGCATCTACCTGGCCCTGCGCGAGTCCTTCAGGAAAACCCCGCCTGACCTGCGTTTTGCCATGGCCAAGTTTCATGCAGGTGCCCTGCTTCGCAAGGGCTGGGCGCAGACCGATCCCGGCCCCTGGAGGAAGGACGCCCTCGACTTCGTGGCGGCTGAGCTGGATCCGGGCAAGGATCTCCGCAATGTTTCCCGGGCGCGCTACGAGGTCGGCTTGAAGGCGGTGCTCACCGGGTTTCCCGGGGTAGAGGTGATTATCCTGGTGACTGATTTTGACCGGGGGGACTTCTGGCAGGCAGAGTCGGTTTTCCTGGCAAGGAACTACCTCCGGGGCGTTCGCCTGGTCACCTACGGCTGGAAGAAAGACCCTGCCATGGATCCCTCGAGGCTCTCTTTCCTCGAGCGCCTGGCGGGCAACCATCACGGCTGGTTCCGCTTGCTCGATTGAGTCTGACATTTACCGATCCGGGCAAATGTCTTACCATGCCCGGTTCTTTGAGAAGTTCGGTGAAATTCATCATGGAATAGAAAATGGAGTCCGGCTGGGCCGGATGGACCGGATATGAGCGTGAAGATCGGATTTATTGGAATGGGGATCATGGGCCGCCCGATGGCGAAAAATCTCCTGGCCGCGGGCCACGAGGTGACCGTCTACAACAGGACGGAGGCGCGCTGTGACGAGGTGGTCGAGGCGGGAGCCCTGAAGGCCGCCACGCCGGCTGAATGTGCTGCCGGCAAGGATGTCGTGATCACCATCGTTACGGACTCTCCCGATGTAGAGGCCGTTTTGTTCGGCGAGAACGGCGCCGTTGGCGGGGCCGATGAGGGGACGCTGTTTATCGATATGACAACGATCTCCCCCGATGTCACCAGGGAGATTGCTACCCGGCTTGAAGAAGGCGGCTTCCAGTTTCTTGATGCCCCGGTCTCAGGCGGGGATATCGGTGCCCAGAAGGGGACCCTGACCATCATGGTGGGAGGCAGGCAGGAGGCCTTTGACCGCGCGGTTCCTGTCTTCGATGCGATGGGTAGCCGGACTACCCTGGTTGGTGAAAGCGGTGCCGGCCAGGTCACCAAGGCCTGCAACCAGATCCTCTGCGCCGTCAACCTGCTGGCGGTTTGCGAGGCGGTCGCCCTGGCATCCCGCTCCGGGATTGATCTCGAGAAGATGCACCGTGTGGTGACCGGCGGGGCGGCTGCCTCCTGGTCGCTGGAGAATCTCGGCAAGGCTATCATCGAGGGGAACTACGATCCCGGCTTCATGGTCAAGCTCATCCAGAAGGATCTCAATATCTGCATGAACGCGGCGCGGGCGCTGAATCTTCCCGTTCCCGGGACCGCCCTGGCCAACCAGTTCTTCCGCTCGAACGAGGCCAACGGGGAGGAAGACCTCGGCACCCAGGCGATGTTCAAGGCCCTTGAGCGCATGGGGAATTTCAAGATATGAACCCAGCTCGCACCTCACAGCAGGGAACTCACCCTCCAGCCCGCCACTGGACGGCCAGGGCAGCGGCACTCTGCCTGCTTGCCGGGCTTGCCTGCGGAATATTCCCCGGCACTCCCGGTGCCTGCCTTGAAGGCGAAGGCGCTGCGAAGGCTGCCGCCGGTGAGGGGAAGAAGCACAAGGGCAAGCCCAATCGCCTGGCGAAGGAAAAGAGCCCCTACCTGCAGCAGCATGTCTACAACCCTGTGGACTGGTATCCCTGGGGCAAGGAGGCCTTTGAAAAGGCCAGGGAGACCGGCCGGCCGATCTTTCTGAGTATCGGTTATTCAACCTGTCACTGGTGCCACGTTATGGAGCGGGAATCTTTTGAGAACAAGGAGATCGCCGCCTACCTCAACGAACACTTTATCTGTGTCAAGGTCGACAGGGAGGAGCGTCCCGATGTCGACCGTGTCTACATGGATGCAGTGCAGGCGATGGGGCAGCGCGGTGGCTGGCCTCTTTCGGCCTGGCTTACTGCAGAGGGGAAGCCCTTCTTCGGCGGAACCTATTTTCCTCCGGAACAATTCAAGATGCTGCTGGGGAGGATTGTCGAGGTCTGGAAGGGGCAGCGGGCCCTGCTCGACGAGCAGGCCGCGAAGTTGACCGATCATCTCATTCAGCAGGCAGGTAAATTCGAGGCAAAGGGAACCCTCAACTCCAGGGTCACGGCCGGGGTCTTCAGCTACCTCGACCAGGTTCACGATGACGAGTACGGCGGCTTCAGCGGTCCACCGCGTTATGCGCCGAAGTTCCCCCGAACCTCTAATCTCGATTTCCTGCTGAATTACTCCAACCGCCTGCCGAGCAAACGAAGCGAGACGATGGTCTACACCACCCTTGACCGGATGATGGCCGGTGGAATCCGCGACCACCTCGCCGGCGGCTTTCATCGCTACTCAACCGACCGGGTCTGGCTCTTGCCGCACTTCGAGAAGATGCTCTACGATAACGCGCTCATATCCCGCACCCTCCTGGCGGCCTACAAGCGCTCCGGCAACAAGAGGTATCTCGAGGTCGCCCAGGAGACGCTGGATTATGTCCTGGAGCGGCTTGGCGACAAGGAGGGGGGCTTCTATTCGGCCGAGGATGCCGATACCGAGGGTGTCGAGGGGCTCACCTACGTCTGGACCCGGAAGGAAATCATCGAGCTGCTCGGCGAGAAGGAAGGGCAGCTTTTCTGTTCATTCTACGGCGTTAAGGCCGAGGGCAATTTCAAGGAAGAGCGTCCGGACCCCGACAGCCCGGAACACGCCAATATTCTCCACCTGCCCTTTGACGACTGGGGAGCCGCCCTCGCCCGCGAGCAGGGTGTCTCGCTCGATGAGCTTTCCGGCAGGATTGCTACGGCCCGCGCAAAGCTGCTGAAGACCAGGGACCAGCGTGCCCAGCCCTTTCTCGACTCCAAGGTCCTGGTTGAGTGGAACGGGCTGGCCATCTCCGCGCTTGCCCAGGCCTACCAGGTAAGTGGTGAGAAACGCTACCTGGAGGGAGCCCGTGGGGCCGCGCGCTTTATCCAGGAGAAGATGATCCGGGAGGGGGCTCTCTACCGCAGGTACAAGGATGGCGAGGAGAGGATCAGGGGCTTCCTCTCTGATTACGCCTTCCTGGTTAACGGCCTGCTGGACCTCTACGAGTCAGATTTTGACAGGAGGTGGCTGGACCTTTCCTTGAAGCTGGGCCGGGACATGATCAGTTTTTTCTGGGACAAGGAAAAGGGGGCCTTCTTTCCCACTGCTGCTCACCACGAAAAGCTCATCCTGCGCCGCAAGGAGTTCTACGATGGGGCGATTCCCTCGGGGAATTCTTTTGCCCTGCTCGACATGCTCCGGCTGCAGGAATTTACCGGCGACAAGGCTTTCGATGAGCCTGTGAAGGTCTTCAAGCAGCTTGCCGCAGGACTGCTTGAAAAGTTTCCCCATATGCACCCCCAGCTTTCCTGCGCCGTAGAATTCGCACTCTTCAATCCCCTTGAGATCGTGGTCTGTGGTTCTGCGGATGACCCCCTGACGCGCTCGATGTTGAAGGAGATCCGAAGCCGCTTCCTTCCGGCCAAGGTGGTGGTCTACAGTCCCTCGGCCGAGGCGGCGAAGTTGCTCAGCCCGCTGGTGCCCCTCATGGAGGGGAAGATGCCGATCGGGGGGAAACCGACGACCTTTGTCTGCCGAAACCGTGTCTGTAAGCTTCCTGCCCGGGATCTTGAGACTCTCAAGAAGCAGCTTGATGAAAGCATGGGCATGAAAAAGCCGGCCGGGGAGGGGAAATGAACAGGGGAGCTTTTTCCGCTCTCATCCTGGTTTCCGGCGTGATCATCGGCCTCCTGCTGGCCAGGTTCTACCCGGGGGGCCGGGAGGCGGCGGACCTGGATGCTGTTCTCCAGCGGCAGAACGAGCTCCTGGAGAACCAGGCCCGGCTGATCAGCACCCTCCAGCAGGAGCGCAGAGGTGGGGAGGCACCCGGTGCGCAGGACAGGGTGAAGAACTCTTTTTCCGGCCCATCTCCGTCGCGGGGACCCGAGACAGCCGAGGTCGTGATCGTGGCGTTCTCCGATTTCAACTGCAGGCACTGTGCCGGTATGGCCGGGGTGCTCGACAAGGTCTGGAGCACCTATGGAGATCGGGTGAGAATCGTCTTCAAGCACAATCCCCTTGCCGGCCATCCACTGGTTCTCGAGACCCACCGGGCCGCGGTTGCTGCCTTTCAGCAGGGCCGCTTCTGGGAAATGCAGGCCCTGCTTTTCGCCAACCAGGAAAACCTTGATTCCTCCAGCCTGCGTCGTCATGCGAAGACTCTTGGCCTGAACATGGAACAGTTCGAGGATGACCTGGTCTCTGAAGAGGCCAGGCTGGCGGTTGAAAGGGATATTGGCCAGGCCAGGAAAGCCGGGGTAAGCAGGGTGCCGACCCTGTTCCTCGACGGGGAGAGGCTCAAGGCAGGAGTCAGCTACGAGCTGTTGACAGCGGGGATCGAGAAAAAGCTGGGTGGTGCAGCTCCAGGTTCAAATCCGCTCAGGTGAGAGCAGTCTCATCCTCTCGGCGATGTGGCCGAGATGAGAGGCCGTCTGGAAGAGTGCGTCGAAGGCCTGCTGGTAGGCGAGGGTCTGGACATGCAGAAGGATCCTGTCCTCGCTGTCATCGCTGGCCTTTTCGATCCTCTGTTTCCACTGGGTCTCGAGCCGGGAGCGGAACTTGGCCAGGCGCTCGACTGTCTTGACGGCAGACTCCTCGAGGCGGTTGGTGGGGCTGCGAAGGAGGATCAGGATGTTAGAGAACTGTGACATGACGAGCTCGTAGATCTCTCCAAGGTCGCGGTCAAGCTCCTCGGCCGCCTCGATATTGTCTTCGACCCGGCGGGAGGCGAGCTCCCTCAGAATTTCAGCTGCCTCACCAACCCTGCTGAGGGCAGCAACACTGGACTGGAGCTTCTCGGTCTCTGTCGATTCGCGCCTGGAGAGCTGGTTTTCCTGGACCAGCACCAGGTAGCGACTCGCTTCCCGGTGGATTCCGGCAATGATCTCTTCTCTGCGGGCCACCTGCCCGGCAAGGTTCAGGTCTCCGTACCTGAAAGCATCGAAAGCCTCGGCTACATTTTTCTGGCAGAGCTCCGCGAGGTAGCAGAGCTCTTCGAGCACCTGCCGCAGGGCCAGCCCCGGAACCGGAATGAGGTTTTCATCGAGGCGGTAGGGCTTGAGATCATCTGAGCCTGTCCTGGGGGGAAGGATCCAGGAGGCGATGGTGGTGGCGATTCCCGGCAGTGCGAGGAAGAGCAGGCTGGCAGTGAGGTTGTAGCCGGTATGGATCATCGCGATGTGATGCTCGACGTTTTCCGCCAGCGGGTGAAAGAGGTTTCCCGGGGTCGCCTGGTCGACGAGCCAGAGCAGGAGGGAGGTGTCTCCATGCTGCACAAGGGAGAGAACGGCAAAGCCCGTACAGGCGACCAGGTGAATCACCAGGAGTGAGATGCCCAGCCGGGAGGTGTCGCGTGTCTTGAACAGGGAGAGGAAGAGACAGCTGAGGCCGGCCCCGAGGTTGGCGCCGAGGATCAGGGGGGCGGTTGACATGGCGTCCATGAGTCCATTGGAGGCCAGCAGGATCGCAGCGATAACCACCAGGTTCGATGTGCGCAGGACCAGGCTGACCGCCGTTCCAAGCAGCAGCAGGTTGAGGAAGTTCCCGGCCATCTGTTTCCAGGGCTGGCTGAAGGACAGGGCCGCGGGAAGAACATCCGAGCTGAACCTGGAGCTCAGCTGCAGCTGCTCGATGCCTGAGCCGAGGAGGCTCCAGCTGGCCAGCGCCAGTCCGCCACCAAGGAAGATCCTGCTCCAGTGGGCGAGGCCGGCGGAGCGGGGGAGGACAACCATCAGGAGGCCGAGGCCTGTCAGCGGCGCAATGAGAAAGTCGATCTGCAGGGAAAGAATCTGTGGTAAGGCAGTAGCGCCCAGTAGGGCTCCCAGCAGGATCCCCATGGCTCCACGGGATTTCAGGAGTCCGCCGTTGACAAAGCTCATCAGGTGGGAGGTTACTGCGGAGTGGGACTGGAAGGTCGCTCCGGAGAGAGCTCCACCGAAATAGCCCAGGATGCGATTGTTGGCCAGGCGTCCTGTTGCATGATGAAGGTGGGGGCCGAGGACGATCAGGAAGCCATGGGCAAGAAATTTGACTCCCAGCAGGAAGAAGATCACTCCGATGGTGATCTCTCCTACGATCCGCAGCCAGTCGATGGCCTTAACCGTAAAGATGATGCCGCGAATGGGGGGGTCATCTTGATCCCCCTCGACCTCGGCAAGCACCCGGTAGATGCCGGCCCGGTCGCCGAGGGTGAGATCTGTTCCTTTACGGACCCCATCCTTGTTGGTCTCCTCGCGCCGGTTGTTGAGGCTGGCCCTCTCAGAATTGCCGGCCGGCTCTCCAGCCACTCGCATGTGGACGGTTCGTCCTTCGAGCGGAACCAGTTTTCCCGTGTCGTCCCTTGCCTGCAGGCGCAAGGAGAGCGGTACGTCAGAGCCGACAGTGGTCTCGATATTGTCGGCGAGCTTCTCAACTCCGCTCACCACCCGGAAGTGCTCATCCAGCACCTTGTTCCCCTTGCTGGGAACAGAGGCCTCTATGCGCCAGTCACCGTTTTTATTTCCAAGCCGTATTCTTACGCTGGCGGTACCTGAGGCATCGGTTTCAACCTCAGCCCTGGAGAGGTTTTCAGTCGGCTCTTTTCCCTCACCAACCAGGAAGGTGGGGTAGTTATTTCCGGATCCGGGGCCGTTTTGCTCTTCATCGGGGATTCCTTCGAGGCGGAAGGTGACCACCTGCTTGACCAGGGGTTGCCTCTGGCCTTTTCGTCCAAGGAAGTCGCGGCTGCGTTGCCCAAGGACACGAACCATCAATGGTTCGGGAAGAATTTCTCCAGGGAGCCCACATTGGTGGTTTCCCGTGATCGATTCAATTCTCGAGGGCCGGTCCTCTTCCGGGGGCTTGAAACATCCGGTAAAAGTACAAAGGCAGATCGCCAACAGCATGCTGACGGCTCTATAAGTCAATAAACGCATAGACTATTGCCCCTGTTTGCGAAACGTGAAGTTACGGTGCACACTTTCACAGGATATTCACGGAAAGTTAACTGGATAGATTTCTTCCCCAATTGTTGAATTCGGAAACTCTGGGGGGAGATCTGAAGAGGAACCTTGATTACCGCAAGATATTGACCGTATCGGCTCTATGACTGATTATACCGGATCATCAGCTAAAAACGCCTACATCGAGTTCGGCTCGACCTCGATCAAGCTCTATATCGTCCCTTCGGCCGCAGGAGACAGTAAGGACGTTGAAAGGGAGCGCAAGGTGCCCTGGAGCCTTGGCTACGACGTTTTCAGCTACGGGCGTATCAGCCCCCGTACAATGGCGCATTGCATATCGACCCTGAAAACCCTCAAAGAAGAGTTTTCCGGAATATCGTTTGAAGATGTGACGGCTGTGGGAACGGCTGCCTTGCGAGAGGCCCAGAATGCCGCCATTTTCCAGCGCCAGCTCGAGAGTGAACTCGGTCTGCGGATCCAGATTATCGAGGGTGGAATCGAGGCCTTTCTGCTCGAGACCGGCTTCAGGAATATGGTCGAAGATTTTCCGACCGCTCTTTTCGACCTCGGTGGCGGCAGCAATGAGCTCATCGAGTATTTGAATCCCGCCTCGACCCGCAAGACCAGCATCCCGGTGGGAGCCATTCGCCTTCATTGCCAACTGCGCCGTGCCAGGACACTCTACAATTACGTCGAACAGGGGCGCGTCATCGTTGAGCGCGAGATGAAGGAGCATATCCCCGAGAGCCTGCCGAGATACCCGGAGATGCTTGGCACCGGGGGGACTGTCAGGGCCATCGTGAAAAGCCTGGGCAGAGACTCCTTCGGCTTCGAAGATCTCCAGGATCTGATCCAGCGAGAGATCCATGGCGAGATCTGGCCCCGGATGCCGAAACACAGGAGACTGCTGTTTCTCCCGGGCATCCTGTCGGTTGAGGTCCTGTTCAGAACGATGGGCGTCCAGGCGGTTACCTATCGAAAGGCCTCGGTGAAGGAGGGGCTCATCTCCTTTACCAGCATGTTGCCGGCTATGGGAAAGCCCTCCTAGGGCAAGGGGCTTTGCTGGAGCAGGTCGAAGGCCTTGCCGAGTAGTTCGCGAACAGGATCTTTGCGAAGTCGACTTGAGGCCTCATCAAAGCCACACCAGAGTCGCCGGCGAAAGTTTTCCTCTTTCCAGTCGGTCTCACCTTCGTACTGGAGCAGGAACATCTGAACCGAGCAGGGGTGCTTGCGTCTTCGGTCCGGATAGCTGCCGACCGGGGCGCCGATGATGCTTCCCCTGACCCCGGCCTCCTCGGCGCATTCCTTCCGGGCAGCCTCGGCAGGGGACTCGTCCTTTGCAATGACTCCCTTGGGAAAGATCCAGTGGCCTTTGCGAGAGGTGATGACAAGAAATTCCCATCCGCCTTCGCCTCTGCGAAAAGGGATAACCCCGGCCAGTTCGATCGGTTTTTTACTGCTCATTGGGGGGCTGGGTTGAAGGGCTGTTCCGTGGATCTGCCAGTGCCGGCAGGGCGCTGCGGAGAAAGAAAAACGCCCTGCGATTTCGGGTTGTCCGAAAATGCAGGGCGCTTGCCACCGAGGTGGCTGCCTGGTTGAGGCAAGTTGTCAACCGGCTTGATTACTTGAAGTTCGCCTTGGCGTACTTTCCTTTGCAGTTATTGCAGCAGAAGTACTTCGTTTCACGCTTGGTGTGAACCACCTGCGTGGCGGGATTCGCGGCTTTGCCACTAATGGGGCACTTGCCGGAATCAGCCTTGGCTGCGAGCTTGGCGGTATGCTTCTTCTTGCAGTTTCCACAGCAGAAAAAGGTTTTCTTGCCGTTGACGGAAACAGACTGGCTGGCCTTGGCAGGTTGCCCACTGATGGGACATTTGCCAGGGCTTCCGGCCTTTTTGCTGAACTTGTTGGCCTTGGCGTACTTGCCTGCACAGTTGTTGCAGCAGAAGCTGACAAGCTGCGAGGTTTCGTGGATCAGGCCGGTGCTCTTCTTGGAAGCCTTGCCGCTGTACTGGCACTTTCCGGGACCCTTATCGACGATCGTCTTGCCGTAGGTCTTCTTGCAGTTGTTGCAACAGAAGCCGACAGCCTTGCCATTGACCTCGATCGAGATCTTGGGGTTGGCAGCCTTACCGCTGATGGGGCACTTGCCCGCTTCAAGGCCGACAGCCTGGTTCCGCGCAAATTCGCCACCAACGTAAACAAGCATGATGGCGACTGGGATAATCGCTAATTTCTTTCTCATTTCTTCGAACTCCATTTTGGCCATAGTTAACTATTAAGGTAATGATTCTAAAGGAACTGCGCAAGAAGTATTCAAACGGGACAATCTCTTTTCACTCACCACCCGGTGAGTTCTGCACCCTCAGGGGATTACCGGATCTTTTCATAAGTCGCTTATATGCCGCGTATTTAGGCTTCCTTATTGAACAGGCCCAGGTTGGATTGCTGATTTTCAGCCAGAGTAGTAACCGTGTAATTTATCTTCCCTTAGCCTGTTTTGTCGCATTTATCCTTCCCTCGCCTTTGAGGTGGAATTCATGTCAGCGGCCAGGTCTTTGAGGAAGCCGTTCAGTGCCGGGACCAGGTCGGAGATTCCGATTTCCAATACCAGGTCTTTTTCTCCCTCCATGATGTAAAGAATAGCTGCCTTGATGTTTCTGAGGGCAAATACGGTGGGGTTCTTTCCCAGTAAGCTCAAGGCGCTGAAGATGGGTTTCGGACGAAGATAGAGAACCTTTGAGGCTCCTTTCGGGGCAATGGAAAGCCTGTTTTCATCTTTGAGCTGCCGGCTGCGCAGGGCGGCCTTCAGAATCTCCGGAGACATCGAAAGGATGTACTGGTTTTTAATCCGGATGTAGCCTGGGTGTATACCGGCCAGTGGCTTGAGATAGTGGTGGGTGGCGGACTCTCCCTGCGTTTCCAGGCGCTGTTGGAGGAACTCCAGGTCCTTCGCTGCGCCGGGCAGGTTTTCTGCATATTTCCGGAGGGCCTCTCGAAGGGCCTCCTCACCCGGGCCAGGATCCGTGAACTCAAATGCCGCGAAGTAAAATGGCCGGTAGATCTGCAGCCCGGAGAGATTCCCCAGCTCCTTGACCGACTCTGATATTTTCAGCAGGGCAGCGTTTGGATAGGAGCCGATGACA
>CAZTRG010000135.1:0-3207 GCA_964615885.1 uncultured Planctomycetia bacterium | reverse complement strand
GGACTGCAGAACTTGCCGGGATGGACAATCATGAGCTTGTCGCAGAGTCCGCCAAACTGGGCCCACTCCATACCGCCCTCGGGAAGCCCCTGGACTGCAGGCTCGTTGAGAGCCTGGAAGATCGCGAAGGCCTCGTAGGGCTCGCCCGACCACAGCCCGTTGACAAAGGCCTCGTACTGGTCTTCACCGAAGACGAGACCGGTGTTGTCGTTGATCATGTCATCCTGGATCGGGTAACCGCAGGCGATCGCCAGCGCGGTGCATTCAGAGATCCAGGCATCGTATTCCTTGCGGGTAATGTAATTCCTGGCTGCCATGATTTCTTCCTCTGGCCGAAGCCTTTTTTGCTGTTGCTGTTAAACGGCAGGTCCCCCTCTGAACCACCGAAGGGACAATATTAACAGGAACCGCAGGCCGGGAGATGGGAGAAAAACTCTCTTCCGTGAAGAATCCTCCACCTTGAAGCCGACTCGCGATTCTCTACAGCACCCGGCCCGGCCGGGAGCAGGATCAGTGCGCTCCCAAGCTATACTTGAGCACGACGGCAACTGCAGGTATCCTTCTGCATTCACCTGTTCCGAAAAACCAGAAGCCGGAGATTCCCATTGAAAGCAGCAGTTCTTGAAGAGCTTGAACAGATCAAGATCGTTGAAAAACCTGACCCCGTCTGCGGGGATGACGAGGTCATCATCGCACCCCAGGCCGTCTCCGTCTGCGGATCCGATGTCAGGATCTTCCATTACGGAAACGACCGGGTTGAGACCCCGACCGTCATTGGCCACGAGGTCGCCGGCGAGGTGATCGAGATCGGCAGCAATGTCGAGCGCTTCAAGGTAGGTGACCGGATTGTCATGGGCGCCGATGTTCCCTCTGAAAACTGCCAGTGGTCGCTCGTGGGCCAGGGCAACCTGAGCGAACAGAACTACGCCATCGGCTACCAGTTCGACGGGGCCTTCCAGCAGAAGATGGTGCTCAATGACCTCACCGTCAAGCTCGGTGCGGTCGTCAAGATCCCCGAAAATCTCGAATACGAACAGGCCTGTATCGCTGAGCCGCTGGCCTGTGCAATCCACGGCCTCGAGCTCGGGCAGATGGGCCTCGGCAAGAGCATGTGCGTCATCGGCCTGGGGCCGATCGGCTGCATGGTGCTCGAGCTTTCGAAATATTACGGCGCCGGCAAGGTCTTCGCCGCGCAGAGATCAAAGGGACGTCTTGAGATGGCCCGGGACTTCCTGCCCGATGCCCGTTTTATCTGCACCGAGGAGGAGGATCTCGTTGAAACCATCATGGCCGAAACCGATGGTGAGGGTGTCGACTTCGTCATCACCACCGCCGGAACCGTGCAGGCCCAGGCCGATGCCATCCAGATCGTCCGCAAACGCGGCTACGTCAACCTCTTCGCCGGGCTCAAGAACGAACCGCCGCTGACCATCGCCTCCAATCTCATCCACTACCGCGAGGCCTTCGTCATGGGCACCCATGGCTGCAACCTGCCGGATGTAGAGAAGGCCGTCACCCTGCTGGCCGGGGGGAAAATTGATGCCCGGAAATATATCACCAGGTCTTTCCCGCTCGATGAGATCAACGATGCCTTTGCCTTCCATGAATCCCGCCAGGGGCTGAAGGTTGTCGTCAGGCCGCAGGACTGAGCCGCCGGCACTGGTTTCGAAGCATATTTCCCCTCATCTGCTGAAGAACACTTAAGCTCAGCCCTTCGGTGGAGTATCATTGAATATACGGGTCCTGCACCTGTAGAAACCGGTTGCCCCCGTTGACCCGGTCTGACTGGAGAAGAAGCATGAAGACGACCTTCATTCGCAGCGCTGTCGCCCTGCTGGCGGTCTGCACAATCCTGTTTACTGCAGTAGCTCAGCCGCTCACTGCCCAGGATGCAAAAAAGCCGCAAGAAAGCAGCCGCCTGGAGAAGCTGCTGGCCGGGGAGGCACCCGGAAATCTCGACGATCTCAAGGCGATGCAGAATCGCTTCCGGGAGCTGGCAGCAAAGCTGATTCCCTGTACCGTCGGCCTCAGGGTCGGAGGCGCCCAGGGCAGCGGAGTGATCATCTCCGAGGACGGCTATGTGCTGACCGCCGGGCATGTCTCCGGGAAGGCCGGCCGGGATGTAACCGTCATCCTGCACAATGGCAAACAGCTCAAGGGGAAGACGCTGGGAGGCGATGTGGCAATGGATGCCGGCCTCATCAAGATCGAGGAAAAAGGTGAGTGGGCCTACGCGAAAATGGGTCAATCAAAGGACCTCGGCCGCGGACAATGGTGCATCTGTATCGGCCATCCCGGCGGCTACCAGCCCGGCAGGAGCGCCCCGGTGAGGGTCGGCAGGATCCTCGATAACCGGCCGAACGGAATCCGGACCGACTGCGTCCTTGTCGGAGGAGACTCCGGTGGACCGCTTTTTGATACCGAGGGAATGATCATTGGAATCAACAGCAGGAGCGGCTCCACCATTCGATCTAACCTGCATGCCCCCATCGATGCATTCACCAGGGGCTGGGACAGGATGGCCAAGGGAGAAATCTGGGGCGGCAATCAACAGCAGCCTGCAGGCCCCGCCAGGGGCGGCCCCTGGCTTGGCGTCACCTCCGACCCCGAGGCTGAAATTGCCCGGATCGGCAAGGTCAGCAAGAACTCTCCGGCGGATAAGGCCGGCATAAGCCCGGGCGATATCGTGACTCGCTTCGGAGGGAAGGCCGTCAGCAACTTCCAGGATCTCGCCCGCCTCGTTCGTGAAAAGAAACCCGGCGACGAAATCGAGGTTGCCGTTCTTCGCCAGGACCAGACCCTGATCCTCAAGGTGAAACTCGAAAAGTACCAGGGAGAGAACGAATGACCTCCTGCCGCAAGAATCGTCTCCAGCCCGGAATTACCAGGGGCCTGCTGCGGGCACTGATCCTGCTGCTGGTCCTTGCACCGCTGTCGAGCACCCTGGCGCAGGGAAGACGGGGCAACCCCTCCCCTGAAGAGATCCGCCGGCAGTTTGAAAAAATGCAGGAGCGCGAACGTGAGCGTGAGGCCCGCCCCTATGAGCGGGACCATGCCAATATCCACGCGCCCCTTAAGGCTGTCCTCACCGGCCTGGCCAACTCAACCGTCCGGGTTTACTGCGATGGGAAAAAGGTCTCCCTTGGCACCGTGGTCAGCAGGAAAGGCGAGGTGCTCACCAAGGCCAGTGAGATGAAGGGGAAGATT
>CAZTRG010000134.1:0-28532 GCA_964615885.1 uncultured Planctomycetia bacterium | reverse complement strand
CCCGGGCTTTCAGTATGACGGTGAGTTCTCAGCCGAGGCGAGCCATGACAGGCCGGCCCTGCTCAGCATGGCTAATGCGGGACCGGGCACCGATGGAAGCCAGTTCTTCCTCACCTTTGTCGCCACGCCCTTCCTGGATGGAAAGCACACTGTATTTGGAGAGATCGTTGATGGGCTTGACGCTCTGAAGGCTCTGGAAGCAGCCGGCAGCCAGTCGGGGACCACCAGCGAAGAATTGAGCATGACAAGCTGCTCGATCGGAATTGAGTAAATCGACGGAATTCCCAGAAGAGACCCATTCAGGGGGAGAAAAAGTGACAACTGCTTCTGCCGCGACCACAGTTCTTGACCTGGCTCCTCGTAAAACCGGCGAGGACGTCTACATGCCCTATACAGCCGGGCAGTGGATCGATTCGACCTGGACGACCACCTATGACAACGTCGATCCTGCAGACCACTCAGCAGTGTGGGGAAAGGTCCCCGAATGCAGTGCCGCAGAGGTAGAGGCGGCTGTCGAAGCAGCCGGCAAAGCCTTCGCAAGCTGGCGTTTCTCAACCGGTGATCTCCGCACCAAGGCCTTCTACCGCCTGACGGGGATGCTCAAAGAAGCCGAAGAGTATTTTGTCGAAGTGATGACGAAGGAGATGGGGAAGACCCTCTTTGACAGCCGGCTCGATTTTCTCGAGGCTGTCGGGGTCTGCGAGGCGATCGCTCCGCAGGGAGCGAGCCTCAAGGGAGTGACCTACCAGAAGCTGACCCCGGGCCTGTCCATGGAGAGCCGCCTGGCTCCAAGGGGAGTGGCTGCCATCATTACACCCTTCAATTTCCCCCTGGCGATTCCGCTGGCGCAGATCATGTCAGCCATCATCTCCGGCTGTACGGTGGTCTGGAAGCCGTCCCACCTGGTGCCGGAATGTTCACAGGCCATCTGCGCCCTGGTTGAATGTGCCCTGGCACAGGAGGCAGAGGCCGCCGGGCTGGAGCTGCCGGCCGGGATCCTCAACATGGTTCATGGCGATGCAGGAACAGGGGATGCTCTCATTCGCCAGCCTGCGGTCCAGACCATCTCCTTTACAGGCTCCAAGCAGGTTGGTGACCAGGTCGATGCAACCGCATCGGGGCTTGGCAAGCGGGTGATGAAAGAGGTTGCCGGAATCAACTTCTTCTACGTCCACCAGGACGCCGACATCGAGCGTGCTGCGCGAAACTTCGTCTATGGAAAGACCATCACCTCGGGCCAGCGCTGCAGCTCCATCCAGGAGGCCCTCGTCGACCGGTCCGTAGCAAAGGCCTTCATTGACCGGGTCCTTGAGCTGGCACCGGGAGTTGTCCACGGGCCGGGTGGAAGTGACGAGCTGACCGCGGCGGATTCCGATCCCGACCGCTGGAGCTGTCCGCCCCTGGTGAGTCCTGAACAACGCGACAGGCTGGCAAGCCTGGTGAGCTCCTCGATCGAACACGGGGCTGAGCTCCTCTACCAGGCACCGCTTTCCGAAGAGCTCTCACAGGCCGGGAATTACTTCCCCTTTACACTTCTGACCGGAGTCGATGAAAACAACCCTCTCTACGATCAGGAAGCCTTCGGGCCGGCCGGGATTATCACCCCCGTTGAGGACATGGCGGAAGCCGTCGAGCTGATTAACGGAAAGGTCGGGATCGTGGCCTGTATTGACTCCCGCGACAAATCGGCGACGGAGAACTTTATCGAGCAGGTCCTCCGCACCCGGATCGATGATGGCCGCCATGGAACCGGCTGTTTCTGGGGTACGAAATTCGGTGGTGACCGTGGAGCCGGCAGCGGGAATCCCGCCCTCGATGAGGATATGGTCAACGGCTACCTCATCTGGAAGACCATCTACCGCTCCTACGACGAGATGCCGCCGGCCGGCTAGACCGTGCGTTTGCCTCCTGGAAGCAGCAGCCGCTTGCACCCGCTTCGCAGGTGCTGTATTTTCAGGCACTTGTGAAAGGTATTCCGATGATCTTCCGGGGCCCACCCCATGCCATTTGATCCAGACCTGCTGAAAAAACGCGAAGAGCTCCTCGCCAAGGAGCTGGAGCTCTACCCCTACTCCTGCGACAGAACCCATACCCTCCTGGAGATCCGGGAAAACCAGGAGGAGCTGATGGACCAGGATGTCCGTGTTGCGGGCAGGCTGGTGGCCTACAGGGGAAAAGGGAAGCTGATCTTCGTCGACCTGGCTGACTTCGATGGCCGAATCCAGGTCATGCTGCGTAAGAACGAGTTTGATGAGACCACCTGGGAGCTCATCCGCCACGGCCTTGACCTCGGCGACTGGCTTGGAATCACCGGCAAGGTGTTCATCACGAAGATGGGCGAGCTCTCGGTGCATGCAGAGAGCCTGGCCATGCTTGCCAAGACGGTTGTCCGGGTACCGATCGCCAAGAGCAAGGATGACCAGGACTGGAACAAGCTCGCCGACAAGGAAACCCTCTACCGGGAACGCTACCTTCACTGGACCACCGATGCCTCCGCCCGCCAGAAGATGCTCCAGAGAGCCCGGATCATCAGCGAGATCCGGTCATTCCTTGATCAGCGCGGGTTCCTCGAGGTCACCACCCCCACCATCGAAATGAACTACGGAGGTGCAGAGGCACGCCCCTTTGAAACCGCGATCCACGCGCTCTCAGACCACCCGGCCTATCTCAGGATCTCACCAGAGCTCCCGCTCAAGAGATTCATTGTCGGTGGTTTCCCGAAGGTCTACACCATCTGCCAGAATTTCCGTAACGAGGGCATCGACCGCAGCCACAATCCCGAGTTCACCATGCTCGAGTGGTACGAGGCCTTCACCGACTACAGCTTTCAGATGGATCAATTTGAACAGCTGGTCTCAAGCGTTGCCGAACAGGTCTGCGGCAGCATGAAGGTCACCTACGGTGGCAAGGAAATCGACTTCACTCCCCCCTGGAAGAGACTGACCATCCTCGACAGCCTGGAAGAGATCGGGATCAATGCGGGAGAAATGGACGAGGATGCCCTTCGAGAAGAATACAAAAAACGTAATCTCCAGCTGCCAAAGCCCTTCAGCTGGGGACACGCTGTCGCCGGACTGTTCGAGGAGCTCGTCGAGCACACGCTCGAGCAGCCGACCTTTGTCTGCGATCACCCGGTCGCCATCTCTCCCCTCACCAAGAAAAAGAGAGGCGATGACCGGCTCGTAGAGCGTTTTGAGCCCATCGTCATGGGGATGGAGATCGGCAATGCCTATTCAGAGCTGACCGACCCGGTGGAGCAGCAGGAACGTTTCCTGGCCCAGCAGGAGCTGGGTGAGGACCTCGATGGAGTAGAAAACCACCCGATGGACGTCGACTTCCTCAAGGCGATGGGCTGCGGCATGCCTCCCACAGGCGGTGTCGGACTTGGCGTGGACAGGGTGGTCATGCTGCTGACCGACTCGCATTCCATCCGGGAAATTATCGCCTTCCCCCTGATGCGCAGCAGAGATTCAGATGCCCAGGGCGGCGAGAATGAAGCTGCCGGGGATAGCGGCGATACCGAATCCTGAACGGATCCCTGAAACCGGTCCCGGAAACTGGCCCCTGCACCCGCTGAGGGCTCCTCAGTCTTCCACTTTACCCCGCAGATGCTCGAAGCTCTGTTTCTGTGTAGCGAAGAGGTAGGCCGTCTCGCCTGAAATTTCAGAGTCCTTGTAGCGTTTCAGGATGGCGTCATCCATCTTCTGCATACCCTCGCCACCACCCGATTCGATCAGGGAGATGATCTTGGAGACATTGCCTTCGCGAATGATATTGCCGAGGCCGAAGGAGCCCATGAGAATCTCGTTCACCGGCACCCGGCCCTTGCCGCCACGGGCGGGCAGGAGGAGCTGTGCGCAGACACCTTTCAGGGTGACCGACAACATGGTCCTTACCTGGTTCTGCTGATCCTCGGGAAACACATCAATAATCCGGTCGACGGTCTTGGCTGCGCTGTTGGTATGAAGCGTCGCGAAAACGAGGAAGCCCATTTCCGCCGCAGTAATGGCCAGCGCGATGGTTTCAGGGTCGCGAAGCTCTCCAACCAGGATGACGTCAGGGTCCTGCCGGGTGGCAGCCCTCAGCGCCTGCCCGAAGGTTGGTGAATCGACGCCGATCTCACGCTGCGTGAAGAAGCTCTTCTTGTTCTGGTGAACAAATTCGATGGGCTCTTCGATGGTGATGATGTGTTTTTTCTGGTTCGTATTGATGTAATCGAAGAGGGAGGCCAGGGTGGTTGATTTCCCACTTCCGGTCGGCCCCGTCACGAGAACCAGGCCGCTGTTGAGCTTCGTATACCTGAGAATAACATCGGGAACCCTCAGCTTCTCCAGCGGGAGGATCTCCTGGGGGATGTAGCGGAATACGATACCGGGGCCGGTACGGGTTACAAAGGCGCTGACACGAAAACGGGCCATGCCTTCAATCTCGTAGGCAAAATCTACATCATTTCGTTCAGCGTAGATCTTCCGTGAGCGCTCGGTCAGGATCTCATCGATCAGCCCTGCAAGGGCCTCCTTCTCAAGAGGCTCCTTGGAAATCGCACTGAGCTTTCCGTGAACCCTGACCTTGGCCGGCACACCGGTCGACATGTGCAGGTCCGAGCCGCCAAGCTCATGGAGTTTCTCAAGATAAGTGTCTAGGCGTGCCATAACGTCCTGTCAGATAAACCTTTCCTTGTTCTCCGCAAAGAACCATGCCGTTTCCTTCGTGATGATCTTCTTCTTCAACAAGCCGAGGATCGAATCGTCCATGGTGCACATTCCCGCCTTGGCACCTGTCTGCAATACCGACTGCAGCTGGAAGGTTTTCCGCTCCCGAATCATATTGGCCACAGCAGGAGTGGCGAACATGATCTCAAGGACCGGCTCACGGCCCAGTCCATCCTGGCGGGGCAGGAGCTGCTGTGAAACGACTCCACGAATGGACTCTGACACCATCGCCCGGATCTGCTCCTGCTCCTTGGGCGGGAACACATCGATGATGCGGTCAACGCTCCGGGTCGCGTTCGTGGTATGAAGCGTCCCGAATACAAGGTGCCCGGTCTCAGCAGCCGTAATCGCCATCGCCACGGTATCGAGATCGCGCATTTCTCCAACACAGATATAATCGGGATCCGACCTCATGGCTGAGCGAAGCGCGCTTGCGTAGGTTTCTGTGTGAACCTCCACATGCCTCTGGTTCACATTGCATTTCCTGCTGGGGAGGATGTACTCGATCGGGTCCTCGACCGTAACAATATGGTCATTCTGCTGCTGGTTCACGATATCGAGAAGAGCAGTCATCGTCGCTGTCTTCCCGGATCCGGCCGGCCCCGTAATGAGGACAATCCCCTGCCTGTATTTCGTAAAGTCAGCCAGGATCTCCGGCAGGTGAAGTCCCTCAAGGGTGGGAATCTCATTGGGAATAATCCGGAAGATGGCATCGGTACCCTTGCGCTGCTTGAGGGCACTCGCCCTGTAGCGGCCATGATCTCTTACATAACAGAAATCGAGGTCATTCTTCTCCTTGAAGGTTTCCCGCTCGAAATCATTGAAGATCTCGTCGATCTTCGAGGCGGTATCTTCCGCTGAGAGTACAGGGTGCTTGAGGTAAACAACCTGGCCGTGAAGCCTCATGAAGGGAGGGGAGTCCACCTGGAAATGAAAATCCGAGGCGCCTACCTTGCGGGCTTCGGTGAGATATTTATCGATCGGCTTGCCTGCAAGGTGAGAAAAGTCCATCCCCGCAAGCTCTTTAACCGTAACGCCGGGCCCGGATGGAGCAGGTCCTCCAGGAGCAGGCTTTGCCTTCACCTCTTCGGAGGAGCCCTTTTCAGCGGCCTTGTCGCTCTTTTCAGCCACCTGCTTGACGTGGGCGGAAATGCGCTTGTAATCACCGGCACTGATAATGCCTTTTTCCAGCAGGAGCTTGCCCAGTCCCTCGACGCCGGATTTTTCCATCAAAGCCAGGCACTTGCGTACCTGCGCTTCATCCGCCAGCTTGTTTTTGACTGCTATTTTTCCAAACAGCAGGTCTTCTTTGGCTGCCATATATCAACCGAAACGGGGGGGATCGAGGTGTCGAGAAACCGGCTGAAAATCAGGGAAGTTCGGCGCCGGTACGTCCTGAATGCCAGGGATTAGAGTCCCAGTTACATTTCTCAGGGGTCCAAAGAACCCGTGAAAAAGCAATCATACGGCTTAGCAGACATTTGTAAACCCTGAAAGCTATTGCACTTGAAGCCTGAAATCAGGCTGTTTTTCAGCCATCCTCTGGGGCTTCGGCCTCTTCTTCCCCCAGCAACTCTGTGGTTGAGAGTCCCGGAAGGCGGTCAATAAAAACCATTCGCCCCCCATTATTCTCCACAATGTCCTGCCCCACCACGGCCTCATCCCTGTAATCCCCCCCCTTGACCAGCACATCGGGAACCAGCCCTTCAACCAGGTGGAGTGGGGTGTCCTCATCAAAGAGAATAACGTAGTCAACAGCCTCCAGGCCCGCCAGCATCTTGATCCGGTCGCCCTCCCTGATTCGTGGCCGCCCCTCTCCCTTTAACCGCCTGATGGACGCATCACTGTTCACCGCCACTACCAACAGGTCTCCCTCCCGGCGCGCCTCGTTGAGAAGATGATGATGCCCGGGGTGGAGAAGATCGAAGCAGCCATTGGTGAAAACAACCGTGCGGCCTTTTTTCTGCCCATCTCGAAGAATCACCGAGAGATCCTCCAGGCTCTTCACCTTCCCGGCGGCAGGATTCCCCTGGTCCTGGATCTCAGCAAGCAGCTCCTTGCGGCTTACGGCCACCACACCGAACTGGCGCACCACCAGGCCTGCGGCAACGTTGGCAACGCCGGCTCCCTCTTCTGCTGTTTTTCCTGCAGCAGCAACCAGCCCCAGGACCGCCAGGACCATATCGCCGGCGCCTGTAACATCTGCCACCAGGCTCGCACGAGTGGGAAGGTGGACCTGCTGGCCGGCTCCCTGGTCGACAAACATTCCCTCCCTGTCCATGGTAACCACCACGCTGTCGAAACCAAACTCCTCACGCAGCCTGCCGGCTGCTTCACGGCAACCCTCCAGGTCAGAACAGGGAACTCCGCTGGCAAGCTCTGCCTCGAACCGATTAGGGCAGATCAAGGTGCTGCCCCGGTAGGCTGAATAGTCACTTGTCCGCGCAGGGTCCACCAGGACAGGGGCTGTTGCACAGCGGGCGTGGATCCCGTCCATCAGGACTGGGGACACCAGGCCTTTTCCGTAATCACTTACAAGCACTGCATCATAGCCTTCGCCTGAAGCGAACATCCTCTCAAGAAGCTCATCGACAGCGGCGGCCGTAACCGGCGACAGGTCCTCCTCGTCAACCCTCAACATCTGCTGAACCGCACGATGCGAATGCTGCACATAGCCCATATGCCTCGCCTTCAGCGTTGTCGGACGCCCACCATCGCGAACCACACCCGAAATATTGCAGCCTTCAGCCTCAAGCAGACTGAGAATCCGGTCGCCTGCATTATCCTCCCCAATAACAGAGAAAACATGGATGTCGGCATCCAGCCGTCCCAGGTTGACTGCAACGCTTCCGGCCCCCCCGGCTCTTATATCCCGGTGCCCAACCCGCAGGACGGGAATTGGAGCTTCGGGAGAAATTCTCTGAACATCCCCCCAGATGTACTCATCAAGCATGAGATCACCCACCAGCGCTATGCGGGGGCGGCCTGTTTCTTCGACAATCCGGGTCAGTTGCGAGATCAACAAGATCTTCTCCTTTTAATGCTCACTGCAGTATAACCGCCGTAACAGCGATTTGGCAGGGCGCAAAGCCCTGCTCAGCTCTCTCCGGGAAAAAGCCCCGCAAGAGCCTGCCGGTAAGCATCCTCACCAGAGACAATAGCCTGCTCGATGCGCAGAAAGAACCACCGGACATCCTCCTGCGATTTCAGCCATTCCTCCTTCAGCTTGACCGCATCCTTCTGGGTCATCACGATGGTGTCGACACCGCATTGGCGGGCGCGGGAAGCAAGCTGGGCCACAGAAGCCGCGTCATAGGGCTGGTGGTCTTTGAAAGCGTGAAAACCAGCGACCTCCGTTCCCAGGTTCTCAACAGCCAGGCGGAAGGAATGTGGATTACCGACTCCACAGAAGGCGAACACCTTCGCTGCGGCCAGCGAATCCGGTTCCGTCGCCTCCCCATACAGCTCCTGCCAGCAGACCGCCCGCGACTCGATCACCAGGAGGGGGATTCCAGGATACCGTTGCCCCAGGAAGGCGCTGATGGCCTCGAGCTTCTCGCTGCTGACCAGGTTGGCCCTGGTCAAGCCCAGGAGGTCCGCATTTTCCAGGGCGGATACCGGTTCCCTGAGCAGGCCGGCGGGCAGAAGCTGCCCGTTGTCAAAGGGCCTGAGTGAATCCAGCAGAACCAGGTCAAGATTTCTGTGTAAGCGGCAGTGCTGGAAACCATCATCCAGCACCAGCACCCCGGCTCCAGCGTCAACAGCAGCGCGGCCGTGCACCACGCGGTCAGCTCCCTGGTAATGTTCTATCCCGGGCAGGTTCTCTGCAAGAACCCTGTATTCATCGTTTCCAGGCCCCTCGACACCGGCGGCCCCATAGCCCCGGCTCAGGATTGCCGGTTGGCGGCCCATTCCAGCAAGATCCCCCGCCACCATTTCCACCATGGGTGTCTTGCCCGTGCCTCCACAGGTCAGGTTACCGATACTGACAACCGGTACGGTGAGCCTGTGAGAACGTCCCCTCCACCAGGATCTTCTTGCCACCATCCATAAACGGTAGGGAATCGACAGTGGCCAGAGCAGAAAGCCTGCAATCGTTTTCCACGCTGAACCAGCGGACGTGAATTTAGCTAAGTCTGGCATGAAAAAAGAGCCCCCTGCCCTCGATCAATTCAACTCGCCCCTGGAAAAAGCCGTGGGGGAATCCTGCTGGAAGGTCCATCTCAGGTTGATTTCTCTTCCTTGTGAAGCTCGCTCAGAACCTCCAGCACCTGGGTCTCGCTCATGTAGCCAAGGTCGGTCAATATCTCTCCGAGGAATCGGTATGGTTTTTTCTCCACCTCCAGGCGAGCCTGGATTGTCAAGGCCTCGTAGAGATCTGCTACCGTCACATAGCCCTGCTCCAGAGCTACTTCACCAAATAACCTCGGTTGATCGCTCATGATAAGCATGTCTTATCAAGTACCTGTGAACTAGTCAAACGGTCGCATCTGCGAACCAGGAATTCAAAGATGCGCTTTGCCTCGAAGGAGACATGGAATTCCATTACAATTCGAGAGCTATGAGCAGAACTATCGATAAGCTGCACTCAAAATACCTTGGGGCCATGCTCGGCGCTGCGGCCGGCGACGCCCTTGCATTCCCCCTGCGGGACTATTCACGCAATTTCCTCGCCTCCCTGGTCCATCCCCTGGCAACTGAGCTCCAGGTCACCGAGGACGGCTTCAGCCCACTGGGGCAGAATACCGGGGACATCCAGGGCTGCCTCGCCGTCATCGAATCCATACTGGAGCGAGGCGACCTCAAGGCAGAAGAGGCCAGCGCACGGATTTTTATCGAGCATCTCATCCCCCTGTGGAGAGATATGAGCGTAGTCGACCCTGCCGAGGACAACAGCGCGGTCATGAACATGATCGTCAGGGGCATCACCGAGTGGAACGCCGCAGCCCTGCCGCCCGGGCAGGCGGGAAGCGGTTGCCTCACACGAGCCATACCGATCGGGCTCTGGAACTGCAAGAACCCTTCTGACATACCCGCACAGGTAGAAACCCTCGTCTCTGTTTCTCACCAGGACACCAGGGTCCTTGCCGCAACGGCAGTTATTGCAACACTGATTGCCTACAACCTGCGCCAGGAAGACCTGATCCTGGGCGATATCATGGATGAGACAGCGGCGGCGGCCGCCGGGTTCGACAAGCGGGTAGCCGAGGCGATCTGTGACCTGCCGCGGATCCTGTCGCAAACTGACCCGCGGGCCCTCGATATGATTCTTGAGATCTGCCCGGATGAGGACTATCCGCCGCGACGCGACGGGCTTACCGATTACGCTGTCCCCATCCTCTTTCTTTCCCTGCGGCAATTTCTCAACAACCCCCAGAGCTTCCATGAAGCCCTCGACAGGATTCTTCGCCTGGGCGGCAACATGTCCACCATTGCCAGCATTGCAGGAGCCTTTTGCGGCAGCTACCTTGGAATCGATGGGATCCCGGAAAACCTCGTGGACAATCTGCTGGAAAAAGAAGAGATTCTCAGTCAGACAAACAAGCTGTTTGAGCTGCGGCGGAATATGAAGCGAAAAGAGCTCCACGAAAATGAGTCAAAAAAAGAAGACGCATCTCCCCCGGAAGACCCCGCCAGTGAAACGATTGAAACTGAAAGCAACGGAACGGACCCGAACCTGAGATGAGCCAGTTCGCCCCAGAGACCCCCTTCATCGAATCCGGAGCCCTGGCTATCGGTGCCAAGTCACCCCCCTTGATCATCGCCGGCCCCGATTCCCTTGAGAGCGAAGAGCTCGCCCTGGGAATCGCTGTGGAGCTTTCCCGGCTCCAGGAGAAGCTCCAGGTGCCCTTCGTCTTCAAGGGGTCCTATGACAAGGCAAACCGCTCCTCCCACCTTTCCTACCGGGGACCGGGTTTTGAGGAGGGCATGGCTGTCCTGGCCAGGGTCCGGGAAGAAACAGGCCTCGCGCTGACCTCAGATGTCCATACCATTGAAGAAGCCGAAAAGGCCGCTGAGGTTCTTGATATCCTGCAGGTGCCGGCCTTTCTCTGCCGCCAGAACGACCTCCTGCAGGCCTGTGCTGCTACCGGGAAAATCGTCAATATCAAGAAGGGGCAATTCCTGGCCCCGGCAAACATTCCAGCACGGGCAGCTGCGGCAACCGGCCCCCAGACCCCGGGAGTGCTTGTTACCGAAAGGGGAACCTCTTTTGGACACGGCGACCTCGTCAATGACTTCAGGGGAATACCCCTTATTCGCGAAGCCGGATTCTGTGTCATCTTCGATGCAACCCATAGTGTCCAGCAACCCGGCGCTCTTGGTGACAGGAGTGATGGCAACCGCGGCATGGTCCCCCATCTTGCAAGAGCTGCAGCAGGAGTCGGCTGTGACGGGTTCTTCTTTGAGGTCCATCCGGATCCGGACAAGGCTCTTTGCGACGGGCCCAACTCACTCCAGCTCGAAGATTTTGAAGAGGTCCTCGAACAGGTGATCGGGCTTGACCGGGTCGCCCGGAGGCTCTGAACAGCCGGAAAAGGCTGCAGCGGGATTCTCCCTGGTGATGAAGAAGAGAGAATCCGGCAATTTCACTCTTCCCCGGCGGCCTTTTCACTGGAGCGCAAGCGCAGTAGCTCCAGGCGCTTGAGGCTGGCCTCCCTGAGTCCTGGTCGCAGGTCCTTCCAGAATCCGGAATTGTCTTCAGCAGCAAGATAAGCAGCCCAGGACCGGTACAGGGCCTGGCGCTTCGCCCCCTTGGGGACCTGCCCTGAGGCAAGGAAGCCCTCTGCCCACTTCAAGGCAGACCAGCGCGCATAGGATTTAGCGCTGGCAATACTATCCGGTTCTTTTTCAGCAGAGAATCCATCGGCAAGCACCTGGGCGATCAGGAGATCAAGAATCCCCTGCACGTTCAGCTCTCCCTCACCTGCCGCCGCCATGCTGATCTTCTTCCGGAGCTCCTGCTGTCGGAGCCGGTTCTGGAATTCCCGCAGACCAACTGGAGAACCCTCGCCAACACGGGGCTGGCTTCCAAGGAACTCACCCATCTTCCTGTACAGGCCTGCCGACTCATCAAAGCTGGTCATCAGCTCCGCTGCCCGGAGTGCAGCCAGGGTCGCCAGCCAGGCCGCTCCCAGCCTCTCATCAACAGGCAGATCATCGGAAGGTCGCGGCAGCAGCAATCCCTGCAATCCAGGCTCCTCCAGCAATTTCCGAGAGGAGGAGAGGTACTCGGAATTGTCCTCCTGGTAGGCCCTGCTTTCAAGGCGCCCCAATGCCCAGGCCAGCCCATCAACCCCCTCAGCCTTGATGAGTCCCTGGACCCTCTTAAGAAGATGGTCGCCAATGGCCTTTTCGCTGCCCTGCTTGCCTCCCAGGAGATGAAGCAGGGGCAGAAACTCTTCGAGCGCTTCACGGTTACCCAGGTAGGAAATCGCGTCGACCGCTGCCACCAGGACCTGCGTGTCATAGGTCCCCGATGACGACAGGACCGCGAGAAGAGCCTCCAATGCCTCCGGGTCTTTCCCCTGGGCGAGGGTGCTGAGGCCGGCTATGGCAGTCATTTGCAGCCCGGAATCTGCTGATTTTTTGAGCTGGTCCGCATGGAAGGTTCTCAGCAGGGCCAGCACAGTCCCATCCTCCGGACGGGCATTCAGGGCACCTGCGCAAGCCATTTGCAATTTAAGCGCCCCCGCAGCCGGAGCCTGCGGAGCATCGCGAAAGCGCTCCATAAACAGGCTTGCTGAGACCAGGTCAAGAGAACCCTTCAGGAGATGTCCCAGGGCCTGGATCGACTCAGACTGGAGCTCGAGGTCAGGAAGGAACTCTGGGCTGTTAAGAATCGAATCCAGGCTCTTCTTCGCACCTGCGATTTTAAAGGCGCCTGCCGCCCTGACCAGTTCAAGCAGCTCAGCCCTCCAGCCAAGGTAGCCGACACTCTCGGAAACAGCTGGACGACTCTGCCAGAGCTGCTCGGCCCGCTGAACCGTAAATTCACTGATTTCCCGGCGCATCTCAGCTGCCGACTCCGACAGGAAGGGCTGGAAGTGGCGTAAAGAAATCAGTGCCTGCCGGCGAACCTCAACTTGTTCGTAGCCGGGCTCAGCTCCGGCCTTGATAATCTTCAGCAGGTGCTCGCAGGCACGCGATTGAAGATCGAAGCGAAGCTTGTCCTGCTCTGCACCATTCGCACCCTCGAACCTGGCTCCACGCAACCACCCGGCATAATCACCAAGTGCCTCTACCGCAGCCACCCTGTGCTCAAGGGTATAGGCCGACTGAAGGGTCGCCTGCATCTCGGCAAGAAGCCTCTGGTAATCACCGGTTTCCCTGAACCGCTTCAGGCTCTCCTTCCAATTGGAGGCATTGTCCTGGCTCAGCTTCTTCTGGACCTCTATGAAAATATCTGGAAGTGAGTAGCCCTGGTACTCCTCCCACCAGAGGGTCCAGCCCTTTGGGGTCGGAAACCCGATCCTCAGCCTGGTCCTGAGCTCCTTGAGGTAGAGCGGAGTCGATCCCGGATACTTTTCCTGGTTAAGAACCATTCCCGCGATCACATGGGAAAGGAAACTCTTACCATCTGCAGCCCAGAGAACTTTACTGGCATCCTCCAGGAGAGCCGGAGGTGGTGGAGGATTGTGTTCTACCATTTCACACAAGCGTCGCAGGGCAGAAACCTGCTTCGCCCTCGGCCCCTTCTCCTGGGGCCGGGAGCCTCGCCGCTGTTCCTGCTCGACAAAAGCAGTGACCGCCTTGACCACTGACTCCCGAAACACCGGGCTGCCGACACCAAGCAAAGGCAAGAGCATGTCATCAAAGCCCGCCGTGGCATTGGAATCGCCCCTGATCTCCAGGGTGATGGCCCCGATGATCCTCAGCGCAGCCACACTGCGGGCAGGTGCCCGGCTGAGCTTCGTTCCGGAAAAAAATGCGGGGTCCAGAACAGCCGAAAGGAACTTTCTGCAGGGACCGGGCGGTCTCCTCTTTTCTTTCGCCATACGCTCGATGAGCTTATAGGCCTCCAGCTCGCCCAGCCTGGAATCATTCCCCGCAAGCTTGAGGACATCCAGGTTGAGGTCTCCCGCCAGGTCCGACAAGCCCTTGAAACCTGGATCCTCCAGCTCCTGGGCCACTGGGACAGGCCGGGCCTCTGCCGGCCCCATGATCCCAATGGTAGCAAGCAGCAGGAGCAGAGATTGGATGAGCAATGGCCTCATAGAATTTTCGACAGCTCTTCAAAAGCCGTGTGCACGGCTGCAGCGGCAACTTGAATCTGCCGGCATTTCACCTGCGCCGGGATCAACGAACACCAACCGGGTAAGCCGCAGCAAACCCGGCAAATGCAGGTGATCCCCTGCAAATAAAGCCCGGCAGAAACAGGACTCATCCATCACCTGCTCCCCCGGCCGGGAAAAATGAGTGCCCAGGTAACGGAATCAACTCTCCCGGGTTCATATACCTGCAAACCTGCGGCAGATGACCCCGAGTGTTGAGATTATAGTACTACGGCCACGAAGTGTCCACGACTCACACTGGCAGCCGGATTGCCTGGTCTACAGGCCCGCCCCAAATCCCCCGGAAGAATCAGGTTCAGGATCCCCCGCAGGGCTGACTTCCTCTTCCTCTTCCTCTTCTTCCTCTTCTTCCTCTTCTTCTTCTTCCTCTTCCTCTTCATCCTCTTCTTCTTCTTCCTCTTCTTCCTCTTCTTCTTCCTCTTCTTCCTCTTCTTCCTGCTCTTCTTCTTCTACGGAATCATTCTCTTCGTCGTAATCTCCCTCATCTCCTGAAGCGTCATCCTCCTCCTCGTATTCGCCCTCCTCGTATTCATCCCCATCCTGAGAATCTCCACCCTCTTCCTCGTACTCCTCCTCCTCTTCATACTCACGCTCGTCATCACTGTCTTTAGACTCATAGTCTTCGGAACGATCGAGCTCGGCATAAAACTCTTCAAGCACCTGGCTCTGGAGCCGGTCCCTGCATTCGGAATTAATCGGATGGGCTATGTCAGCATGAAGCTTGGCCCTGCTGTCATCTTCGCCCGAACCACCGCGGGGAAGCTTGGATCCACACTCGTTGCAGAACTTAGCACGAGTCTGGTTTTTGCAGGAACAGCGCCGGCAACGTGAGGTCAGCTTACGACTCGGCATCGCTACGAAGGCGCCCTTGGTGCCATCAATAATCTTCAGGTCCCGGATTACAAAACAATCATCGATTGTGATACTGCAGAAAGCACGCAGCTTGTCGCTGCTGGATTCAACCAGCTTGATCCTAATTTCAGTGATCTCCATCAGGCAGTATCCCTTTTATTGAAAATATACAGTCCCCCCTGACGCCGGAAAAATCACTGCAATACGGAAAGACGCACCAATAAGTGCAGCCAGAAGCCGTTCCAACAGATTCTATGGCGAAACTCAGGAGATACCGGGCTACAGGCCGAATATTTCGGACCATCCCGGAACATTAACTGTAGTTAAAACCCTGGTGCCAAGCGGCACCTTACCCTTGATACTGTCCGCTATAGAAGCGGCATCTACAGCGCTACTGCATAAGCCGAAAAAAGTAGAACCACTGCCTGACATCATTGACCCGCGGAACCCTTCCGCCTCAAGCAGGTCTCTTATCTCAACGAGCTCGGTAAAGAGATCGCAGGCTACCGCCTCAAGGCGGTTAAACAGTAAGTCACCAGTTGAAAACCCTTCAACAATAGAGGACGGAGGGATGCTATCTATAGGGGTTTGAAGAGTCAAGTTCATATCACTCTTTGTTGCCGACTCATCGAAAGCCGCATAGACCTTCCGGGTTGACGCCTCCACCGGTGGGCAAACAAGAACGTAGTGAAGTTCCCCTCCCCGGGGGGCGCCCTCCAGCGGAGTGACAATCTCTCCCTTGCCCTGGCACCTTGCAGTCCCACCGAAAAAGAAGAAGGGGACATCCGCGCCGAGCTCTTCACCAAGCTTTAACAGGCGGCCGGAATCAACCGGCAGGTCCCACAATTCCCGGAGCGCGAAGAGAGTCGCGGCCGCATCGCTGGAGCCCCCGCCAAGCCCGGCTGCACAGGGAATAGATTTTCGCAGAGAAATCCTGACGCCCGAGGGAAAGCTTCCCCCCACCTCTTCGCATAAGCTGCTGGCAGCCTGGTAGACAATGTTCTCCTCTCCGGCAGCAATCCCTTCTTCCTGCAGCTGGATACCAGCCTCCTCAACAGGCACAAATTCAAGTTCGTCATAAAGGGAGATCGCCTGGAAGATACTGTCAATCGGGTGGTATCCATCTGGTCCCGGAGCACCTATATCAAGGAAGAGATTCAGCTTGGCCGGAGTGCGCACAAACACACCTTTTTCATTACGAGTCACTTCCATCTTGATCCAAGCCGCAGGCCGGCTGCCTGCTCAACTCCCTCCCTGTGTTTCAAGATCGACCTCGTCCAGCGGGCAGGCCGGCGAGAACAGGATATTGTCAATCAACCTCACCTCCCCAAACCAGGCTGCAACCGCCAGCAAAACACCCTCTGCGGAAGCACTCACTTCACCGTCCGGGAACTCTTCAAGCGAAGCGGCGCTAAGGACCTCTACATACTCCACCTTGCAGCCCGCAGCCTTCTCCAGCAGCCTTGTCATATGTTCTTTCAGGCCAGCCACCGAGGTTTCCCCACCGGCAAGCAGCTCCCTGGCTCCTTGCAGGGACTCACCGATAGCGACCGCCTGTTTCCGCTCGGCAGCTGTGAGCCGCTTGTTTCTCGAACTGACCGCAAGCCCATCATCAGAGCGAACCGTCGGCAGCAGGCGAAGTTCGACATCGAAAAACAGATCAGCCACCATGCGGGAAATAACCTTTGCCTGCTGAAAATCCTTCAAGCCGAAATAGGCCCGCCAGGGCTTGACCACGTGGAAGAGCTGGGTGACAACCGTAGAGACGCCCCTGAAATGACCGGGCCGCCCGGCTCCGCATAAGCCCTCCGTCAGCTTCTCAACGAAGACCCAGGACTGGAAACCCTCCGGCAGGAACTCTGCCTGTTCACCCAGCAATACGATGTCCACTCCCGCCTGCCTGCAGGCATCGAGATCCGCCTCAAGGTCCGCCGGATATTCTTCAAGATCCTCGGCTGAATCAAATTGCGATGGGTTCAGGTAAATACTCACCAGCACCCGGTCACATTCCAACCTGGCCTGGCGGACCAGTGACAGGTGCCCCTCATGCAGCCCTCCAAGGGTGGGAACAAACCCGAGGCTGAGTGACGCCTTCCTGTAGGCCTCGCACCATTGGCTTGCCTCGACTGATCGTTCCAGGATTTTCACGTCTCACCTCGCTCATCCCGGGAGGCCGCTGTCCTCTTTTTGAGCAGCTCCTCCAGCAGCTGGGAAATGGTCTTTCCCTCGCAAGGATGAACCATGCCCGGAGCAATTTCACAAAGCGGCTCGAGAACAAAGGAGCGCTCGCACATACGGGGATGAGGGACGACCAGGTCGCCCTCCTCGATAACCGAATCACCAAAAAGGAGAATATCCAGGTCGATGGTACGAGGCCCGTTCAGCACCTTCCGTACCCGCCCCAGCTCCGCCTCGATTTCCTGGAGATTACCGAAGAGCTCACGGCACGAAAGGGAGCTGGCGAGCTCGCCGGCGGCGTTGAGGTAATCTCCCTGGGGAGGCCCACCAACTGGATCGGTCTCCAGCAGACTCGAAAGGCTCTTCCATTCAACTCCCTCGACATCCGCAATCATGGAGGCAGCCTTTTCTATGTAGCCCCGGCGGTCACCGAGATTGGAGCCCAGCCCCAGGAAAACGGGTACCTTGCCACCTGGGGGCAGTTCTTCTTCTGCCATCTTCCTTCAGCCCCGCTGCAGTGCCTCGGGCTCTTCCTCGCGTTCAGTGCGCCTGCTCCGCCCGAAAAAGACCAGGCGAAAAACAAATTTGACCGGCGTCCAGATGAGGTACCCGATAAAAGCAATCGGGAGAAACACCTCGGGAACAACAGCCAGCAGGACCGCAGCAAAAACGAGAGATACGAAAAACTCCCACGAATGGGCTGTTGCGAAAATCCTGGAACCGATGTGTTCAAACTTCAGCCGGCTCGACACCATTGTGAAGCCCAGGAAAATAGCCAGGAAGGGCATGATATAGGTCAGCGCTCCGGCCCATGCCTGCATATCCTGCAGCACAGGGGCTGAAAACCAGCCAAACTCAGCCTGCCTGGCCTGGAGAACATAAGCCTGGAAGATCACCAGTGAGGCGACACAGCCTGCCGCAGCCGGCGAGGGCAAGCCCTTGAAACAGAGATGAGCATCTTCTTCCGGGGAATTCTCGACGTTGAAACGGGCCAGCCTCAGCAATGCACCGAGAAAATATGCCAGGGAGAGGAACCACACCATGTGCACCCAGCGTGGATCACCACCCAGGTTCATCTGCACAATCATGAAGGCAGGGACCACTCCAAAGGTCACCAGGTCACAAAGGGAATCGAGCTGTGCACCGAGCTCAGTTGAACCCTTCACCATTCTCGCGACCTTGCCGTCGAAAGCATCAAACAGCATGCCGAGCAGGATCAGGTAACCGGCAATCAGCTGGTGCTTGGTATTGCTCTGGATGGTTTCAGCTGCTTGCGGCTCAACAATCTTGCTGAGCTCTACCAGTGCCGCAAACCCACAGACACCATTGCCGATCGTCAGCAGATTGGCGAACAGGCTTCCGGGACGCAATTCCATCAGATCAATCCTCTGTTTTGCCTTCGCCGGCTTTCTCAAACCGGCCGAGTATGGTCACGCCTCCACACACCTTGTCTTTCACAGCCACCGAAGGCTGGAACCCCGCCTCCAGCGGGATGATGATCTCAGTGCGTGAGCCATATTTAATCATACCGATCAATCCGCCCCTGGTCACACGATCCTTCTGCTTGAGGGGGCAGATAATCCTCCGTGCGATAGCTCCAGATACCTGCTTCAACACCAGGGGAACCCCTGCTGCCTCGCTCTCACTGATCCTCATACCAATCGAGTTGTTCTCATTCGACAGGGCCGCTGTTTCAGAGCGGGCATCGGAAAATCCACCCTCCTTGTGGCTCAACCATTCGATCTCACCTGCGCAGGGAGCCCGGTTCACATGAACATTGAAAACCGAAAGAAAGATACCGATCCTCAGGCACCTGCCTTCGATGTATTCCTCTTCATCAACCTCACCGATATCCCACACGGTGCCATCAGCCGGTGCCACCAGAACACCTGCATCGGCGGTGATCTCACGGGAAGGATTGCGGAAAAACAGCACCATGAATGCCCAGAAGGGAACAATCAGTGCACTCCCGGCTGCATACCAGCTGGAATAAAACCAGGCCATGACCAGGCTCATAGCCAGCGCCAGGCTGCACACCAGCGACCAGGTCAGAATCTCCCTTGTGCCCCAGGGAGCAAAATAGGCCTGGTCGAAACTCACCAGCTCCTGCGGATGAGAACTGGAAGGCTGCTCCGAAGCCGCCGCCCCGGAGTCAGTGGATGCTGCTGAAGGTTTTTCCATTAAAGGACTTGTGCTCTTGAAATGACTGGATTGAGTCTTGAGGAAAGCCTGGCTGAAAACCCCATACCTGTATTTCGGGCTCCCTCACACCTGCAGAAAATTTTCATCCTGCAAAAATCGGCAGCAGCAGCAAATCTAAACCTGCAAAAACGACTTAAGTTTAAACTGTAACTTGCCTTATAACTTATTTTCTGTCGTTATTGACCGGACTTTTCAGGCCGGGAGCCAAACCTCAAGTTCCCCAGAAGCGATAAACCCCTTCAAACAGGGTTGACAGGCCCTGGCAGCTTAGTTACAAGCCCTTGCAAACAAAGGACATCGGCCAAGTAGAATAGACACAATGGAACCACAAAGCAATACCAGAATAGAGCATGTACAGGGGCGTCAGGTTTTTGACTCCAGGGGAAATCCGACGGTAGAGGTCGATGTCGCACTCAGCGATGGTTCAAGCGGAAGGGCCGCTGTTCCCTCCGGAGCATCCACGGGTGAACACGAAGCTCTCGAGCTCCGCGATGGCGGAGCAGAGTATATGGGCAAAGGAGTCCTGCAGGCCGTAGCCAATATCAACGACGAAATACGGCAGGCTCTCGCGGGAAAAGATGCAGCAGAACAACGTTCGATCGATGAGGTCATGCTCGAGCTCGATGGGACCGAGGGCAAGAAACGCCTCGGAGCCAATGCCATTCTCGGCGTGTCAATGGCGGTTGCACGGGCGGCCGCGACCTCAGCAGGCCTCCCTCTTTACGTACACCTCGGCAGGGAGGACTCCTGCAGGCTGCCCTGCCCCATGATGAACATCATCAACGGGGGTGAGCATGCCGACAACAATGTTGACGTCCAGGAGTTCATGATCCTGCCTTCGGGAGCGGAGAGCTTCACCCATGCGATGAGGATGGGCTCAGAGATCTACCATCACCTCAAGAAGGTCCTGTCCTCGAGAAGCCTCAGCACCGCGGTTGGAGATGAAGGAGGCTTCGCTCCAAACCTCGGATCCAATGAAGAAGCTGTAACGATTATCCTCGAGGCTGTCGAGCTCGCCGGCTACAAACCTGGCGATGACGTACAGATCTCGCTCGATGTCGCCGCCTCGGAATTCTTCAACAAGGAGACCGGGCAGTACGAGCTTACCGGTGAAGGGCGAAACCTCAATGCCGACGAGATCATTGATTTCTATGCCCAGCTGGTCGACCGCTATCCCATCTTCTCCATTGAAGACCCCCTCGATGAAAATGACTGGGAGGGCTGGCAGAAAATGACTGCCGCCCTGGGAGATAAAATTCGCCTGGTCGGTGACGACCTCTTTGTCACCAATATCAAGCGGCTGCAGCGCGGTATCGAAGAGAAATCGGCCAACGCGATCCTGATCAAGCTGAACCAGATCGGCAGTGTCTCTGAAACGCTCGATGCGATCAACCTCGCCAGGGAAAATGGCTTCAAGAACCTCATCTCTCATCGCTCGGGAGAAACTGAGGACTCTTTCATTGCTGACCTGGCGGTGGCAACCGAGGCCGGCCTGATCAAAACAGGCGCCCCCTGCCGCAGCGACAGGGTCGCCAAGTACAACCAGCTGCTGAGAATTGAAGAGAAACTCGCAGGAGGAGCGGTTTATGGGATCGGCTAGAGGAGGAGTTTTCTGGCAGGAAGTTTACTGGTTTGCAGTAATCGCCCTGGTGGGAATCACAGTGGCCCTGCTTGTTCTGCCACCAAGGGCCGTAAAATTTCGCAGCCTGAGCCGTACCGAGGCTGAATTGAAGGCCAAGAATGAGCGCCTTGATGAGCAGCAGAAGCTGCTGGAGGCCGCCATTACCGCGATGAAGGAAGACCCCTATTATCGCCAGAACGTCTATCGCAAGTTGCTGGGCGTCAAGAAGAACAGCGAAGAGTACTGATTCTTCCCTTGCCCTGAAGCTGGCGCCGGCCGGGCTTCCCCTGGAGCACCTGTTTCGGTGCTGATCAAATTGCGGTGCTGATCAAATACCAGGGAGTCGCAGGCGGGTTCCCACCGTCAGGTCAACAAAGTCAAGATCCAGGTGCTTGTTGGCCTGCTTCAGCTTGTCCACATGCCTTGTGCTGCCAAGCTGGTCCTCGGCGATCTGCATGAGGGAGTCGCCAGACTTTACAGTGTAGAATCCGGGGGTTCCTTTCGGAGCAGGCGGTGGGGCGACAGGAGTAGCTGAAGGTGGAGGAGCAGCCCTGGATTCGCTGTTGAGGGTACTGGCAACATTCACCTCACTGGTGGCAACCGGGGCTTTCGTCTCCGGGCTGGCCACGGCCTCCTGCGTCTTCACGGCAATCTTTGTTCCAGCCGGAGGGGCAGGAATCGTCACCTGGTTTCCAGGATGAAACTTGATGCCCTTGTTCGCGGAGGAAATCGTCGGATGGAGCCAGCCCTTGCCATAATAATTCTCGGCAAGATTCCACCAGCTCTCTCCAGCCTTGATGGTGTGTTTCTTCGGAAAACCTTTCGAGGTTTCCGCAAGGGGCGGGACAGGCTCAACAGATTCGCTGGGAGGCGGATTGGCTGAGCTGATTCGCACCGGGTCAGCACTGGTTTCCGCTAAGGAAGCGGCTGGATTTTCCCCGGCAGGCTGAGCCTCGGCGATCTTTTCCTTCAGGGCCTCTGACTCAGGCGGCAGTACCGATTCACCTGTTACCGACTCGATGGGGTCGCCACCCTGCGGGCCACTCGCAACCTCTCCTGCTGCAGTTGCTTCCGGAGGGAGATCAGCACCTGTAAGGGGCTGTATGGCAGAGAAATTCCCTCCCCTGGAGGAAGCCAATACCGGCTTGCGGGGCAGGGCATCGAGCCCTGAGCGCGGAGGGTCCTGAGGCAGGTTCTCCGCTTCCCCCTGGCTACCTGCATTCAGAGCGGCCACTGCTCCTGCAGAACCTTCATTAACAGGGGCTCCGGTCTTCACATACTTCGCGACCACCACCACCAGCAGGATCATCAATCCTACGATGGCAATCTTGGTGCTATTAGCCATCTTTCCCTCCGACTTCTTTTCTTCTGGAAACTTGTTCTTCACTAACAGGCCTCTGAACCCTGGGGAACTCCCCTCCCCTGAAAGGCTCGGTAGCTGAGGTCTGTGAAAGGATTAAAACTTTAGCGGAACTTGAGGTCAACAGAGAAATCCGTAAATAACAAGAGGAACCCGAGTTAGCCCGGGTCCCTCTGCGCTTTTTAACGGTTTTACGTCGTTTTCAGGCCTTGGCAAGTTCCTCTTTGCGCTGCAAAGCCCGCTGCCTGAGCATGATCAGGATCGGACTGGCAATAAATACCGAGGAATAGGTTCCGGCGATCAGGCCCACCATGAAAGTAAAGGCAAAGCCCCTGATGGCCTCTCCGCCCAGGAAAAGGAGTGAGCAGACCGTCATGAGCGTCGTTACCGACGTCAGGAGAGTACGACTCAGGGTCTGGTTGATACTGAGGTCGACGCATTCCTTGAAGGACAGCTTGTTCTTGCCGTAGATCTTCAGGTTCTCACGAATCCTGTCAAAAACGACAATGGTGTCATTGATCGAGTAACCGATGATCGTCAGCAAGGCCGCGATCTCCGGCAGGTTGATCTTGATCGCGTAATCCTCAAAGGCCAGGCCCACCAGCGCAATGATACCGATACTGATCAGGACGTCATGCACCAGGGCTGCAATAGCAGCCAGGCCAAAATAGAATTCAAAACGCAGCGAGACGTAGAAGATGATGCCGAGAATCGAGATGAAGAAGGCAACAATCGCCTTTTGCTGCAGATCTCCCGAAACCGTTGCCCCAACCGTAGAGGTCGTGAAGAAGGGTTCTGAAAGCGCACACAGATCAGCCACTCCCTCCTTCTTGAAGGCGCCGCGGACAGCGGCCTCAGCCTGTTCACGACTGGGCTGGCCCTCCTCCCGGGGAACAAACCCGGCAAACTTCAAAGCGAAGGCTTGAGTGGAACCACCAGGACTGGCTGCAGCGCCTGCGGTGCATTCATCGATCTTCAACCCTTTGAAGTCTTCTTCATCATCGGCCAGGGCAAGGTTCAGCTCTTTCTGGAGATCATCCTTATTGATCGCAGTCTCTGCATCGGGCAGCTTTTCGAGATTTACGTTTACGGTAAGAACCTTCTTTCCTGAGGCTGCATCGGAATCATCCGCCCAGGTCATCGTGAAGGGCTCAGGAACAAGCCGCGTGGCGAGCTTCTCGCTCAGCTTGTCACGAACCCGTTCCGCAGCCTGTGCCTGCCCGTCATCATTGGAAGAAGCCGTCTCATCTTCATCCGGCTTCTCCTCGGGGGCCTCGACCCTGGTCATAAGAATATACCGGCGCCCATCGTCACCAATGGGCTGCATGCGGGAATCCTTGTCAAAGAGATCCGGGTCAGTGACCTGCAGATCCTTGAGCAGGGGATCGATAACTGCAACTCGATCGGTTTCCTCTTTAAGCGTAAAACCGACACGGGCACCACCGGTAAAATCGATACCGTAGTTCCCGCTCCCCTTGGGAATGACATAGGCCCAGGATGCGATGATCAGTATGATCGACATAACGAGGAAGGGTCTCTGGATCTTGTGGAAGGCGAATTTCGGAGTGGAAAACGCCGAGGCCATGCTCAGGTTCTTGACAATGCCGGCATTGAGGAGGGTGCTGATGATAAGCCGGGTTACAAAAAGAGCTGAGATAAAGCTGATGATGATTCCCGCGATCAGGGTGATCGCAAAGCCCTTCACCGGACCGGTTCCGAAGTTGAAGAGCACCAGGCCGGTAATCACCGTGGTCAGGTTTGAGTCGAAGATAACCGAGAAGGCCCTCTGGTAGCCTGTCGTCAGGGACTGGAGCAGGGTCTTTCCCCGGATTCGTTCTTCACGAACCCTCTCGAAGATCAGGATGTTCGCATCGATCGCCATACCGATCGTCAGCAGGATACCCGCAACTCCCGGCAGGGTCAGGGTCTGGCGGAAGCAGGCAACATAGGCCAGGACCGCGAGCATATTGAAGGCCAGGGCAAAGTTGGCCACGAGACCGGCCATCATGTAATAGAGCGCAATGGAGCACATGACCATGAGCAGCCCGATAACAATGGCCCGCTTGCTGGAATCAACCGATTCCTTTCCAAGCAGCGAACCGACCGTGTTCTTGGAGATCAGCATCGGCTTGGTCGGCAGGCTTCCACCATTGAGAATGGTGACGATACTGACCACCTCCTGGCGGGTGAAGTTACCGGTGATCTGTCCCCGGGTCGTGATCTGCCCCCTGATACTGGGCGCTGAGATCACCTGGCCATCCATGACAATGGCAAGCCTTCCCGTATTCAGATTGTCATTGGTGAGCTGGCCGAGCTTGATGGCCCCCTCCTCACCCTCATCCATTGAAAAGACCACCATGTCGCTGCTGTCCTGGGGATTGATCGAAACCGCAGCGCTCTTGATAAACTTCCCATCCACCTTGTCCCGCTCGATATTTGAGAGAACCAGGAGGCCCTGCTCCTCCCACTTGCCGGTTTCCTCGTTTTTCTGCATTTCGGGCCAGACCACATAGGGCGGCTCACTGGGCTTAATCGGCTCTTCTCCAACCTTTCCCCCGGCTGTCCAGGCATCCTTGGCCTTTACGTAGGCCCTGTCAGCAGTTTCCCATTTTTCATACTCCTGGCGGTATTCCGGGATCTTGGCTGTATGCTCAGCCGCGTCGACCACCAGCTGCAGAGACATCTTTCCAGCCTTCTGGATCTGCTCTTCGATAAACTCGGTCGAGGCGGTGTCACTCCCTGGAATCGTCACCACCAGGCGGTCGCTGCCCTCAATCGCGATACGGATCTCCTTGAGACCGTAGATATCGAGACGATTGGAGATGATGTCCTTGATCTGCTCGGTGACATCGGAGTCCGCGGCTCCCTCAATCCTGCTGAGGTCGAGCTTGTACTGCAGCTCGGTACCACCCTGCAGGTCGATCCCCTGGTTGATGTTCTTGAAGTACCCGGTGTCTGTGTGAAGGGTATAAACGCAGAGCGCTATGAAGCCAGCCAGGAAGGCCCAGCCAGTACCTGTTCGCTTGATCATTTTCTTTCCTTAGAGATAAAAGGGTAAATAGCAGTCGGCTTCGACGGAGGTCGCGGTTGCTTCCAGGGGCACCCCCTGGAGCGGGCCGGCGACTGCCTCCATCGATGGTTCAGAGGATGTCTCAGCTCGCGGGAGGACCGCGTACCGGATGGCTGGCCAGGTCAGCGCCTGCAGGGATGCAGGAGGAGAGGTCACTGGGAGCACAGGCAGAAAAGCCGGTATTTAATTTCAGCGGATAGGGAGTTGCACTCCCACGGCAGAGATTGCCGCCGGAGTCATCGGCTCGAAGCTGTGTCGCCACAGGCTCTGCCTGGAGAGCTTCACCTACGATGCCCGCCGCAAAATGGGGCCGCAGGGGCGTACCGGGCTCCCCACCTGTATCCCCGCCTTGCTGCCCGTCCCTTCCCTGGTCCCCACTCTCACCCGGCACTTCTTCAGCAGTAGAAGATGAGACCGCGGAGAGATCACCCGCTGCAGGGCTGTTTCGTTCTTCCAGCAAGAGCGGAAGCGCCACAAGGCCCAGCAAGAGCAGGGGAAAGCTCAGGGATAATCTTGGAAAGCGGGTCAGTTTCATTACTGGAGCTACTCCTGGAGGCCGCTGACTGAAGGCGCAGCGGAATCTTCCTCTTCAGCTTTCCCGGCATCGGAAGCAGCTGCCTGCCCTCCCTGCACATCGAGAATATCGAGAATAGCTGTACGGGTGAACTGGATCCGGGTCTTGCTGGTCTTGTCGACCTCGAGGATGACATCCTGGTCGGTCAGCTTGACGACCCGGCCGTAGATGCCGCCGTGGGTCATGACGGTATCACCCTTCTGCATCGACTGGACCTTGCGCTCACGTTCCTTCTGCTTCTTGCTCTGCGGGCGAATGATCAGGAACCAGAAGATAAAGAAGATTCCCAGGATCAGGACCATGGGGCTGTTCAGGATGCTTGGCTGAGGCAAGGGCGGGGCCTCACCACCTTCCTGGGCAAGAATCAGGAGCTCTGTAAGCAATGGTATCTGCATAGATCAGGTCCTTGTGAGAAATGCCGAAAAGACCGAGCATAACCATAGCAGCAGAGCATGCAATAGTTTTCCTTAGCGTCACTCCCCTGCAGGGGGACGATCTGAGAAAAAGCCCTTTTCACGGCAACTTTTCCGGAACTCCAGCCCGCATCCTGCGGTGATAGCCTCCCGCAGGTCCGACATCAGGCGCTGGAACCAGGCCAGGTTGTGTATGGTTCCGAGGATTGGCCCGAGGATCTCCGAGCGCTGGTAGAGGTGTCGCAGGTAGGAACGGGAAAACTCCCGGCAGGTATAGCAGCTACAGTCCTCATCGAGCGGCTTGTAGTCCCTCTTCCAGGTGCTGTTGCGGATCTTCACCACTCCCTTCGAGGTAAAAAGACCCGCGTTGCGGGCATGGCGGGTCGCCACCACGCAGTCAAAGAGATCGATTCCCTGCAGTGACATATCGACAAGATCCTCCGGCATGCCGACACCCATCAGGTAGCGCGGGCGGCCGGAAGGAAGAAGAGGGGCCGTCACCTCGACAACACGCCGCATATCCTCCGGCGGCTCCCCGACACTCACCCCCCCGATAGCGTAGCCGGGGAAATCAAGCTCCAGCAGCTGGCGGGCCGACTCCTCCCTGAGCTCATCGAAGCAGCCTCCCTGCACAATACCGAAGAGAGCCTGGTCAGCCTCCCGGCTGTGAGCCTCACGGCAGAGCTCCGCCCAGCGGGTGGTCCTCGCCACCGCTGTCGCCACCTGCTCGCGGCCGGCGGGATAGGGAGGGCACTCGTCGAAGGCCATGATGATATCAGCCCCGAGGTCATTCTGGATCTCCATGCAGCTCCGTGGTGTCAGGCGAACCTCGGCTCCATCGATATGCGAGCGAAAGGTCACCCCGTCATCATCGATCTTGTTGAGATCACCGAGGCTGAAGACCTGGTAGCCCCCGCTGTCTGTAAGAATAGGGCCCTTCCAGCCGGTGAACTCATGCAGCCCCCCGGCCTCCCGCACCACGTCGGAGCCGGGCCGCAGCGCCAGGTGGTAGGTGTTGGCAAGGATCATCTGGGCGCCGGTGGCGGCAACCTGTTCCGGTGTCACCGCCTTGACCGACCCCTGGGTTCCCACCGGCAGAAAGGCCGGGGTGTCCACCACGCCATGGGGCAGCTGCAGGCGCCCCACCCTGGCGGCGGATGATTCATCCTCGGCAACAACAGTAAATTCCAGTGGAGCTGGGCTCATCGGCAGGTTCCCGCATAGAAACGAAAACGCGAGTTTGCTCTAAAGACGGGTGCGTGGCAAGGGCGTGCTCTCAGTAGGCCTCTGCCAGCTCGCTGCCCTGGTAGTAATGCTGCAGGACCTGCCTGTAATCGAGCCCCTGTTTCACCAGCCCCCTGGCCCCCACCTGGCAGAGCCCGACTCCATGCCCCCAGCCCGCGCCCTCAAGGATCCACTCCCCGGCCTCTTCACGGCTGAGGGTGAAGGAGGTGCTGAGAACGGTCCCGGGAACCCTCGACTCTACCGCCATGCGAAAGCTGTAGGCCCACCACTCGAAGGAGCCGAGCGAATGGACCAGGCGCAGGTAGAGCACCCTTCCATCTGCGGCGCGCTCGGACACCTCGATACTCTCAAGCCGCCCCATCCGCAGACCCGGCTGGGTCCTGGCCAGGTAGCTCCGGGCCAGGGACTCGAGCTCTCCTGCACCCAGGACAGACCTCCAGCTTGAAAACTGGCTCCCATCGCAACCGCCGCAGGCCACCCCCGAAAGAGCTTGCAGGGGGGCATCCCCGATAGCATCGCCTACATTTGCCGTCCGCCCACCACAGGTCGAGTGGAAATAGCTGGAAAAGAGCGCTCCCTGCCAGTGAAGCGCCTGCCCCCTGGTCTTCGCCACCGCCTTGCGGACGCTGCGGGTTTCAGCCGCCACCCCCTTGTAGACCTGGAAGCCGGTGTTGGCCCTGAAAACCGGGCTGCGTCCGGCCTGCAGCGCCCGGCGAAGGGAGTAAAGGGCGAAGGTCCGGCTGGCAACCGCCTGTGCTGCAAGAGCCTCTCCATCGAAATAGGCCGGCATCTCCGCACCCACAACACCCAGCAGGTAATACTCGAGGTCAACGGCATTGACGGCCTCGAGGGCGCCGTCTGCCACCCTCAGCTCGAGCGCCCCCCTGTAGGAGCGTGCGTTGCCTCCTCCCCCCTCCGGTGACAGGGTGAGATCAGGACACCGGCGATGGAGAGGAGCCGGCAAAAAGCCTTCACACGCCTGCGATGCGGGAGGGGCGGCGGGAGCCACGCG